>NZ_JBBOZQ010000001.1:3988842-4306610 GCF_038008685.1 Lysinibacillus sp. FSL W8-0992
TTTTTTGAGATATTTTTATCCATACATAAGCTGCTGGATAGGATGCTACTCCCTGTATATGGAACTCCCATAGTTTCAAGAGTACCTTGAATAGTGCCATCCTCACCGAATTTGCCATGCAGCGCCAGTAGTGCAATGTCAAGATCGTTTACCTTTTCCACTAATTCTTCTTTGTTCTCTATGTGAATCGGTACAATTTCATATTTATGTTTATCTAAATGTGCGATCATTTCTTCACCTGTCATAATCGAAACTTGTTTCTCAGAAGAAATTCCTCCCATAATTACGCCAACTCTCATTTTTCTAGCCCCCCATAATTATTTTTTAACGTTTCCCCAATGATTTTTATGCCCTGAATAATCTCTCTTTCATTCAACCGAGAAAATCCTAATCGTAAAGTATGGTTTCCACTGCTGTCCGTATGAAAAACATTTCCTGGTATGAAAACAACGCCTCTTTGATAACATTTTTCTAAAAGCTTTCGTGAATCAATGTGGTCTTCAAGTTCTATAAAAATGTGAAGCCCTCCGTCACCAGTTATTCGTTTGAAAGGAATAAATTGCTTACAATAATGAACGGTTAATTCATACTTTTTCTTATAGACAGATTTAGCTTTTTTTATATACTTCTCAAAGTATCCATCAATCAAATATTGATATAACACAGCTTGATCTAATGTGGATGTATGAATTGTTCGAGCTCTTTTCATACTTTCTAAGTAATTAATTAAATCTTTATCTGCCAATATCCAGCCAATCCGTAAACCAGGAAAAAGAATTTTAGAGAAGCTGCTAATATAAATAACATTATTACCTTGTCCGGCGAAGGACGCCAATGATGCGAGATGTGACCCTGAATAACGTAATTCTTCATTAAATCCATTTTCAATGATAGGAAGCTGATATGCAGAAAACAAATCCATGATTTCTTTCCTTTTTTTTGAAGACGTTACGATTCCAGTGGGATTATGGTAGGACGGAATTAAGTACGCAAAATCATATTCTTTTTTTGATAGCATTGTTTCCAGTTGACTAATATTGACACCATCATTATCCATTTCGATTCCATCAATTTCGAAGCCATGTAATCGAAAGAGCTTAAGAGCAGAGTCATTGGTTGGATTTTCACAAATAACACGACCGCTCTTTTTATTTAAAGACGATAAAATGAGATCCAGACCTTCCGTGAACCCATTGGTAATTAAAATATCTTTATTTCGAGTGTCTACTCCTTTAATTTCCATGTAGCGAAGCAAGTATTCGATAAGTGGTTTATAGCCCTTTGCATATCCATAGTTAAGAACAATATCTCCTTCAATGGACATCCGATTTAAAAAAGCCCGTTTGAAATTTTCTATATCAAAAAGCTTTTCATCGGGTGCGATGCTATTAAACGAAATAATTTCCTTATTCCAGCGTACACCTTGCTTTTTTAGGTCCAATTCATCCGCCAAAAAGGTTTGCTCGTTAACTTTTTCAGTCCAATTTAACTGGATGGATGGGGATTTGATTATCTCAACATGACTGACAAAGTTTCCCTTTCCCTTTACCGCATAGATAAGCCCTTCTTGTTCCAGATCCGCATAAGCTGTTAGAACAGTATTTCGGCTAATTGATAATAAAGAACAGAGTTCACGAGTGGATGGAAGCTTTTGGTGCTCAAGTAAATGCCCGTTCGTTATCATTCTTTTTAAATATTCCTTAAGTTGTATATATACAGGACGGCCTTCCGTAATCTTAAAATCGTTAAACACTCCATTCATCTCCTTGCTAACATTTTTACATTCCTGCACTGATTTCAAAAGGTCCACCCAATATGTATTTTTACTGTCTTGTGGTAGCTGAGTGGAACTAACATGTTTTTAAATAGGCAATTATTCATTTCATTTTAATACAATATATAGAAACTTGAAATTTAAGTAATTATTATTACAGTGTATCTAGTGAAATTGGAAAAACTTTAATATGCTATTCAGGTTGAACATGATAAATAATTATGGGGTTATATGGATTTATATTTGACCTTATTCATGAAGAAAGACCCTTTCCTTATCCAAGGAAAGCGCCCAATTGTGGAAGATTCAGATTAGTTTTTCCATAAACCGTTTGTGTCTAGGAAAGAATATCTTTTTCAATTCTCATTCTAAAATGGGTTTCTTTTAGTTTTATAAATAAGAGAAGCTTTTCTAACAAATCCTTTGGGAGATCGTTTTCCTCTCGGTATTCCTCGATGATTGCTTTTGTAATACCTCTTCCATATTCAATGATGTTCCCACCACCGACAAATGCATACTCTATCGCACTATATATTGGAACAGTTCTTAAAAATCAAATCTTTGACAGTTTTAAATGACACTAACTCCAACCACTCGATAGCCTCCCTATGTGTGTAGTGTATGAGTCAACATATTGGTGCTGGTCTGTTAAATATGAAATAGGCTCGATTCCCATTTAGTGGAATCGAGCCCCTTTTTTTATATCATTTTTCAACTGTTGCTTTATTAAACTAAAGCACCTGAATGTTTATTACCCGAAGATAACGATATACCGTCCTCACATTTGGAAATCAGTGTATTGAAGATTGAATATTTCGTTCCTCACACTCGAAAGGTTCTTCGCATGAGAAAACTTCATGGAAAAATCCCTTATATGGTATATCTTCTTCGAGGCATTTTATGCTATATGACAACTCTTCATCACACGCCAGCTCTTCACCGCTGTTCCGCATGACCTCGAAAGCATCTATAATATTTTCCATAACAGTAATTTGGATAAATAAGGGCAGATTATTCAACATCGAATCTTCAATTTTGGTTTCAGATGTGTATCCCTCGAGTACTGTTTTAAAATAATCATCCATAAAGTCTTTTCGTTTACCCGCATCTGGTTCGAATTGTATCCAGCCCAATCCAAGCATCCATGCATTCGCCAAATCATACATATACCAACAGAAACAAGAGTTATCGAAATCAAATACAGTGATTTGCCCGGTATCAAAGTCAATCATATAATTACCATCATTATAATCAAAATGTACCATACCGTATGACTCAGAGTTCTTGTCCAACCCTTCTAATGTTGTAAGAAGTTCAACCATCTTCTCCTTAAGCAGTGGTAACGTATCCGGTATCAGATTGTCGATATACTCGGCATTGTATTTATCAAAGAAACTATATCGGCGATGAACAGGAGCATAGCCTTTCGACAATTGGTGCAGCTTCCCGAGAACTTTGCCGCAGTTATAATAGTATTCCGTAATTGGAACTCCTTCGCGATACTGATAATGATTTTCTACAAGCATTTTTCCCCTAGCCTTTTCAAACAGGCAGACAAAAAAGGTGTGATTATTATGAGTGATCTCTTCCAGCAGATTCCCCTTCCGAGAGCTAATCACTTTCGAGACATTACCGCCATGCTCGAATAAATATTGAATATATTCAACTTCCCCCAGCAAATCCTCTCGGCTCCTGTCATTTAAAAAGGCGATTCTGAGTATTTTTGCACTAGCGCCTTCTTTCTCACAGTTATAAACGACATTCCGCCCTCCGTCATGAGCATTAATTAAACTTATTTCATAGCCTTCCAACTCGTACAACTCTGAAACTAGTGGACTTAAATAAGCTTCGTATATTTTAGCAACTTCATTATAGGTCATATATCTTCTCCCTTAGCTCTATATTAGTTAAAAACACTGTTAGTAATAATCTGAAGGATCTGCAACCTTTGTGCATCAGTTCTAAATTAATTAAATTCTGATTACAAAATTTTATAAGCTGATCTTTAAATATTCCAACATCCCCTTTTTCTATTGAAATAATTTACTAAATTAACTTTACTTACATTTCTCTACAATCCATCTTTAATATTAACACAAATACCATTTTTAGAAAAATATGTTTTTTAATAAGCTGACCTTTTTACCGAAAAAGGTTCAATTCATCTTCAACAATCGCGCCTGATTGTGGAAAATTATAAGCATTTTCCTTGTTTAACTATAGCCCTCAGTTACTTCACATACTTTATTCAATAAAGGTAATAATACAATTTATTATGTAAAGACCTTAAAGAGGTGTATTTAGGAACATGAAAAAGAAAATACTCGTTTTACTCCTATCCCTTGCACTAATTACATCTTTTCAAACAACAACTGTTTCATTTTCTGAACCGATGCAAGATTCTAACGAGCTTAGATTAGAGGATATGCTCATGCTCATGCTTACTCCTTATATTGAAAAAGATTTGAATAGCTATTATTATCCGAAGATTTTTAAGGATGTTTCACCACATGTTACTCCATGGAAAATTGAAGTTATTGAAACTAGAAGAGTAAATGATTTTCGTGGCTTTATATTGCAAATTACATTTGAAATTGAACCTACAGATGGCGGTCAGTATATCCCTTTAGGGAAGGACCGAATGACCTATGAGATATCTTATGGGCCTGATGTTAAATTGATAAATCACACTCACCTCAAGACGTATAAATATCCACCAGAATAATCTGTGGCATTGGAATAAAGTTTGATTAAAAACTTCACAAACCTATATTCAAAAAATAAAAGACTCTCCTCTACACAAATGTCAGCAAAGGAAAGTCTTATTAAGTAATATCTATGTTGTTCAACAATCGCGCCCGATTGTGGAAGATCGTTTTTCTTATTGAACTAACGCTCTATTCGTTAAGTGTAACTCTTCACAATTACTTGATATTATATAGGTGAATAGAAAGATAAATTAAAATTAGTTTAGTAGTTGTAAAAGTAGGTTATTTATATTATTCTCTTATAATTTTTCGAAAAGGAGAGTTTATGAAAAAGATTATTGTTTTTGTATTAACGATATTTATATTATTCTCAGGATTCGCAACACAAAGTTATGCGTTGTCAGATTCGAAATCTGCGGCAATACAAGCGTTGCTAGATGATGCCTCTCGTATATCAGGTGTGCCGGGAATGTCAATCTCAATACTTGCTGATGATGAAGTGTTCTACTTTTCTTCAGGGTATGCAGACCGTGAAAAGGGGTTGTCTGCAAGTGAAAATACACTCTATGAGTTAGCTTCGGTCAGTAAAGCTTTTACCGGTATGGGTATTATGCTGTTGGAAGAACAAGGGCTGCTCTCAATGACTGACCCTGTCCAAAAATATTTACCTTGGTTTACGTTAAAGTATCAAGGGAAACCTGTTGATATGCAAAGCCTTACACTAAATAACTTTCTTCACCATACCAGTGGTCTAACAAATATTAGGCATACTCAAAATATTCCACAAGGCAATACACCGGATATGTTGCAAAAGACTGTGGAAATGCTCGTAGATGCTGAATTGGCGTTCCCTCCCGGTGAACAGTATAACTATGGAACCGTTAATTATGACGTATTGGGTTTGGTTATTGAGATTGTGTCGCGACAAAGCTATGAAGACTTTATGAGGGAACAGGTATTTCAGCCGTTAGGTCTTCACCAGACGTATGCTTATAAAGAAGATGCTCAAGCCACTGGACAGTTGGCACAGGGCTACCGTACTTCCTTTTTTATGACAACTCCATTTAAAGCTCCGGATTATGCGGGGAATAAACCCGCAGGCTACATCATTTCTAATACAAAAGATATGGCGCGTTGGATGGGTATACAGATGGGTATTGTGCAGGACATACCCGAAATATTTCACACGGTTATCGAAAAATCACATAGGGGTGATATGTCTGTTTCGGCTGTCAACGATATGCATTATGCGGCAGGCTGGTCGGTAAACGCCGACCAAACGATTATAGAACACACTGGGGGCAATCCAAATTTCAGAACCGAAGTAGCCATACTGCTAAATGAACGAACAGCCGTCTGCTTGCTGAGCAACGGTGCAAATACAAATATAAACCTGGTACTAAAAGTTAAAGATATATTAGACGGCAATCTAACTCAGTCATATGAAATAAGCGGCACACAGCTTTTGGATATCACTTTGTCGTCTATCACAATTATTCTTTGCCTATTGGCCGTTTTGTTATTTCTCTTAGGATTACGCAGAAGGAAAACGAATGAGCGGCAGCCAATGACAAAAAAGAGAATAATCGTAACAATTATTTTCCTGATCGCTACGATTGCCCTGGGTATACTGTGCTGTGCTTTAGATTGGTCAACGATACTTATTTGGCGAACATATAGTGTTCTTACAGCTTTGATTTCGTCAGCATTATTAACAGCAAGCATTACATGGTTTGTATACACTCACCGATAAAATACCTTGCTCCCAAGATAAGCAAAATGTTAAGTAATTAAATTTCAATTTATCGGTATGCTTAATTTGAAAAACATAAGACACTTCGGTGTCTTTTTTAATATCATCGACAATTTTCCCAGCCAAACCTAATTACTATTACTTCCACTAACTTGTTCGTTCGGAATAAGGATTTTTAAACAACTATATTATTTTTTAAATGACTTTATTGTAAATTAAACAACAATATTATTTTTGCACAAGCGTCGTTAGGTAACATTTCTTAAAAAGACTGTTATTCAACAATCTGGCCCGATTGTTGAATAAACTACTTTATTATTAATAGTACACCGTTTTATTGGATTACCTAAGATGAGAATATTCAACTATAAAATTTCTTAAAATAAAATAAAGCATAAACTTTCCATTTGGAAATTTATGCTTTACGGTACAATTTAACATAACCCCTTTGTTATAATTAATCCATTTTTCCATATCCCTTTCTACAGCACGATTTTGCCACTAAAACCAGATACAAAAACACTCACTTCAGTTACTATATATCCCAATTTTGTTGTTCATGTCCTTACATGTAAACAAGATCTTTTTACGACGACTGTAACAGAAGATAACTTTATTTTTATAGAATTCCATACCTATTCATTTCATGTAATTTTATTTTAATTATTTCCTTTTAAAATACAAAAAATCATTAAGGACTTTCTATCCTTAATGACTTTTCTAATTATCTAACTTCCAAATCCGCTTCTAAAATTTTATCTAATACGGTCCATATTTTAATGTTTGTGCAATAATAACGGAAATAATCCCGATTCCATACTGTACTAAAATTAATGGCCATACCCACTTTGCCCAACGACTCCAAGGAATTTTAGCTAATGAAAGCGCTGCCATGAAATATCCCGATGTAGGGAAAATTATATTACCAATTCCATCTGCCATGGAAAAGGAAAGAACTGCTGTTTGTCGGGTTACTCCTAGTAAATCTGCAAGAGGTGCCATAATAGGCATAGTTAATGCAGCTTGGCCACTTCCTGATGGAACAACAAAGTGAATGAAGGATTGGAGAATAAACATTCCTGCTGAACTAAATACAGGTGGAACATGTTGAAGAGCAGATGATGTATGATATAAAATTGTATCAATAATATGCCCCTGCTCTAAGACGATTAGAGTAGCTCTTGATACCCCAATTACCAATGCTCCAGTAACTAAACCTGCTGCCCCATTCATAAAGGATTGAACTATTTGATCACTTGAAAGTTTCCCTAAAATCCCCATAATAATTCCTGACAAAATAAATAAACTAGCAATTTCAGTGATATACCATTGAAATTTAATAACACCAATAACTAAAACTACAAAGTTAAACAAAAAATATCCAAGAACCAATTTATGTTTTTTTTCAAGAACTATATTTGAGTCAATTATTTTTTCTAATCCTATAGTTTGATAGTCAGCAAAATATCCTAATGAACGTTCTCTTTTGACTTTCATTGCATGTCTATAGACAAACCCTACAGCAATAACATACATAAGAATAAACAGTATGATTCTATACATCATTCCTGAGAAAATTGGGAGTCCTGCAATTCCTTGAGCAATCCCCACAGTAAAAGGATTCATTATGGCAGTTGTAAAGCCAATTGAAGCTCCAATCAACACTATTGCTGCACCGGTAAGTACATCAAAACCTAGAGCAATTGCAAGAGGAATAAGGATTGGAATATAAACAAGCGTTTCTTCCGACATACCCATAAGAGATCCACCTAAAGCGAAAAATAACATCATTACTGGGATTAGCCATTTTTCTTTATTAGCCAACTTTCTTGATACAACTACCATTAAGGTTTCAATTGTACCTGTAGCTGTGAGTACACCAAATGCTCCTCCAATTATTAAAACAAAAAAGATAATATCTGCGGCACTAACCATACCAGAATGTATTGCCTTGAAAAAATCGAAGAATGATGCTGGTGATTTATCAACATATTTAAATGAATCTGAATCTACTATCTCTCGACCATTAAAATCTATCCTTGCATACTCTCCTGCTGGAATAATATGCGTAAATACAGTAGCAACCAGCAAAACAATTAATAGAAGAACATATACATTAATTGTTCTTGATTTTTTTATTTCTTTTTTTGAAGTTTTTTGCTGAACGTGACTCATGATGATTCCTCCCCCTATACCATTAAAACTAAATTCTATTTACTGACTATTATTTATTTTCAGTAAATTATTTTTAAAAAAAAACTGAACTCATACACTCCTAATGTTTTTTTATCAAATGAAGACGATATAGTTTTTGCTTTTAAGAAAATTTTAAAAAACTCCCTTAGTTATAATCACATTTAATAGATGTATATATAGAAAAAATATTAAATGAGAATTAGATTTTATTAAAATAAATCACCCCCTTACAGCCAATCTATAAACTAGATATTTCAACAAGAAATTCTAAAAAACTATTGAAGTGCAAATAATATTTCGAGGTACCCCTCCTTGTTTATGACCTGGTAAAATATATTTATCGATAGTTCTTTACAATATCAATTAACAATTGAATTGCAGTTGGAAAAACACCTTCATCAATATCGAAACGTGGATGGTGATGAGGATAATTACTCTTTTCACTACCCATCCCTACAAAAATAAAAGCCCCTGGTTTTTCTAATAAATAATGTGAGAAATCTTCACCAGCCATTACTGGATCGATAAGTTTGATGACTTCTTTACCAAATGAATCTTGAATAACTTTTTCAACAAACTTAGAATCATTTAGGTCATTCACCAGTGGTGGTGTCCCTAAGAAATAATTAACTTCTCCAGAAGCTCCAAAGGATTCACAGATCCCTGCCGTTAATTGAATAATTTGTTCCCTCATTATTTTTACTGTTTCAGGCGTTAAGGCTCGTACTGTGCCAAAAACTTTCGCAGAATCAGGTATAATATTAAACGTTGTTCCAGCTTCTATTTTTCCAATTGAAATTACACCAGGATGTACTGGATTTAAAGTTCTACTGATAATTGATTGCAATGCCTGAATTAAATATGTGGAAATATATATAGGATCAATAGTTTCATGAGGTGCAGCTCCATGTCCTCCTTTTCCTTTAATAATAATTTCAAATTCATCAGCAGAGGCCATCATTGAGCCATATGTAAAACCCATTTTCCCTCTTTCTTCTCCTTGCCATAAATGCAGACCAAATATTGAATCAACATTATTTAGAACACCTTGATCTATTAATGCTTTTGCTCCACTTGGAGTCATTTCTTCAGAAGACTGAAAGATAAAAATAACATTATGTTCAATTTTTTCTCTATTTGTTGAAAGCCATTCTGCTACCGCTAATAGAACAGCAACATGACCATCATGTCCACATGCATGCGCCACTCCAGGTACTTTTGAAATATAGGGCTTGTCCCCTTCTTCCATTATTGGTAGTGCATCAATATCAGCTCTTAATGCAATAGTTTTATCACCTTTTGAACCTTTTAAAAAACCTACAACACTAGGTTCATCAAAATCCAATAACTCAATATTAAATGTTAGTAGCTTTTCTTGAATAAATTTAGAAGTTTTATATTCTTGTCCTGATAATTCTGGGTATTGATGTAAATATCTCCTAGTTTCAATAGTCCGGGATATTAAATCATCACTTAAAACCGTGTTGTTCATGTAACATTCCTCCAAATTGAATAAGATTTACGAAAGTACTAATAATAGTTTTAAGAATCACTATGTTTAATTTTTATAAATAGTTATAATTAAAGAAGTATATTTTGTTATCTATAACTATTTTTCTATAGACTAGTAACCTAAAAACTATATAAAGTATTTAGTTTAGTTGTATTTACAACTAAATTCTTTTTAAAAAAATATACTCCATACAAAAAAAACCTATTTTAGTTGTATTTACAACGAAATTCTAATAAAAAAAATAATAATACCTTTAATAAAACCTGTGAAAATTTCTATTTAGTTGCATTTACAACTAAATAGTGATGAAAAAAAGAACTTTCTGAATTAATGAAAATTTCTTGAACACATTCATGAGTATAAGGGATTTTTTTTTAGTTGTAAATACAACATAACATTTTTTTTGAATTACATCAGGGGGAAAAAAATGATAGAGATACTTCGCGAAATTGGAATGATTGCTAGATGCTTGGATTCTATTAGTAATATAGAATTTAAAGAATTGCATTTATCTAAAGGACAATATTTATATCTTGTAAGAATTTGTGAGAATCCTGGTATTATTCAAGAGAAACTATCAGAAATGATTAAAGTTGATAAAACCACTGTTGCTCATGCAGTAAAAAAATTAGAAGCACAAGGATTTGTAGAAAAAAAGGACGATTTTGAAAATAAAAAAATTAAAAGGTTATACCCTACTAAGAAAGGTGAAGACATTTATCTTTTATTAAAACGAGAAGAAGAACATTCCGACATAGTTGCACATAGAGGGATTGATAAAGAAGAAGCACAAGCTGTTTTAAAAACATTAAAAAAAATAAGAAGAAATATAGAGATTGATTGGGAGTTACTAAAAAAAGGTGAAGAGAGAAAATATTAAAAAATTCACCAAGAGAAAACACATAGTAAAAAGCTAACTGATATTAATAATATATATTCATAAGAAAAATATTATTAATTTTATTTAACTTAGTACTTTGTACAATCCCCTTCTACCTGTTTCATTTATTAATATTATTTAAAATATTATTGCTAAACTAAAAAATCTATGTTATTTTAATTTTTAAGTTATAAAACAAATAATATGATGCTTGTATTTTCCCCCGGGTTAATACATTTAAAGCACTGGATTTCACTCCGTTAGGGCCTTTTTAGGAGGAGTGAGATTCAGTGCTTTATTGTCTTTTTTAGGGTAAAAGCCACTTTGAATCTAAAAAAGAGGGATTTATAACTTATAAATTTTTAAAAAATAAAATTTCATGTACCTAGAAAGGGGCTAATTTAATGTTTGAAATTCGTATACTTAGTAAGGAAGATGTAAAAAAATTAATTTCAATCCAACAAGTTATAGAAGTTGTTGAAAGTGTCTATAAAGCAAAGAGTGATGGCTTAACAGATGTATGGCCAACAGTATTTTATGAATTCAACCGAGGTAAAGCAGATTTAGATATTAAATCAGGTTACTTAAAAAGTAAGCAACTTTTCGGGCATAAAACTGTCACATGGTTTGGAGATAATACCGAAAAAGGAATTCCAACACTAATTGGTATGATTGCTGTATTTGATGCAGAAACTGGTATGCCAATAGGTATGACAGATGCTGCTTATATTACTGGTATGAGAACTGGAGCAGCTGGTGCATTAGGTGCTAAATATTTGGCTAGAGAAGACGCAGAAAACTTATTAATTGTGGGTGCTGGAAATCAAGCTATCTTCCAAATTGCGGCTACATTGACAACAATACCTACGATTAAAAAAGTACGAGTAGCTTCACAGCAACTAGCCAATGCAAATAGTTTTGTTGAAGGAATTTCTCAACAACTTAAACATCAATTCGGTATTAACGTTGATAATATTGAATTCGAAGCTGTAGATGATTTAGAACAAGCTGTAAATAATAGTCATATTATCATTACAGTTACCCCTTCAAGAAACCCAATCATCAGAAAAGAATGGTTGCAAAAAGGAACTCACATTTCTTGTATTGGAGCTGATATGGAAGGAAAGCAAGAAATAGATTCTGAAATACTGCCCTCTTCCTTAATTTTTGTAGACGATATGATGCATTGCAAAGAGGTTGGTGAAATAGAAATTCCTCTTAAGCAAGGCATTATAAATGAAACAAATATTATCGGAGAATTAGGCGATTTAATAGTTGGTAAAGTTAAGGGAAGAACAAGTAACGATCAAATAACAATTTTTGATGCTACCGGCATGGCACTTTTAGATATTGCTACAGCTGATTTGGCACTAAAGGAAGCAGAAAAAAATAAACTTGGTTCAAAAACTAATATTTAAAAGGAGATAAAATTATGAGTTTACAATTTAAAGAAATCCAAGAAGCTTACACACGTATTAAGAAGTATGTACCCACTACACCCTTAGAAGAATCTTATTATTTAGGGAATCAAAATCAACGCTATTTCTTTAAACTTGAATCATTTCAAAGAGCAAAAAGTTTTAAAATTCGTGGTGCATTAAATAAAATGATGACTCTAACCACAGAAGAAAAAGAACGTGGTATTGGAACTATTTCTTCTGGAAATCACGGAAGCTCTGTTAGTTATGCAGCTTCAATCCTTGGTATCAAAAATGCAAAAGTTATTGTTCCTAAAAATACACCTCAAAGTAAAATAGATAAAATTAAATATTTTGGTGCTGATGTTATGCTGATGGGAAATAGTTATGATGAGGCACATGCTCTCGGAATGACTTATATAGAAGAAAATGGTCTTACATTTATAGATGCATATTATAGCGATCCCAAAATATATGCTGGTCAAGGAACAGTTGCTATAGAAATTTTAGAACAAAAGCCTGATATAGATACGATTGTTGTACCAATTGGTGGTGGTGGCTTGATAACAGGCATTGCAGTTGCCGCTAAATCAATTAAGCCAGATATACGTATTATTGGTGTGCAAACAGAAGCATGCCCAGCAATGATAAATTCTTATAGAGATAAAACCTTTTACGAAGAATACCCAAGTGAAGAGTCAATCTGTGATGCTTTAATTGGAGGTATAGGAAAGTTAAGTTATGAAATAGCGAAAGATTATGTTGATGAATTTCTTATGGTTTCAGAAGAGTCAATTGCCAAAGCTGTTAGTTTTATGGCAAAGGAAGAAAAGTATATTGCAGAAGCTGCAAGTTCTACGACTGTAGCTGCAATAATGGAACACAGAGAAAAAATTGGTGGTCAAAATATAGCACTTGTTATATCAGGTGGAAATATTGATGGAAAACTCTTAACGTCTATTATGGCGAAGTATTAATAAATATAAAGAAACCTCTCCAGACAGGATATAAATTTTCACTGATTTAACTCGTTTGATTTTACTTTAAAAAAAGGAAAATATTAGATATTTTCTTTTGATTCAAGCTAGAAGGATACCAAGTATTATCATATTTTTATTAAATAAAAATATAACGGATTTGGAAACATTCTATTTTCTAAATCTATAATATTAAAATGACACTAAACCAAATAAACTTTTGTGTTTAGTGTCGTTTGATCGTATAATTTTTCAGAAAATTCTATTAAGTTTAATCTTAATTTAAATACTAATTAACGACCATTACGGTTAATGGTCCCTACTTTGCAGCTGGCTTAAAAAAATAATCTTAAAAGAATAAAGGGCATTCCCTTAGTAAAAACAGGTACTGTCCCTTTATATCAATTTATTCTTTTTGTGCGATTTTGACATAAAACATCGATAAAAACACTAGAGTTACTTGAAGAATAAAATTATTTGTAAATTCGCTTTTTTCTGACGGTGCCCTACTTTTGTCTTTCTAGATAATTTAAACTAATTCGTTAGTTCATTAACTTCAACACACTAATATGTGTTTTACTTTCCTCAACAATCTGGCCCTATAACAGAAAAGACAACCACTTTTACATGGGTGTCTTGAATTACTAAGGGTTTGATTTCAAAAGTATTTACTATAATAGTCTTGTCTTATTTTTCCGCTTAACTGAGCATATATCTTTGTAGTCTCACTCTTTTCATGCCCAAGTAAACTTTGGATAACATCTATTGGCGCACCGTTATTAATCATATGAGTTGCAAAGCTGTGTCGTAATTGATGCGGGTGTATACTCTTTTTTATTCCAGCCCGATTTGATACGCGCTTAATAATATATCTTAAATTATCAATGCTCATACGCCTTTTAGGCTTTCTGTCCGTAATAAACAAACAAGGAACTTCATCCTCCCGTTCATCTAAATACCTTTTTAACCAAATGGAGCAGCGAGTATTAAAGTATACTTCTCTTTCTTTATCACCTTTCCCTTGTACAATGACGGAATTTGTTCGAAAATCAATATCATCACGATCTAATTTTACTACCTCCCCAATACGGCAGCCGGTTGAATACATAAACTCAAATAGCGCATTTTCCATCGTTGATTGACAAGCTTCCCTTAGATGTTCGATCTCTAATTCCGAGAGAAACTTAGGAATTCTTTTACCTAATTTCGGCTCTTTCAATTTAGCAGCAGGATTTTTTAGAATATATCCCTCTTCATGTGACCATCTAAATAGTGATTTAACACAACGAATCCTATGCCCTAAACTGGATGGCTTTAAGTGTTCTCCTGACTGTATTAAGTAATCTTTTAATTTTTCTGTACTAAATCCGTTCATATCAATATCACCAAAAAATCGCAATAAAAGATTGTATTGAAAATAATATGTTTTTAATGTAAGTGTTGAATACCCCTCTATTTTTTTATCTTGTTGGTATTATTTCCACGCTTCGGATAATAACATTTATCTTTCACTCCACTCTCCTACTAAGTTAAATCTAGTATTCTATATTCTATTATGTTCAGAGAGAGGCTGTTTCATACAGTGATTATTCAATAAGCTAATATATTGATAATTTCCAAAGCATTTTTAACCAGAAAATAGAAAATGGGGCCTTCCCCTATTTCTAGGAAAGCGCAAGACACGCTACTGGCCTTGGACTCTCCATTGTAAAAATCCTTGTGGAGCAAATGAATGGGCATGTATCTGCCGCCTATGTTAACAATAAGTTAACGATCGAATTGACGTTTCCTCTTAAGGATGTACATCCACAATAAACAGCTTAATATGTATGGCAAAGGCACGGCTCGATTTGAGTCGTGTTTTTATTATCTTCTGTTACTATAGACAAACCAAAAATGCACAAACCCGTTAAGGCTTGTGCGTTTTCATTTCATCAATAAATGTTCATGCAACACTGACTAAATACGTACCAGGAGGGGCATATGATTGCCTCTCAAAGCATTGATACCACTGTTTTTTAATTTAGGTTGTGTAGGAACTTTCATAAAAGATTGTTATTCAATAATATGGCCCTTTAATAAAAACGAGCGCTGATTCTTGTTACAGAATCGCGCCCGATTGTTGAACAACGAATATAAAGCCTTTTTACCACATAGCCTCGATATTTAACTTTGATACGGTTCGCCGAGATGTGGCTAAGTGAGGTTTTTTACTTTAAATCTATTATTATGCATTTGCGAATTTTATATAGCCACAACTTCACTTTGACTCAACAAAACGAATACTATTGTGGTAGCTATCTACTACAAGAAGGGATCCTTCAGGTAATACTAAAATGTCCGTTGGGTAGTATAGTGGGCTTTCACTGCCGCTAGTTCCTCCGACAACGGTTGTTACTTTACCATTCGACAAGTAGCGAATGGCATGATTTAAAGTATCTGTAATTAAAAGTCCACCGTCATTTGTAATCGCTAAACCTTTTGGAAAATTAAATTGAGCGGATAACGCTAAGCCATTTTTGTAATCTCCATCCGCATACAAATTAGTAGATTTGGAAATTGTGCTACTTTTAGTAACGTTCCCAGCAACAGTTGAAACTGTATTAGAAGCAAAATCAATATACCGAATAAGCTGGTTCCCACTATCGCTTACATACAAGTTCCCTTTTTTGTCAATCACAAGGGCAGAGGGTTCATTAAATTTTGCGTCCACTAGTTTTCCATCTGCAAAATCTCCAGCTAATTCTATTTCTCCTTCTTCTATTTGTGCCACTCTATCGGAATAAGCATTTAACGTGCTAACTTTTCCATTTGTATCAATCTTTCGGATAACGTGGTTTAATGTATCCGCCACATACAACGTTCCATCCTTTGCAACTGCAACATCTTGAGGATTATTAAACCTCGCTTGCATGCCATCTTGATTGCCGATAAAACCATCCCCTGCAACTGTTGCCACGTTACCATCTTTCGTAATCTTACGAATAACATTGTTGTTGGCATCAGCAATGAAAATCGTATCATTTTTATCTACTGCCATTCCCATAGGATTGTTAAATACCGACATTTCTTTCTTGTCATCATGCCAGCCACCTAGAGGGTTACCATGCGTATCGGTATCAAATGTTATGCCCGCATAAGTAGAGACAACGTTACTTTTGATCATTCGTATTGTTTGATTTTTACTATCTGCAACTAAAATAGAACCGTCTGATAGTGAAACAATACTATTTGGCTTACGGAATGAAGTAGCTTCTGCTTTGCCATTTGCACTACTATATTCCCCATTACCTGCAAAATTAGAGACAGAAACGCCATCCTTCAAATAAGCCGGCAAAACTAATTCATCCTGCCTCGAACTACTTGCAAATACAGTAATTGATGAGAATAATAAAGCCGCCGTTATTGCGGGGGAAACAAATAATTTCATACACTTATTCTTCACTAGATATCCCTTTCTTTCATCATGGAGTAGGAACTAAATCTTCTATAGGATTCTCTGTTTGAAAGTTGATCGTTTTATTGGCTAGAACATTCGAACTTTCATCTAATGCTAAAATTTCTAGTATATAAGACTTTCCTGACTGTAACTCATCGTCAGTAAAATTATAGACATCCATTATTTCATCGTACGTTTTTACTAATTCTCCGTTTAAGTAAACTTCATATATAGTAGCATTAACATAATGAGCCCAGTGTACTTTTATATAATTAGTACCAACACTTAATTCCTCTATAACTAGTTCTGAAACGATAGGTATTTCAACTAGTCGCTCAACAGCATTTTTTATCGCTTCTGTTTTTTCTACTTTTTCACTATCATTTGTTTCATTCATAGCTAGTGCCGCTACTAATTTTCCCCAAGTATCTGGGGTATAGCGTATTGAATTTGTTGGGATGCTAGACTTGGCAATCATTAAATTATGGTCAATAACCGTTATTAATCCAGCTACAGCTAATTTAATAGCTTCTGTTTTCTCTATTTTTTCACTGTTACTTGTCTCTCTCAGTCCTAATGCAAATACTATTCGGCTCCAACTTTCCTCGGTATAACGCTCCGAAGATATGGGAACTGTTGCTTTTGCTTTTGCAAGATTAGTATCTATATCTGATGTAACTGGACCAGGGTTTTCACTTGGTTGTGATGGTGATGTCGGAACAGGAGCTTCTGCTTCTGCTTCTGCTTTTGATTTAGAATCTGATGCCGCTTCTTCTTGTTTCTTCTTTTCTAATTCCAATGCTTTTAATCTTTCTTCTAATGCCTTTCTTTTTTCTTCATCCAGCTTTAGTTGTAGATTTTCTAGTGCTTTTTTTCGCGCAGCTTCTTCCACTGCTTTCTTCTGCTCTTCTTGCTTCCTAAGCTGTTCTTGTAGCTTATTTAAAATATCTTGGTTCTGTTGCTTTAATTGTTCTTGCTTTTGTTTTTCTTCCTCTTGTTTCTTCTTTCTTTCCTCTTCAAGCTTTTGAAGGAGTGCCATTTTTTCTTTTTCTGCATCCGTTAACTGTAGTGGTAGTGTTTTATCCAAATCGAGGTCAAAGTTTATATTGTATTGTTCCTTTAGTTTTTTTATTAATTTTTCAATTTCCTGTTGGCTTATTTTTTTCTGTTGAATAGCTTCATTTACTATATTACCGACAAGGTTTTGTAAGTTTTGGTTAAGTCGATTTATATCTTCTTTATTTAATTGTTGCCCCTGTTGAAGTTCTGCTATATATTGTTCATTCTCTTTATCTATGGCCGCTTTACTCCGAAGTATTGCTTCTATTAAAGTCGGGTCCATATTTCTTATAAGACTATCTAAATCAACGATATTCACATCTCCGCTATTATTTAATAATTGTTGACTTGGAAACACAAAAGTACTATCTCCACTTCCCTGATTATTTGGGCTCACATTAACAATTCCTGATCCAACAAAAACTGAAGAATTACCTGTATTTGGATCAACGCCTACAAAAAAGTTTGTCCCTTTCACATTCATTGTAGAAGAGGGCGTTCCTATTTCAAATTTATCTTTTGAATGTTTTAAAGGTGTTACTTTTGCCCAAATGGAACCGTTCCACATTGTTAGCTTAGTACGTTTATTTTCTTTAGCTTCATCTAAATTAACTATAGAAAATTCCGTATTTTCACTAACAGTAATTTCATCATTCGTATCTGGAATAATTAATCTCAAACTAGCATACGGATTTGTTGAAATTCGATCTCCTTGTTGCAATGTCATGCCCTCATATGCCCGTATTAACTTAACACCAGCACTTTTTTGAATCATAACAGTTCCGCGGACTTCCTCAATTTTAATACTCCTATTGGATGCCGCTTCCGCATCAATAACGCAATATTTAGATAAAATAACACACAACATGATGATAGGAATAAACAGAATAAATAGTTTTTTGCTATACGATTTTATTTGCATACTTTCCTCCTTAGAAATAATTTTTACTAAATAAAATAGTTTTCCATTAATTTTAACTAATTTCTCCTAACTACAATACTAACAAATGTTAATGTTTGTTAAATAAATTTGATTAACATAAAAGCATTTATATTGAAGTTTATATTTTAACTAAATTAAATAGCCCTACTAAAGACAAATTTCTATACTCATTCAATGCCCTAAATCGCTCTTGTAGATTTACGAAGTATAATGGGCTTAAAAGAACCACTTAGAACACTAACGTTCTAGGTGGTCATATTAAATTAAATATTGAGTCCATTTCTGTTCCGGTTCGTGCAGTTTTATATAGTAGAAACCCACTCGTTTAGCACAAATACTGATTAAAACAAGTGGGTTTCGTTTTTGTTTGAGCATAATTTTTATAAAAGAGATTGATTAACACGCTTCGTTTTTGTAAAACTGCTTCTACAGGTAGGAATGTTCCCAATTAAAAACTACACATGTTGCGGCGTTATCCTTGCAAGCCATACATGTGTAGTTTCTATTTATTTATTGACTATTCTTTCGGTTGCAGCCGACTCGATTTCTCCAATAGCCCAATGGGTAGAAGGGACATCACTAAAGGTAGACATTGGGATGTCTTCTAAAACTGGACGTTCGAATAATTGGTTCAGTACTTTCACAGCTTGTGCACGTGTTAAGGAACCGTTTGGATTAAATGTCGTTTCACTGTTACCCGTCATAATTCCCGATTCACTCACTTGTTCGATTGCACTTGCGGCCCAGTGGGTTGATGAAACGTCTGTATAGGATTTGGCTTTTCCAGAGACATGGCAGATTGTTTTTGATGGCTCCTTTACACATCCAGTTTCGAGCCAATGAGTTACTACAGTGGCCATTTGTGCACGTGTAATTGTGCCGTTTGGATTAAATGTCGTTTCCGTTGTGCCATTAAATAAACCTGTTTGCTTCACTACTTCAATCGCATCTTTTGAATGGTGGTAGATTGTATCTTTAAAAGAACTATTCATAGTTGTTGGGATGTCTCCGTTGGTTAAAAAACGCGCTAACATCGTTGCCATTTGTGCACGTGTCACAGGGGCATTTGGTTTGAATGAGCCATCAGGGTACCCCTGGATGTAGGGTGCTAATCGGTTCACTTCTTCATCTTGCACTTCTGAAGTATAAAGTAGACTAAATGTTGAGAAGTGGTCTACTTCAAACTGGAACCCTTTCACACCTGGTTCAAATTCAACAATACGTCCTCGTTTTACTTCTGCTGTTCCGTTACTATGCTCAATATAAACGACTAATGATGCTATTTGCTCCTCTGTCGCATCAGCTGGGATTGGTAAAGTGACTATTACTGGTCTACTTTGCAGATTCGTTTTTATTGCGACTGTATCCCCTAATAGGTTAACGGACATTTTATTTGTTATAAAATCTTGTACTTTCTGATTTTGAGCAGCGTTTTCTTCGATTACTTTCCGTTCTGTTTGCTCAATAGGAGCGATTCGGAAAAATAGATTGTCTGTAAAATCATTTAATGATGTATGTGGAACACGTATTGTGGCGTTTGCTATTTGAATGAACAAGTCTACTTTCTGTTTTGCCAAATATTCAACGGCAGCACGTTGCACTGTCAGTGTTGTATCGACATTAGCTGCTTCTGCTGGGAAAATAACACCGACAACTCGCTCTTTCTCGCTCGTCAATTGCTGAATAATCGCCTGTACATTTTCTAAGGTCACGTTACCCAGATAGATTATTTCGCCATTTTTCACAACACGCTGTATCAAAATTTGATGCGATGGCGATGGCGGTGACGGGTTCAGGACCGATGTACCTGCTGGCAATAGTGTGTAACTCTCACTCATAATAGGACTGTTGGGAATACCTACTTTTATCGCAATCGCTTTAATTGTCATATCACTTGTTACACTGATAGGCGATGTATAAGGAGTAGAAGTATTACTTGGCGTACTACCATCTGTTGTGTAATAGATTGTTGCTCCCACTGTAGCGGTTGATAACGTTATAGTTGTACCGGACGTTACAGTTCCGCCACGTATATTCGCAGTAGGTGTTTCTGCTGGCATTATCGTGTAGCTCTCGCTCATAACTTGGCTGTCTGGAGTGCTTGCCTTGACTGCGATTGCCTTGATTGTTATATTGCTCGTTACGCTAATTGGCGATGTGTAAGGTATAGAAGTATAACTTGGCGTACTACCATCTGTTGTGTAATAGATTGTTGCCCCCACTGTAGAGGTCGATAACTCTACAGTTGTGCCGGACGTTACAGTTCCGCCACGTATATTCGCAGTAGGTGTTTCCGCTGGTATTATCGTGTAGCTCTCGCTCATAACTTGGCTATCTGGAGTGCCTGCCTTGACTGCGATTGCCTTGATTGTCATATTGTTCGTTACGCTAATTGGCGATGTGTAAGGTATAGAAGCATTAGTTGGCGTACTACCATCTGTTGTGTAATAGATTGTTGCCCCCACTGTAGAAGTCGATAACTCTACAGTTGTGCCGGACGTTACGACTCCACTAGGTGGATTCGCCGTAGGCATACTGGCCGGTGATACAACCGTATGGGCTGTCGTCAGGGAAGAACCGTCTATTGCGTTTCCATCCCTTGTGTACTCGATTCGCAATTGATGATCACCTAGTGCTAAATTCGTAATTGCGAAAGAGGTCGACGAATAAGCATAGTTATCAAGGTTTAAATTATAGGGTTGGTAGTTATTAGGTGAAGTTCCTTGACCCTTGAGAGTTATCGTCCCGTTCGCTTCCAGTATCATTTCTCCCACGTAACGAACTGGCGCTACATTTTCCCATACCTTAACAATACGATTCATTGAATCTACCGCTACAAGCTTTGTGTATTCAGTATTGGCTGAATACGAAAAGGTCCAATAAGTAAGGCCGTTCCATTCAATCGTGTCCACAGTAGTGTAACCGCTGGAGCAGGTGGCACAGATCAAGTTTGCGCCCGCCACAGCAGGTGCATCATATTGAGACCTGTTCTTAATAATCGGTTCGCTGCTTAAGATCTCCGTAGAATCTAATAAAGTATTACCATCATATAACTTAATGACAGATCCTGGAACAAACTCATTAACAGAAGCATTAATCTGAACACTACTGCCATAAACCGATGTGGAGGGAACTTCTAATCTCACATCCAACGAGGTTGAAGCTCCAACTGCCAGCCTTTGGAATGACCCCACGTCCTTTGGTATCATCACTGCTTGATTATTAATTTTATCAGGTATGGTAATATCTTTAGCTGTTCCTTTGTATTTTGTAATGGTTACGCCTGTACTATTGGTCTGCGTTTCAAAATCTACTTCACTATTTACTGCACTAGCGCCATATACTGTTATATTTCCCCATTGTAAATGAATGAGTAACACTATTAGGAATAGGCTAGGTATTTTTTTCATGTAGTCTTCTCCCATTCTCTTTTTTTCCTCTGTAGTAGCAATCTCCACTCAATTTGCTTACATATAACTTCATAATAAGCTAAGTTAAAAGATAGTAATACTGACAAATGTTAATGGTTTGACAATTAACATTTCAAATTAGGAACCAGCATGCTAGTTTGCGGTAAAAAATAGGTTATAGTGTTGTACCCTTACGAACCTAATCTTCTAAGAAGTTCATAGTTCATACTCCTCCTATTTTGTTTGAATGCTCCTATTTTATTGACATAAAAACACCCCTTTAGACCAAATTACCTATAGGGGTGTTTCAGTGTGACTTTATACAAATGTCGCAACTATATTTTATTCAGAACATCAAGAAATGCACCTATAAGTTAGCTACAATAAAATATCTAAGCCTATTACAACAAATCAGAGGATAACATTCCATAAACCATACTATCTGTCCATTCATTTTTATTCCAAAAATCTTGTATGAAATGGGCTTCCTTTCTCATGCCTATCCGTTCACATAATTTTTGTGAAGCTGTATTCCGTGCATCAAGATTAGCTTGTATACGATGTACATTAAACTCACTAAATAATTTAATGACCAAATTACTTACTGCTTCAGTAGCCAAACCTTTCCCAGCTACTTCATTTGAAAAACTATAACCAATCTCAACCGTATCTTTCATATTTGTATACCATACAGATAGATCACCAACTACTTTAGTCTTGTATATAACTGCCAAACTTAACATTGATTCTTTCGTCAGTGCACTGTTCACTAGCTTCTTATTAAATCTTGTCTGCATATCTTCATGAGTCCACTTATTATGTAATAGGAACTTACATGTATCATCATTATTATAAATAGTAAATACATCCTGTAAATCAGTACTCTTAAATGGTCTAATTAGTAATCTTTCTGTAGTGATTTCCAAGTTAGCTCTCCTCCCTTGCATTCATTCAACAAAACCTTTTTCTCATAGTATCCTTCTTCGACTTTTCTTCACAATCTCCACGTCCAATTTTATTATCGTATTATCTGGCCTGTTTGTTGAATAAATTAACTCACATTTACAAATACATTTAATATTTTTCAAACGACTAATCAAACTTTAATACAAACAATCAAACTATTTTATAATCATACATTTTAAATATTCATCCCAGCTAAGCCAAGGTATCGACAAACATCCTGTCTGTAAGTCCAAACCAGAAAAATAGCCCCCTTAGTAAATAAATAAGAGGGCATAATGTAATTTCTAATCTATCACTTATCTTCAACTGGCTTTAGTGAATTCATTGGAAGGTAAACAGCATTATCGAGTCTTTCTTCTAAGTCATCGGATACATATATATAACCATTAATTTCTTGATCATACCTTGAAAAAACAGTACTCCCCTTTTTCATAATTCTTTCAGTTTTAGATTCTTTTAATGGAACGCCTTTCCCCTCTTCATCTCTTGTTAGTTCATAACGTACACCTCTTTCTCTCGAGATTGTCTCAGCGATTTTAAGGTCTGTACCAGAATACTCGTAACAAAATTCCTCACTACCATCACCACTGTCGCAATACTTTAGTATTTGTCCATTATTTGTATCCTTGAAATAAATACCCCATGGTCCTTCTAGTTTAAAGTGAGATCCGTAATATAAGCCGTCATTAATACCATCGCGCGTAATAACAATATAAGTTGGTTTGTTATAAAAAGATGAACGAATTTCTATTGGTACTTCTTTGAAAACTACTAAATCCGTTGCTTGTACGCGGTATTGGCCCATTTGATAGAATATTTTTTTATCATATTTTTCAATATCATACGTTCTAAAGAAGTTATTTCGCTTAACCACTAAAGATTCAAACGTACCATCTGAATTTTTCTTGTATACCTTAATGTCTTTTTTAAAAGTCATTTTCCCTGTTTGCCCTTTTACAACTTCTGCTCCATCATACATCACTTTCGCTTCTGATTTTGTTGGATTTACTACTGAAAATACAAATGCTGCTAGTATCACGATAAATAATTTTTTCATTATTCTCCTCCTTCTCAGTTTTACAAACATAATTTCTTAGTATTATATACCAGTAACTTAATATGATGAATAAACAAAAAAGACCAAGTACTCACCTAGGAGCGCTTTGTTATTAGTTTATTGAATCAGGAGTCTAACATAAAGGACATAACATATTTTATATGACTATTATGTTATGTCCTTTAAATACAACTAATCGGCAGTTAAGTGAATAAAAAGAGACACCTATGCAACAATCGCGCCCGATTGTTGAAGATCGTTATTGAACTAAAGACCCGTTAGTTGCACAATTAAAAATGTAAAAACTTTAGTTTAAGGGTCCGTATATATCAATAAAACTCCCAGTATAGGCATCCATCACAATCGTTGGCTCAATGCCATTATATTTTATTGTTACTTCCCACTGCATTCTATTTGTTAATTGATTCCAAAACCCACTCTTTTGATTGAGCGTTGCACTAATATTTTCTATTATCGGGATTTCATTTAAATCAACATAAGAAATTGACTTACTCCACTCCTCTGGTGGTTTTTGCAAGTATCGTTCTGCACTAGATATCGCTTCTACTGTACTCATAATATGCGACTGATATATGTATAAAAAAATCATTGCCATAACAACAAAGCCTAACAATATCTTTTTCAAGTGAACACCTCCATCTATAAATATATACCTGCTAAGAGTTAATCAACTCCTTATTGAACAAAACTGCTTCGTTAGTTGAGGAAAAAACAACCAAATCGTCGTTTGGTACCATTGCTTAAAAGCTTGTTACTCAATAAATTAGCCCTTTAGTGAAAACGAGCGCTGATCCTTGTTACAGAAACGCGCCCTATTCTTGAATAAAGTACAATCCCTAAATAGAATAGTGCCCAATTATAGAAGAACAACTTACAATGTTTTCGAGTTATTCATTAGTATTCCATTAGTTGTTAATGCCACTTTAGCATAATTAAAAACTAAAAAGATGTTTTATTTATTCAATTTAGTGGAATAGATTGAATGTAAACATATATTGGAGGGATAAATAATGACAGTCAAATTGACAGTAGAAAACGTAGTACAAGCGAAACAAGAAGTGGAAAAATTAGAAGCGCAAGGATATCTTCGAGATAACATTTACATCTTTGCGCACTATGAAGAACGTGAAGATGATATTAACGAAGCACTGGGGACAGAAGAAGCTGGTATTAGTGAGCAAGGGTTCCTGACTTCTATGAAGAACCTGGTGAATTCCCGTGGAGATGAACTCCGCAATAAGTTAGCTTCTGTCGGATTAAGTAAATCGGAAGCTGCTCAATTCGAAGAGGTACTTGATACAGGTAAATTGGTCTTAGTTGCCAATAAGTAAAAACAAACCCGGGAATCCAATCCCGGGTTTGTTTTTCATTTTACAAGTCTCCTCGTATTGCTTGGACTCTGTATTCCAGATGGCCTTTCAACCAAGTCAGTATAAAAACCCATCCTTCTTTATTGTCAATGATCTGCTCGAGGAAATCTTCATCTTTTTCAACATTATAGCCCTTTAATGAAAACGAGCGTTGATCCTTGTTACAGTATCGAGCCCTTATATGAAAGACTTGATTTCAAAATAATACAATTTCAATTTCCATTTTTCCCCTGTTACTTAAAAATAAGAAAAAGGGGTCGGTGTTGGTTTAAAAAATAAGGTTTGTCGATCACCCGACAAACTGAATTAAACTGACTCGTAAAAAAAGCAGTGACGGACTAGGAACTCGAAAGACCTAGACTGCCGCTGCTTTTATTGTGCTAACGTATTCCGGTTAGCGTAATCTATTTTAGGTGACAAGGTTATCTACCCGTCTGGTAAACGAGACCTATGGCTCCAGAATCAAATGTCTTGTTTTCGATAAGTTTAAGATTGATTTTCTCCTTGAGACCTTGGAATAATGGCAACCCGCTGCCGACCAGGACGGGAGAAACCGTAATCTTATACTCATCAATTAAATCAAGCTGCATAAGGTAGTGTGCTAATCTAGGACTTCCTAAGATGACCATATCCTTGCCTGGCTGCTGTTTGAGGTTCTTGATCTCTTCCTCGACATCTTCTTTCACCAGTCTGGAATTGTTCCATTCGACCTTCTCCAGCGTCGTGGAAAAAACGATTTTGGCTGTCTTTTCGATCCACTCGGCATGATTCCGTTCGTACTGCGAAGCTGATGGGTTCGAAGGCACAGATGGCCAGTAACTATGCATCATTTGATAAGTCCCACGTCCCCAAATGACAGTGTCGGCAGTACTCAGAATTTCTTTCGCGTGTTTCTCCAAATCAGAATCGTAGGAAACCCAGCCAATGTCCATTTCACCGTTTGGCCCTTCTACAAAACCGTCAAGCGATGCGTGCAGAAATAGAACAAGTTTTCTCATTTCCAGTTCTCCTTTGTTCATGAAGGATGTCACATTATACTTTGCAGTTTTCATTAATGTTATGTGCAGAATCAAGTATAGCACACATAACAAGCAATAATTTCTTCTATATTGCAAAATTTCTTTATTTAACAATTTGACCCATAATAAAAAAACACTCGGCTAATTGTATGCAAGTAGTTACACTTAACCTTTTTGCAGTTTAGTTCAATAACAGTCACGAAACGATTAATTAATACCTTTTTTGTGTAGAAAATGTGTAGAAACTTTTCATTTTCTATACTTTTCTAACGGTTTCTTAAAAAAGAAAAGCGCCTCAAACCCTTGTTGTAAAAGTACTTTAAAGCACTTTTCAGTTAGTTCAAACTTGTTCTATCTGAACCTTTAGACGTCCCAGGATATCAAGCAATCTGTGTCAATGAATTTAGTTATGAAAGGTTCGAGGAGTGTCAAGAAAGGATTTTTTAAACATAAAAAAAGAAAAGATGACTTTTATAGTCACCTTTTCACTTATATTAGCAATTTAGTTATTGAATGTTTGTTCGTAACGGTGGAAGAATGCCACTGTGTGCGCTCTTGCTAGAGAATCATTTGGTTTAAACTCTTCATTTGTTTTAGTGGTTGTTAAACCATTATCACGAAGAAATTGAATAGCTTCTGACTGAGATACAGTCTTACCATAATGCATTGAAGCTAAGATACGAGCGAAGTTACCACGTGTGATATCCTTACCTGCAATAGCTTGTTTGGATGCTGTGTTTGCACCTAAAACTGGTAGAGCGTATTTTGTAGCCAGTTGGTAGTTTACGTCTCCATACCATGAAGTAATTGCTATCGTTGAAGCTAGTTCTGATGGTTTGAAGTAACGTAATAGGATAGATAACATTTGATTTTCCGTTAAGTTAGTGTACGGTTTAAGTAAGTTTTCGTACTTACCTGTTGATGGGTTTTTCACGTTTGGGTATCCACTGATGATACCGATGTTGACTGCCCACTTAAAATCCTCAGCCCAGTATTGGTTTGCATTGTAATCAGCAAACTTTGATACATCAACATTTCCCGTTGTTGGCGGTGTTACTGGAGGTGTTGGCGTTGGTGTTGAAGCTGAGTAGTTTAAATAACTTGATGCTACATACCCCTTTGTCCCGTCACTTCTTTTCACAGGATACCAAACAAAATGGTTTTTCTTCGTTGATACTTTTTCATATTCAAAAGGACCCGTAATGGTAACAATTTCACCTTCACGTAAAGTACCCAAAGAAGGACTATCCGTAGTAGGTCTTGTCCTAAATGTTACATTCGTTATTGCACTAACTTTTTGATTTGTTTCAAAAAGATACTTAGATTTTGTTAATGGTAAATCAAAATCATAGTTCATTGTTGAAAATTTAATATTTTCCCTACTGTTAGAGTCATATTGAAATTGTTCACGTGAAAAAGGTAGCTCTGTTAAGTCTATTAATTCCAATTTATTTATGATTCGGAGAATTCTTTCTTGATAGGCATTGGTATTTCTTTCACCAGTTGCTTGAACAATTGGACTATTTACTGGCTTAGTACCGTTATAAGCCATGATAGCGAAGTACCAATGTTCCAGTACATCTCTTTCCCCACCATTGATGCTAGGTAAATCCTTTCGCTTAAACATATCATCTAGAGTCTCTACACCAGCTTGTATATTATAGACAATATCGCTTTTTAGTCTGTCTTGATTGTAGCCGACTTGATTTGTAATTTGCATAATGCCAATTCCATTATCAGCTGTCACAATCGCTTCACCATTCATATCAAAATGACGCCAATTTCCACTTTCACCTTCCGCTATTGCCTTCACAATTTCAGGAGGAACATCATAAATCAATGCTGTTTCGGTTAACAAACAGTTCATTGTGGAATAATCAGGGTTTACTTTCGATGCCGAATCATACTTACATGTATTTGCAATATTATTAGCTAATACATTATTATCTATGTTTATAGATAGCGAGATGGCACCAATAGCAATAACACTAATCAATGGTTTCAATATCTTTTTCATATGTGATTATTACACTTCCTTTCATATTTTTATAGTTAAAAGAATCAGATATATGTTATCATAAACCCAATATTTAGGATATGGGTATTAATCAATGTTTCTTTCATTTAACAGGATTGAGTGATAAATGATAGCTCTAACATATATTGTTTAATTTTAATTCGGTGAAAAGGTGATAAATAGTGATTGTTGGATTTTTACTTTTTTGTAAAATAGGTAAGCTTCCTAAAATATTGACCAAAACGCCAAGCGATTTTGTTCTGCAACGTGTTCCTTAAAATAGTCAACAAGAGGGAGTGCTTTATAAGTTTTTTACTTCCATAAGTATATTTAAATTATATACAAAAACCATACTTTGACATTGTCTAAAGCATGATTTTTATTTGAACTAATATGAAACTGCTTAGGTAATTTTTTAGCTCAGCTATTTATTGAATTCATTAACTGGAAGAAGTACTCCGGTTTATGAGTCTTATTTAGGTTATACCATGAATGTAATGTGTCGGGTGCAAAGACGTCTAATTTTTTTAGTACTTCCATCGTAAATTCTAGAGGTGCTACTCCTGATGCAGTAATCAAATTCTCACCAGATACCGCAGGTCTCATCTCATAATATTTTTCTCCTTTATAATTAGGACAGACCATTTTAATATACTCTAAGTCACTGCTTGTGTGTTTTCTAGAATCTAAGTATCCCATATTTGCAAGGGCCTCAGTTGCACCACAAATTGCAGCAACAATAGTGCCAAACTTTAAAGCTTGGCCAACTCTCTCCAAAATAGGTTGATGAATTTCTTCACTCCAAGTAAACCCTCCTGGTAAAATTAAAAGATCTTTACTCTCAAGAATACATTCATCAAGTGAAATATCTGGTTTTATGCTCAGTCCTCCCATAGTAGTAATCATTTCTTTATTAGCTCCTACTGTAATTACTTTTAAAGGTGGTAAATCTTTTTTGAAATATCTTCCTGAGTTTAGTTCAGCAATTAAATATCCATATTCCCAGTCCGACATTGTATTAAAGACATATAGAAAAACTTTGTTTGTTTGCATCCAAACACTCCAATCACATTTGATATAGCTATTATAAAATAACTTCCCTGACAGTTACCGTCAGGGAAGTTATCATACTTGATGAAAATTTATTAATTCCGTCAGAACTTCAATAATTCTTTTCTTAAGACTTATTGGCTCGATAACTTTAATAGATTTATTGTACGGTAAAAGTAAATAAGGTACATATGTATGTATTATATCTTTTTCAAGAAGAAAAACTGCTTGATTTGAAGTCCGTGTTTGTAAATAATGTCCTAAAAACCAATGTTGGCAAATATCATCCAACGTTAGTGAATTCCCATTAATAACCAAAGGTATAATTACTTCCGTATCTTCTATAGTTGGAAGGAGGTTTTTCATAAAAAAGTCACGTGCTGAAAAATTTTCTGGCCGGTTAAACTTATTTTCGGTTAGCGTTAGACTTTCAATTCGATCTACTCTAAAACTACGGATTTCATTCCTAAGATGACAAAACCCAATCACATACCACTTATTATTCCAATAAATAATTCTGTAAGGATCAATAAATCTATAGTTTGATTGATTCTCGCCACTTTTATGGTAAAGAATTTTTAAAGAGTTTCCGTCAGCTACGGCCTGCTCCAACTCCTTCAAGAAAGGATCCATAGGCTGAGAACTTAATCGACTTATTACTTCAAGACTGGTCAAATGTTGGTTTATCTTTATTTTCTGCTCTTGATTTGAATATTTGCTTAGCTTTGAAATAGCACTATTTAGTGCTTCGCCACCATAATATCCAGCTTCTTCTGCAAAAACAGCAGCATGATAAAGTGAAGTTTGCTCCTCAAAATCAAAAAATAGAGGAGCCTCAATAAAATTGTTCAATAGAGTGTATCCACCGTTATGTCCTGGTTCTGAAATTATAGGTACGCCACTTGTTGAAAGTGTATCAATATAACGATACACAGTCCTTATATTCATCTCTAACTTTTCTGAAATTTGTTGTGCAGTAATTTTTTCACCTGAACGAAGCATCCATAGAATTGCTAACATATTGTCAATTTTAGGCATTAAATTCCACCTCTATATAGAATTTATTATCTATCATATAGTAATAAGTAAACTTTAGTTTATCATTTAAATTTAACTTATTTCCTTGAATTAGATTATTCTGTCCTTTTCGTTTAAGTATAATTTTTAACAATCTATTTCTGATTTTTAGTATAACCCATCAACTGCGTTATTCCACAATCTGGCCTTTTAATGAAATCGAGCGCTGATCCCTGTTACAGAATCGCGCCCTTTAATGGAATAACTGAAATATGATCTTAGCCATAAAAATACGTAATACTTCTTGAACTAATGTAATGTACCCAGTTAGTTTAAGTACATAACTTCACAATTTGCTGGTCAAACGATGCCTAAATTATGTATTAAAAAGCAATCAACGTTGTTCGTGTATCATTTTCATCTGTAATATACTCAATATTTTCGTAACCAGCAGTTATTGCCTTAGAGAATAAATGCTTAACGGTTACTTGGTCCTTGGAATAGATTGTTACATAGGAGGAATCGACCAATAGGAGTACAAATGTACATTCACTTTCAACAAATTCTTGATAGGTTTCAATTTCTCTCACATCTGACTTTTTCGGAAATCCTTTTAAATCAACAAATATAAGATAATAATCTTCTCTTGAAATTTGCTTATATAGTTCTTCCTCATTTAACACGCTGATATTTGGAAATAGTGGGTCCCCTAATGTATTATTTTCAATAAAATATGATTCTCCACCACCAATTTTCAAAGTTAATCCTTTTAAATTGATGCCATCTAATATCTCTAACAAATATTTCCCGTAAGCGTTGGGAATTTCAAAAGATATACCTCTCACTCGTAACCCCCATTTCTCTTTTTTTAATTAACCTGCCCCTATAGTTTAAGTATAATCTTTCACAAAAACCAATCTAGCATTACCATATGTAATCAATTTTTCTTAGGATTCTTCCTCCACTAAATGGCCCTTTAATGAAAACGAGCAATTATCCATGTTACAGAATCGCGCCTGATTGTTGAAGATAGATTAAGTTTTATGAGCTGATTTACATTATTAAAAACAATAAAAGCGTTAATCCATACTAGATTAACGCCATGTTCGTTTAAGTACTTTTTCCACTGATTTAATCACCCCACCAAATTATTTTACGGCTTTCCAAATGGTCCATCTATCTCTTTCTACAATATTATTTTCAGTCGAAATTGCTTTATCTATATAATTAATTAATAAGTTTAATTCTTTATCGTCCAATTCGTGTAAAATACTTCTTCCTGTTCTCTCACTCAGGTCTTTTAGTAATTGCTCTTTATTTTTATACACTTTTCTTGTTTCCCACAACTGTACTTCTTGAATTTCTCTAAACCCAACCTCTGAAAGTGTTTTTATTACAAATTGGCTATTGTATCTGCGTTTAGTCTCTTTCTCAATTAATTGTGGAAATAGTTCAAAGAAATATCCCCTAATGTGACTATCATTACCTTTTAATAAGCAATCTTCAGGTGTACGGTCTTGAACAATATAAATTCCTTTGTCCTTTAATAGTCGATATGCCTCTTCAAAACATTTTTGCAAATCATTTATATGATGTATCAATGCTCTTTCAAGAAGTAAATTGTAATCGTTGCCTTCTAAGCTTGTATGAAGAGCATCACCTTGCTTAAATGATATGTTTTGAAATTCTCTACAGTTATCTCTTGCACCTTTTAGTATTTCTTCGGAAAAATCGACACCGGTAACAGAGGCTACTCCCATTTCAGATATCGCCTTTGAATAAATACCTCCACCACACCCTATATCCAACGCCTTAGAGATATTGTCGAACTGTACCAGATCCTTTATAACCTTAACCCACGAATCATCTGCTTTTCGAGTTGAATAAGTATTACGGTTTTTCTCATTATGAAAATCAATACCCATTTAAAATCCCCCATGTCAACTTTAGATTATTTCAACAGGAATGTTTAGTTACATTCGGCTTTAACGCATGTTTTTACCTTCTATTCCCAATAGTATATCAATAAATTCATAAGTAAATTTTTAAATAATTATTAATATACATAAGTTTATCTAATAGAACTATTTTTTAATAAAATAAATCTGCGCTTCCAATATAATCCTTCAATCTCAATTAAGAGTGTAAGACCATTTCTTAACAATATGGCCCTTTAATGAAAACTAGCGCTAATCCTTGTTACAGAATCGCGCCCGATTGTTGAAAATCGTTATTCAACCAAAGCTCCTGTTAGTTGAATAGTATACAAGAAAGGTAATTACTTTATTAATTGTTCTCCTGTTAAAATCTCATATAGATTCGCTGAATCTTGCTCTGTTAATTTCACATATCTACCGCTGTCCGTAACAATTTCTAAATTTTCACCGCTTATACTACTAAAGAATAGTACATACTTATGATACGGTTCACCTTAATGTAGTTAGTTTCCATTTTATATATTTATTTATCCTTACCAGCGATTCATCGCTATTTTCACCAAGACAACGTATAATAAGAGAAGCAGAAGAAGAATTTATTTTTCCTCTAGTGAAAAAAAGAGGTGCTATTACTTGAAACAGTTTGAAACAGCATTACCTGAGCAGTATGAAGCATTAAAAAAACAAGCCAATTATACGTCTAGCTGGCGAGAGCGTTTAGACGCAGTCGAAATGTTATCGGCTTATCAACATGACAAAATCATAGATTTATTAAAAAATCGTATGGAGCATGATACTGTCAACAAGGTGCAATTAGCAGCCTATGAAGCACTCGTGGCGTTTGGTGAGGACGTAGAGAAGCCATCACCTGCACGTTTTGATATTATTAAAGGAACAGATAAAATTTTCCTACGGGTGAAAAAGAGCTTGCCGAAGGACCATACAGTGGCAGAATTTGCGGATAAACTAAAACGTATGCGTTTAGATGTCTTTGATGCGTATGAAGGCGACAAAGGTGTAGAATTTATGAACTGGTTAGAGGAACGTTGGGCAAAGCTATAATCAGTAGTTTTGCGATTTATGAAGGAAAGTCATTCTCTCCGCTTGTGGAGTGAATGGCTTTTTCTTATTTTATGCTGCGGTTCATCGAAACTAATTAAATTGTATTACTTCATTTCTTTGATCATCTATTTTATTGTTTAATGATAAATGCTTATATTCATTCCTATCATCACAAACGTATGTAAGCTAAATTAAAAAATCTGAGTCCAATACAATACCGGACTCAGATCTTAGCAGTTGCTTAAATTATTTGTCTAACTTTTTTGGTCAGATTACATCATGTTTTAAGTGATTCCTATGGCAACCGCAACAATTAACGCCAGACAAGCAATAACTACCCAACCAAGTATCATCTTCCAAATAAATTTAATCCACTTTTCATATGGGATACCTGCTACAGCTAAATATGCCATTAATGCAGATGAAGTTGGGATAATAGAGTTTGTTAGAGAATCGCCATATTGAAAGGCTAAAACAGCTACTTGTCGTTCTAATCCTAATAAATCAGTAATTGGAATCATAATTGGCATTGTTGCTGCTGCCTGTCCACTGCCTGATGAAATAAATAAATTTAAAATTGCTTGGATTATTAACATGCCGATTGCGCTTATAGCATGTGGTAAATGTCCAATTGTTTCAGATGCTGCATACACAATCGTATCAATAATTTTCCCTTGCTCTAATACAACCGTAATGGCACGGGCAAAGCCTACAATTAAAGCACCAAACGTTACAGCCTTAGCTCCCTCAATAAAGGAATCAAAGATAGTGGCAGGTTTTAAACCACCAATTAATCCTGCAACTAACCCCATAATTAAAAAGGATGCAGTTAGCTGTGTTAAAAACCAACCCCAATTAAAGACACCATAAATATTAAAGCCAATTCCACAAGCCATGACAATAAATACAAATTTATGCTTTCCAGTTAATGTAGGAATGTCAATCACTGATACATTGGATTTAGCTTTTTGCTCAATATCATAAATAACGCTTGCCTGAGGGTTCTTTTTCACCTTAAAAGCATAGCGAGATACATAGAAAATAGCAAAGCCTAATACAAAAACATAGACTACTGCACGGAAGCCAATCCCTGAGAATAATGGTACATCTGCTAATGATTGCGCAACACCTACTGTAAAGGGATTTAGCATTCCTCCAAAAAATCCACTGGCAGCACCAAGTGTGATCATGGCAGTTCCTGTTATAGCATCAAAGCCCATCGCGCGTGCAATGGCCACACCAATTGGTACGAAAATAATTGTTTCTTCCGCCATTCCCATTGTAAAACCACCAACAGAGAATAAAATCATCGATAAAGGAATAAGCAATTTTTCTCTGCCTTCTAAAGCTTTTACCCCTTTATAGACACCAGCTTCAATGGCACCTGTTTTATGAATAATTCCAAATACACCACTAACTAAGAAAATGTAGAAAATAATTTGAGCTCCTTTTTCAAGCCCCATTGGAATCGCTGTAAACATTTCAAAAAATGAAACTGGATCACTCTCAATATGATGATAGCTTCCATCTACAACGAGCATTCGCCCTTCCTCATCTTCTACACGATCAAACTCACCTGCTGGAACAATATAGCTTAAAATACCCGCTAAAAAAATAATAGCAAAAATAATGGTATATGTATGAGGGACTTTGAGCCAACTCCTCTTCTTTACGCTCTGTTCATTTTCCATTACATCATGCTCCTTTTATAGATTTAGACATATAACAACTTTGTCGTTAATATGTCGTTAATAAAAAATAAATATACAGGAGTTAAAATTCTTTGTAAAGTCTTAATTTTCCCTCATTTCAAAAATAAATTAGTAGTTGCCTTGTAAAGCTTTCTTCAACGACCTTGATGAGTGATAGGATACTTCTACCTGCTAACTAAAAAAATCATGCTCGTTTAACAAATTAATAATGCGTTCATTAGATACTCACAAAGAGCTAATTCCTCTGCAGAAAACCTTTCAATATTAGAATGGTTAATGTGTCCATGTCATCTCCATGTTTCTATATTTACATAAAAGATGTGTAGACAATATTCAAATAAAAATCCAAGAAATGATGATTTAACAGCATTTCTTGGATTTCGGTTTCATTCCAATCTTTCATTTGGGAATGTTATTAATGTTTATTATTATATAAAAATAATTTTCTTGAGATATGTGTAACCATTTGAGTTAACCATAGGGACTTTTTAACATATGTCTTCGTTGAAGAAGTATCAGTTAAATGAAATGATTTAACTACTTTTTAACATGTATTACTTTGTATCCAACGAATAAGATTAAAAACCAAACTGGCGCGACATATAGGGCAACACGCATATCTGGAATAAATGCCATTAACACAATAACCATTAGTAAGAATGCAATGGCAATATACGTAGAAAGTGGATACAGCGGAATTTTAAATTTCAGTTCGGCTACTTCCTCTTTCGTTTTTGACTTTCTAAATTTCAATTGTGCTAATAAAATAATCATCCAACTTGTAATGACTGCAACAGTCGCCACGGCAGAAATATAGATGAACACTTTTTCAGGTACTACGTAATTTAAAACAACCGCAATTAATAACATCGCTGAAGAAAATAAAATCCCTCTACGTGGACTACCGTTTTTACTTACTGTTTTAAAATATTTTGGAGCATTTTTTTGTACCGATAAGTTGTGTAGCATACGTCCTGAACCGTATAAACCACTATTAAATGCAGACATTGCTGCTGTAATTACAACAAAGTTAATAATGTGAGCCGCAGCAGGGATACCGACATAATCGAAAATTTGAACGAACGGGCTTCCTTCTGAACCAACTTCGTTCCAAGGATAAATAACCATCATAATGCCTAATGCACCAATGTAAAAAATTAAAATACGCCAAACGATGTTGTTAATAGCTGAAGGAATTGACTTGCTAGGATTTTTTGCTTCTCCTGCAGAAATACCAACTAATTCAACCCCACCGAATGAGAACATAACTAATACTAGTGACATTAAAATACCATGGAAACCGTTTGGCATGAAGCCACCGTGTGCCCATAAATTATCGAAGCCAATTGCTTCACCTTGGTTGCCGACACCGAAGAAAATAATGGCCAATCCTAGAACAATCATACCGATAATCGCAACAACTTTAATCATCGCAAACCAGAATTCGAATTCTCCGTAAGCTTTTACATTTGCTAAGTTTACAAGCATCATAATAAAAAGTACTACAAGGGCAGTTACCCATTGTGGAATATCAGGGAACCAGTAGTTAATGTATACACCGACTACTGTTAATTCAGCCATGCCAACGACAATCCACATGAACCAATACGTCCAACCAGATAAAAACCCAGCAAAGCGTCCTAAATATTTATCCGCGTACGTACTGAAAGAGCCTGATACAGGTTCCTCTACTGCCATTTCGCCTAATGCACGCATAATTGTGAAAATTACTAATCCGCCAATTAAATAAGCTAGTAAAATAGATGGCCCAGCCATTTGAATTGTTGAACTAGAGCCATAAAATAAACCGACCCCAATGGATCCGCCCAATGCAATTAGTTGCATGTGACGAGTACTTAATCCGCGCTTTAGCTGTGAATCTTGATGATTGTCTTTCATAATGTCATACTCCTAATACGTTTAGATTTTCAAATACTTTGCTCAAAAAAGGAATAAAAAAAAACGCCCTTTTGGATTAACCAAAAGGACGATTCAACTCGTGTTACCACCTTTAATTTATAAGCAATTCACATTACTTACCTTAAGAAGTACGGTCATTTGACGATACTCTCGCACATGATTACGGGTGCTTACCGGCGTAGCCTACTTAGAATAATCTGTTCGGTACACGGCTCCAAGATGAATTCTCAATCGTTTTACATGCACCTCTCATCAACCGGTAACTTTCTGTTCGTAAAAATAATTGATACTATTTCTTTTCATAGCCTTTGTTCTATACAAATATTTTTGAATTGTTTTTCATTTTACAGAAAAAAAATATTTTGTCAATATAATTTTCAAAATTTCTTCATAACCCACTTAAATTATATATGACAAATTGCTATGTAAATATAAAATCTAAAGGAAATATTACAACAAATGTTAGTAAAGTTCTTTTAAGAATGTTATTTAACAATCTGGTCTTTTAATGAAAACGAGCGCTGACCTTTTTACAGAATCGCGCTCGATTGTGGAAGATCACACAACTCAATGATTATTTTGTTTACCCTTCAACAATTGCAAGATATTTTTTGATTTCTCCTTTTGATTCAACGATTAAAATATCTCCTCGTTCTTTGGTGGAAAAAATCTTTGTACCAACAGGAAGTTTATTCGACATCTCATCTTTAAAATCTGTATTAGCATCATTTTTTGTTTTTATTTCACCGATTTGAACATCTTTTGTTAAAGACAATTCTTCAACCCAATCAATATTAGTTTTGTAGATAACGCCATCATACTGAAAAATATCGGCATCAGAATCTAATGTTAAAACTTCTTCAGCATCTATACTGTCTATTGATACTGTTGTAGTTCCCCCTTGAATATTGCATCCTGTAATCATGAATAAAGCTAATGCAATCAAACCATAGAATAACTTTTTTATATTCAATCCACCCACCTCTTTTATATAGACATAAATTGACTACCAAAAGTTACATATAACTAAACCGCGTCGTTAGTTGAAGAAAAAAAGCTGCCTATGCAAGTCAATATTCTTCAAGTAATGCCCCCCATTAATTTCACCCTGGGATTACTTATTTTTCTCTCAAATATGGAGTGAAGCAAATTTATTTGAGATTCGGACATATCGCCATTTTTTCTGAACCAATACACAAATTATAAAAATTTACCAACAATAATTTGACAATTTAACTACTGCGTTGTATGGTTAGTTACACAAGTAATGAACCAATTAACTAGGAGGTGGATTGTGATTTATTCTTTAAGCAATGAAAAACCAATCTTCCAACAAATTCGGGAACGGATTGAAGATGCAATTCTTGATGGGCAACTTCAATCTGAAGATCGCATTCCATCGACAAATGAATTTGCCAAGGAGTATCAAATAAATCCTGCAACAGCAGGAAAGGGCGTGAACGAATTAGTGGAAAAAGGTGTCATCTATAAAAAACGAGGCGTGGGCATGTTTGTTAGTATTGACGCACGAAAGATTTTAATCGCAGAACGTAAGGAAATCTTCTTTGCACAACATATTGAACCGTTGAAAAAAGAGGCAATTCGTTTAGGTATCTCAGATGAAGAATTACAAAATATGTTACAGAGGGGATAACTTATGAAAATCGATGTGAGAAATGTAAGCAAATTATATAAGCAGAAGCATGCTTTAAAAAATATATCGTTTACTATTGAAGGGCCAAAAATCATAGGTTTTTTAGGCCATAATGGCGCTGGTAAAACAACATTTTTAAACCTTTTAGCAGGACTTATTTCTACAAATAAAGGGCAAATTTGTGTCAATGGCGAGAATGTATTTAATGCCCCTGTTATATTACGAGACATTTGTTTTGTTGGAGAGAGTGGGAATTTTCAAGAAGATATGACAGTTGCACAAAGTTTAAAGACTAATAGTTTTTTCTATCCAAAGTGGGATGGACAGCTTGCAAATGAACTACTTCAAGTGTTTGCTCTTAATCCAAAAGATAAGGTGCGCAATCTCTCCAAAGGGATGGTATCTGCACTCGGTATCATTACAGGGTTTGCCAGTAATGCTTCAATCACGATTTTCGATGAGCCTTACATTGGATTAGACGCAGCTGCAAGAAATACTTTTTATGATTTATTAATCGAACAACAAATAGAAAATCCAAGGCTATTTCTTTTATCAACGCATTTAATAGATGAAGCTAGTAAATTGTTCGAAGAAATTCTTATCCTCCATGAAGGTGAATTATTACTTCAAAAAACAGCGGAGGAATGGGAAAAGTATATTGTTGCAGTAAAAGGAAGTCCACAGGATGTCGAGCTCGCAATCAAAAACTTTGAAGTAATTTATAAGCATACTTTTATGCAGGAGATGACAGCCGTTGTGTTTGCTAGTGGTCAGGCTATTGAAGATGATAACATCACACTAGAAAATGTATCTTTACAAGATCTATTGGTGTATTTAAGTAAACAACAAAAAGCGAGGTTAGTGAAATGAAGACAGTACAGGGTAGCTTATACGTCCTTTTTCAAAGCTATAAAAAAAGTAATATTATTTTTTGGTGCATTCTGTTTTCAATCGTCATACTGTCATTTTTTATTGATACTTTTTTTGGGCAGTATGTATCCTTTGCCATGACTATTTCAATACCTGTCTATGTTTTTTATAGTGTAAAGGGAGCGAAAATTTTAAATAAAACATTGCCCTATTTTTTAAAGCTTGGCTTAAGTCGTATGCAATATGTGTGTAACGTTGGCTTATTTTTCATCGTTTGGAGCCTTGCTGGTGCATTCGTAATCGCTTGTACGCATAAAATTATTACCCTCGTTTCTAACCTATTTGATTATGAAAATATGGTTATTATCCACCCTATTTTATTTTTCAGCAATTCTGATTCCTTTTTATTAACAATGTCTATGGATACTGTGTTACTTCTACTCTGTCTAATTTCAAGCTTACTTTTAAATGTCGTCTTTTACCGCTTCGGAACATTAGGTGGCTACAGCTTTATTGGTGTACTTGCGTTGATTCCGATTACAATGGTGATTTTCGAATGGTATACACCGCTGTTTGAATTAGTATCTAAGGTTTCTGCTTTTACTATTATCGCTAGCTTACTAGTTATTAGTATTTTCATCTATATCGTAATATCAGGTGCATTACGAAAAGCTTCTGCAATTCCATCATAAAATGGTGCATGAAAACATTAAATAAAGAAAAGTAAAAACATTAACCTTGAAGGGATTCAACAAAATGAAAAAAATCATTTTTAAAATTATTGGATTAGAACTGCTTCTTATATTTTTCTATGTTGCAAATGGCGCCTACGTATCCATTCAACAACCATCTAGTCCGTTTCTACAATTTGCCTTTTTGATTCCTTTAGCAGTTGGCCTCTTCCTTTATATTGCTGTCAAAAAGAAATGGAGCCATTACTTCTTTATTGCAATCAATAAAGAAAATATTATAGTATTCTCACCGCTTCTTATCGTGTTATGTATTATTTTAATTGGCACAAAAGGCTTAAATTTCGAATCGATTAGCGATTTATTTCTTATGTTTATGATGCAAATGTTTATCGTTGCGTTTATTGAAGAAACAATTTTCAGAGGAATCCTACTTCGCATGTTGCAACCTAAAGGAACCTTTGTTGCCATATGGATTTCAAGCATACTGTTTGGCGTCACACATGCATTGCAACTAGTTGGGGGGCAATCGGTTGAAGATACTATCATTCAAATTATTTATGCCCTTCTTGTAGGTCTTGTTCTTTCATTACTGATTATCGATGGCCAATCCATTATTTTGACAATTCTCTTCCATGGTTTTAATAATTTCTTCAACTTTATGGGGAATGCTGAAAGTTCTATGCTAACAGCGTATATTATCATTATTGTCCTATTTGTTTATACGTTATTTTTATGGAGACGTGTTAAGAAAAAAAACAAGGGGCTACTCCTAACAGCATAAATCAAATTAAACATCTTCGATTGAATTCGGGTATAAATACCTTACTTTCAATTAGGAGGTGTTTTTTCTGTCTTATACAATCTCTCATATTTTTCTATAAGTATGTACGTTGCATAGTTACACCTTTTATTACTATTCTACATGCAGTTAAAAAGGGCATTACCATGAGCTTTGTCCTTTATAGGATGCCCACTGATAATGCCCCATTCGCATTCGTTATGCTACATTCAATCTTACTTTTGAAAAACGCCTTTAGAAACTATCTCTTCAACACTTACTTTTCGATCTTCATTTAGAGACAATGTAAGGGCATCTGCAGTAGCAATTGATGCTCTCGCAGCAGTACCGTCCAGTAAAGGAATAAATTCTTCTTCAACCTCTGCCCCCTGCATAATACTATGGAAATACTTCATCTCTTTTTCCATAATCGAATGCAGCCACATTGGTGGTGTTTGATTTGGTTTACCATAGGCAATCGCTTGGTCAGACTTTAGCCCACTATAAATTCTTGTACGATCCTCATCTTCTTCTTTTGATTCATGCAATAAATATCTTTCCTCTTTCTCCGGTGTTTTTAAAACTACTTTTACATCTTGCAAATCGATTAAAATTGCACCTTTCGTTCCTTGGATTTTTACATAATGATCGCTCCATCTAAAAGCAGACCCATATTGTAATGTTGCAAATCGTTTATTTTCAAATTCAAGCGTAATTAATAACATATCATCTTCATCACCAAATTGTTCTCCTTGATGAGCAACATTCCCCCCAACCATTGACACACGTTTAGCTGGACCCATTAAAAACTGAATAAAATCAAGTTCATGAATATGATGATATAAATGACCACCTGAAAGTTCCCTTTGCTTTTTCCAACTTACTTCTTTTTGTGCTTCTTCCCAGCCATTACGTTCTGCGTGACAGAAAAGAATTTCACCAATTTCACCTTCGTTAATCAATTTTTTAGCTGTACGTACCCCGTTCATAAAATTCATGACATGACCTGCCATAAATGTAACGCCATTTTGTTTCGTAGCTTCAATCATCTCATTACAATCTTCATAGGATAAGGCAATTGGTTTTTCACAAAATACATGTTTGTTATTTTGTGCAGCGCTTAAGACGGGATGCTTATGAAATCCATTTGGGGAAGCTATAATTACGGCATCAATATCTGCTCGTTGACACAATGCTTCAATATCAGGTTCAACCTCACTATCTAATTCTTTGGCAACCACTTCTGCATTATTTGGATCATATACCGCTACAATCTTCGCATCTTCTAAACTGTTAAGTATTCTTGCAAGACCTGCTCCAAAATAGCCTGTCCCTACTACTCCATAGTTGATTTGACTCATATTTATTCTCCTCTCAATATAAACAATTGTTATTTTCCTGCTCCATCCGATAAACCGCCTGCAATCTTATTTTGGATAATCATAAAGAATATAATAGAAGGTAAAATGACAATTACAGATGCGGCCATCATTTCTCCCCAATCCAATACTTCTGAACCTGTTAAGGAATACAATGCCACTGATATTGGCATCTTTTCAGAACTATTTATAAGCAGCAAGGCAAATAAAAACTCATTCCACGTATTGATAAAGGTATAAATAGCAGTTGCCACTACACCTGGCGCTACGATTGGTAGCACGACTTGCAGAAAGGTACGCACTATCCCTGCTCCATCCACCTTTGCAGCTTCCTCTATTTCTAATGGAACGGTTTGAAAGAATCCAATAAGCATCCAAATCGCATAAGGAATTGAAAAGGAAAGATACGTTATGACTAGTCCCGTCCATGTATTTACTAAACCTACAGATACGATAATAATCGAATATGGGACTGCCAAAAGAATAGGCGGGAACATATAAGTCGTGATTAAGATTTTAGTCATTTTCTTTCCTGCCTTCGGAAAGAAACGAACAATGCCATATGCCCCTAACGCGGACACTACGATGGTAATGAATGTAGCTGAAAAAGATACTAATAAGCTGTTTTTTATATTGGTAGTAAATGATAAGTCATTTAACACCCTGAAATAGTAATCAAATGTTATTTTTTCAGGAAAGAATGAGAGTGGATTATTAGCCATTTCCCCTGAGGACTTTACTGACGATAAAATAATCCAAAGTAACGGGAAGACCGACACGATAGCTAATAAAGTCAAATAAATATAATTCATTGTTGTAGATAGTTTGCTTTTTCCTACCATCATCGATCCTCCCTTTCCCATTTATCGAGTAATTTAAAGTACAAGAAACAAATACCAAGTAAAAATAATAATAAAATGACGGTAATGGCAGAAGCGACGCCAAGCTGCTTCATACCCCATCCTGCTTTAAATGCAAAGATTGGCAATGTTGTCGTAATATCTGAAGGTCCCCCTCCAGTAATTAAGTATAGGATGTCAAAGTTATTAAAGACCCAAATCGTTCTTAAAACTAATAATAAACCGATAACGACACGAATATGTCTTAGCGTAATATGCCAAAATACTTGAAACGAGGATGCCCCATCCATTTGGGCTGCTTCGTACTGTTCTGATGGAACCGTCTTCAAAGCTGATAAAATATTAACCATAAACAACGGTGCTCCAAACCAAATATTTATTAATACTACAACGATAAAAGCTAAATCTGGATTAGCTAGAAAGTTAATATTTGCGTCTGTTATTCCAAGTTTAGTAAGTAAATTAGGTAAAAATCCGTATACATCGTTTAAAATATATTTCCATGAAAAGGCAATGACGATTGCTGGAAATGCCCACGGAATTATCAATAAAGTTCGATAAAGTCCGGTGAATTTTGGAATTCTATTTAAGGCTAATGCAGCAGTAAAACCAATAAATAATTGCCCTGCTAATGACAAAACAGTCCATTTTATAGAATTCATAAAAGCCCTATAAAAATCTGGATTGGTTAAAACAAATTTAAAGTTTTCTAACCATACAAAGTCATAAAATGGACGGATTAAATTTTTCGAAGTAAAACTAAAATAGATACTCGAAAAGATTGGATAGATTAATAGTAAAATAACTATTAGTACAGAAGGTAAAACGAATAGCATACCTGTCAAATTAAAAGACTTAAGTTTTTTTTCCATATCTCGTCTCCTTTCCTGTTATGTAAAGACCTGTTACAATTACGCCTCAATGTAATGGTCTCCAAATTTTATTGAGCCATCGCACCTTAAAGAAGTGTGAAACAAGTTAAAAAACAAACGCCCTCATAATTCATGAGAGCGTCGTAAGTTGTGTATTCCGAGCCCTGCTTATTTACCTAACATCTTAAATAAGTCATTTAATTCCTTTTCGGCCTTTTCAGCAGCTTCTTTTACAGGTACATCTTTAAGAACAATATCCTGGAACATTTTCTCAATAACGCCTTGACTCACGATAACACCTGATTGTAAGGTAGGACCGTTCTCCATACCGATTGCAGTCCCTTTATCTACGGCTGCGCTAATAACTTTTACGGCATTATCAAATTTCTGGATAGTCGGATTATTTAAGAATTCTGGGTCCTCAGCAATGTCTTTTAAAGCTGGTAGCATTCCTGCTGGTACTGAATGTAAGAACTTAATATATTCTTCTTTTTCATATAAGCTTTCTACAAATGCCTTAGCGATTTCAGGGTGCTTACTATTTTTCCACACTACAACTGGAATGTTAGATGTTTCAATTCCGTTTTCTGGATCATTCGCATTAATTTTTGGCATTGGCGCAGCATCAATTTTATCGAGCAACTGTGGAGAATTCGTTTCCACTCCACCGATTTGGAAGCCGCTATTAAAGTCAAACGCAGTTTTTCCTTGATAGTATAAATTAGCTTGATCTAATACTTTATAATTGACTGAACCTTCAGGTGATGTAGATTTATACATATTTATCCAGTAATTAATACCATCAATTGCGGCTTTACTTGTTAAGTTTGCTTTTCCATCTTTCGTTATTAACGTTTCACCAGCTGAACGAACATAAAAATTCAAGAATCTTGTTGCCATCATGTCACCAGATCCCATTGGCACTGATAATCCATAAACATTAGGAGCATTATTTAACTTTTTAGCAGTTTCATATAGTTCATCCCATGTTTTTGGCACTTCCAATCCTGCTTCTTCTAATAAATCTTTTCTATACCACATCACTTGCGCATGTGAATACAGTGGGATAGAGTAATTATTTTCATCCACTGTTCCTTCTTTTAGAGGGGCTTCATAAAAACGATCCCTACCAATGTTATCAATGACATCATTTAATGGCACAAGTGCATCAACATCAATTAATTCAACGACATGGTTTGGCAATGCTGTACTCACATCTGGAACTTGTCCAGATTGCAAACCTGTTGTCCATTTCGTATAAAATTCAGGCCACGCAAAAGTTTCGATTTTTATTTTTACTTTTGAGTGTTCTTTCATAAATGAATCTGCAGCTGCTTGCATAAATTCTAATCTTGGTCCCTGTGTGAAGGAATGCCAAACTGTGATTTCCCCTTCAAATTCCCCTGAAGAGCTTTGGTTTGTTGTTGCTTCATTTTCTCCACCGCTACAAGCAGTAGTAATCATCATAGCTAATATGACGAACAACACTAACATTTTCTTTTTCATTCAAATACCACCCCTTCAATATTTATAGATATGAAAAGTAATACAAACTAACTTATAACAACGCTTGTATAACGTTTAGCGATTGCTCCATCGATTCTATCCTTCATGACCTCTATAGTATGTAATTTCATGCTGGAATTTCTTCTAATGGAGTACTTACTCTTCCCATGAGAAAATGGAATGCACCAATACCTCTTTTATTTTCTATTAACTTCTTAAAAAGCTTTATAGAAAGATTAAAACAATATAAAGACTGAAATTTCAGATATATATAGTTAAAGGACTAGCGCGCAAACACCGTACATTCCTCCGTTAATAATGCTCCTAGGTGGGCAATTAATGTGCATTTTCATTTGAGATTCAAACTTTGATAAATACATTCTCCAATATACATGCCTACATAATGCATGTGTACCCCATTTTCTAGGTCGTCATAACAAGCATAAAAAGCTGGAAAAACTTATTTAAATCTCTTTAATGTTATTTTCTCCCTCCCGCTTTTCAATAATTATCTGTTACCGCTTTCAAATGAAATATACCAAATTAAAAATTAATTGTAAATAATTTTCTTTATATTTTAAATTTTTGAAAAAAAAATCCACCAATAATTAAGCTATTTAATCGCATTCAAACAAAGAATATTGTAAGCAACATAAGGGTTTCACAGTCTTTTTACTGTGAATGACAAGTTGATTTCATTGGGTAATTTTAAAAAATGTTAATGTTGAGAATTTTCGGAATATATGTATAATTCACTTGTGTACGCATTTCATTTGAGGAAAATATATTCCTACACTTTAATATGTAGGACAAAATCCTTATTATTCAGTATGTTTTAATGCGTTAATTTTGTAAGGAGGTGTTATTATTCGATTTTGTCCTTTTGCTGTAAAAGAACAGACCTAGTCACTTAAAGCTGTAAGGCGTAACAACATATCTTTAACACGTACTAGCTTTCGCTTCACAAATTTAAACGATAGGATTTTAACGCACATTTCAGAAAATCTACTTCAACTGGAAACTCTTTTTACAGGAGCTCTTAAATAAATATACGAGGAGGCATAAATATGAAATATACTTTTAAAGTAATCGGTATCTCTACACTGCTCTTAGGGCTTGGTTTTGGTCAAGTGAGTCCAACACATGCAAGTGCAGAAACGAATGTTACAAGTAATCAAACACAATACGTTAGTACACCAATTTTTGAAAAAAATAATATAGTGTTAAATAACCAAGGATTAGATGTAACGAATGAACTACAACAAGCACTTACATCGGAAAGTTCTACAATAATCATTAAGTTTAAGTCCAACAATCAAAATGCATTGCAAGCTTTGTTTGGAATATCAAATAAAGACACTGGCTATAAAAATAATTATTTTGATATTTTTTTACGAAATAACGGTGAATTGGGTGTCGAAGTAAGAGACGCTAATGCAAGTATTAATTATCTGATTGCAAGACCCGCTTCTCTATGGGGGAAAGATGAGAATGGAGAGGTTTCTAACACTGTAGCATTTGTTTCAAACTCACAACAGGGTATGTATGCGTTGTATGCTAATGGTGAAAAAATTATTGAAAGTAAAGCTTCAAATTTTAAACCGATTAACAAAATTTCAGGAGCAAATTCCTTTGTTTTAGGTGGAGTTAACCGAGAAGGAAAACTAGACTTTAAGTTTAATGGAGAAATAGAATCCCTAAAAATATTTAATGAATCTTTATCCAATGACCAACTGATCAATGAAACGACAAATTCCACTACAAACAACTTGATTTTTAAAGCTGGCGATACAACAAAAGCTAATTATTTCAGAATTCCTGCTTTATATACGCTAAGTAATGGCAGAGTTCTTGCTAGTGTGGATGCTAGATACGGAGGGACACATGATTCTAAAAGCAAAATAAATATTGCTACCTCATATAGTGATGACAATGGGGTTACTTGGTCCAATCCCAAACTAGCCTTAAAATTTGATGACTATGCAGAACAAACAATTGATTGGCCTAGGGATGACGTAGGTAAAAATATTCAAATAAGTGGTAGTGCCTCTTTTATTGATTCTGCATTAGTGGAGGATAAACAGAACAATAAGGTAATTTTGATGTCTGATTTTATGCCAGCTGGTATTGGAAATCAGAATGCATTAAAAACGAATTCAGGTTACAAATCAATAAATGGACAGTTCTATCTAAAATTGAAATATGGCTCTGAATCGGCATATAATTATTCCATTCGTGAAAACGGTGTAATCTATAATGATATTTTAAATACACCGACTGAATATAGTGTGGATCATTACTACAATATAAAAAAGAACAATGAATATTTAAATGTAGAGCAGTACTCTGTCAAGTTTGAAAACGGTAATTTAATTGAATACAAAAATGGTAATCAAGTTAAAATGAATATCTTTTACAAGGATTCCTTATTGAAAATTACACCTACGAACTATATAGGCTATACGACAAGTGATAATTCAGGGGAAACTTGGAATGCTCCGCTATTATTACCGCCTTTCCTTGGATTAAATTCTAACGCTTCATACTTAAGCCCTGGACAAGGTTTGGTCTTAGCTGACACGAATCGCATTATCTTTTCATCATATGCAAGTAAGCAAATGGTATATATTATTAGCGACGACAATGGGCTAACTTGGACACATAAAACCGCTCCACTGCCGTTTACTAATGCAACTGCCGAAGCACAAATGGTGGAAATTAAACCAGGTGTCATTCAAACGTATTTAAGAACGACAACAGGCAAAATAGGCTATATGACGAGTTTAGATAGTGGAGATAGTTGGAGTGAAGTGAAATATCTAGACATCGTGGAAAATACCTCTTATGGTACACAACTGTCGATTATTAAATATTCTCAGCTAATAAATGGCAAAGAGGCAGTAATATTAAGTACCCCGAATTCCACAAATGGCCGAAGAAATGGACAGTTATGGGTAGGATTCATCAATCAAGCTACAAATACAATCGACTGGAATCACAAGTATGATGTCGATTATCCGCAATATGGATATTCATATTCAGCACTTACCGAGTTACCAAACCATGAAATCGGTTTATTGTATGAAAAATATGATGCATGGTCTAGAAATGAGTTACATTTAAAAAATGTATTGAAGTACACTACTTTAACTATTGATGACATTATGAATTAATTCATACATTCCGAGCGTTGGATTGCTAATTGATAATAAAGACAAGTTAAGAAAAAAACATTCGTACAATAATATAGTAGTAGCATATCAAGGGCTTCCAGAAGCTCTTGATATTTTTTTGTAAACTAATTGGTTGCTCCTATTAGTTGAATAAGTTTCCCATTATGAGCATCTATCACGACAGTTGGATTTCTATTATCAAATTGGAGCATAATTACCCATTCTTTACGGTTAAACATTCGATTTAACATGCCAGTTTGATTGTGTAATTGTGTATTTATTTGTTCAGTAGTCAGCTCCTTTACATTGACATTCATTTGCGCAGTATATGTATGTTGAGGAGGATTATTTAAATACATTTCTGCCTTTAAAACGGCTTCTTTAGTATCTAACATTGGTGTCTTATAAAAATACAATAGCAATAGTAGCAGGCCCATCAAAGTCACAATGTTTTTCAATAGCCTATCTCCTTTGTTCTCATATTTTATCAGCGATTCGATTCATTTTATTGGCCATTCTCTCGATGCTATCAGCGATCGCTTACCTCCAGTAGATAATAATCGAAATTGTCCTCACAACCAGCAATATAGTATTCTGATTTGCCTTGCATCTTACCTTTGCTAGTTATAGCAGTACAAATTTCTGTCTTAACTCCTTTATCTTGCCCACCGAATGCATCATTCGTGTTATCGTATGAATATTGAATGTTGTCCCCATCATAATGTAAATCCTGAAAAATAGGATCACCTTCGATGGTAAAGGATGTCACCCGAATCTTGTCCTCTTGCTGCTTTGATATGCTCTGCAAAAATTGCTCAAAACGCTCTAGGTTGTGAATTTCACTTGGTGTAACCGTAATATCCCCCTTTTCAATGGCATCTGCTGTGCTATAGCTACTTTTTGAACAGCCCGTTAAGACAAGCATACTTATGAAAACAAACATTACATTTTTCATCATTTTATAGTATATGTCCTTCATGTTTTTTATCTATTATACACTAAATTTCCAATATATTGTAAAATGAATATTGTATCTTGAACATATTGGAGATGTGATGGAAGTGAAAAAAACGGCCGTATTGTTATACCCGCAATTTAGTGAATATGAATTAAGTGTAGCATTATCAATATTAATGCAAGGGAATAAACCCATTGTGACAGTTGGTTTAAATAATAAGAGCTGCATTAAAGGTGAGTCAGGTTTATCTTGTTTAGCAGATATACAACTTTGCGAAGTCAATTTAGAAGAGTTTGATAGTCTGTTATTACCTGGCTGTTTGGACATTATGACATTAGTAGATGCGCAAGAGCTAATCGATTTTATTAGAAAAATGAGTTCTACTGGGGCAATCATTGCTAGTATTTCAAGCTCTCCATACCTTTTAGCTAAGGCTGGTGTATTGAAGGGCAAAAACTATACAGTAGGCTTGTCACTTGAAGGTATGAAGCAATTAGGGGTTTTTGACCTTAACTATTACTCAGAAGACTTAATCGTCCAGGATGGTCCGATTATTACTGCAAGAGGAAGAGGTTTTATTCAGTTTGGTGTTGCTTTTGGTAAAGCGTTACAACTTAATTTTGATGAAAATTGGTATCAAGCATAAAAATAAAGGATAGTTCTGTCGCCAAATTACTGACGAGAACTATCCTTTTTCGCTAGGCATATCAATATACGAAAATGAAAAGCAGCTCTTGTTATATCCAGAAGCTGTAGTCTATTTTCACTTTTTGGCTGTAGCTATCGATAAATGATTTTCACAAATTGATAAATCCCCCAATTACTGCTTTCCCTTTTGGTAAATAAACATTACATGCCACGAAATTTCACTGCTCTGTGGCAGTTAAGAGATTTAACTAGCCCCTAATAGGCATACAAATAGACCACTTAGTCTTACATCTCATATGTTAATTATGAACCACAACTTATCAAAACAGGAGGTAATAACATGTTTAATCGTAAGCGTCACCATGGAAGAGGACCACAATGCTGCCCACCACAAACAATGCCAACACAATTTGATCCACCACAATTTTTACCACCAGAGCAATATGTTCGCACAAATTATATCCATACAGTTGTACCACACGTTCAGCCAGCACATATCACAACAGTTAACAAACATATTATTGATCATCAATACTACTTCCCATGCACTGAAAACGTAGTAAACGAGTGCTGTGAAAACCACACTCTATGCGGTATGCCACACAATCACTGCCATATGCCACAGCACCATATGGGTCACCATAAACATATGGGCATGGGTATGGGGTATTAATTTTTTATGCGATGAGACACTTTTTGTCTCATCGCTTTTCTCATCTTCTATCGGCTGCACTATTCTTTTCCAGCAATCTTCACTTGGTTTCGCCCCGCTTGCTTAGCAAGATACAGTGCACCATCTGCAGCTTCAAAAAGGGCTTCTGTCGTACTAGCCATTTTCGGATACTCCGCAACCCCAGCTGATAATGTTACTGGACGTCCACATGGACTATTCGTGTTTGCTAATAGTTGTCTTAAATTTTCGGCTACAATTGCTGCTTCTTCAACAGAAGTATTAGGCAATAAGATAATAAATTCCTCACCACCATATCGACAGCAAATATCATGTTCCCGTGCTACAGCTTTCATATTTTTTGCTAAAAATTGCAGTACTTTATCTCCTACTGCATGACCATAAGTATCATTAACGCTCTTGAAATAATCTAAATCAAGTAAAATAATCGAATGCATCATATGTTTTTTCTGCCATTCATATAGCATAGCATCCATTGTGCGTCGATTTGTTACACCAGTTAAAGGATCTGTTGTCGATTGATCTTTAAAATAGGATACTTGCCCTTGCAAAAAGGACAAACTTCGAATAAGCGCACTCTTTAAATAATACGCTTCAAAGTACCAACTGCGTACGGACTTTAACCCTTCTACATTTCGTGAATCTAAACTTTCTTCCGTTAATGTTGCTAACTGTTGCAATGGACGGGCAATTCGCGCTGCTGTCCATAATAAAATAATGATTGATAATAGCATAAGAGGGATAGCCTTAATCGCTACATCTTGTACTCGGTCGAATGAAGGCTCTAGCGCTACATCTAATGGTCTTTGAGAAACGACTCCCCACCCTGCTAGCGGCACGGAGCTATATCCTGCCAACATCTCTACCCCTTTTGTGTTCGTTACTTGCTTTGCGCCATTTTTTCCCGAAACAACTTCTTGAACAGCTTTATTTTTTATTACAACATCGTTAATGCGCGTTGGATCTTGATGGTAAATAATACGTCCATCTGCATCTACTACAAAAACATACGAACCGTCATGATAATAATGCTCTCCTAATAGCAAGTTAAATACATTCTTTTCCTTTAAATAAATTGTACCTGCTACCATTCCTAAGTATTCATTTTCCGCTGAAAATATAGGGTATGAAATAAAGATAATTAGTCTTCCTGTTATACCTTCATATGGTTTGGATACGAGAGGGGTTTTTTTAGATAACGCCTCTTTCCCCCCTGCAGAAGTTAAATACCTACCTTTAACATCTACAGAAGGCGGTGATACAGACAATACTAAACCATCCGCATTGGACACAATGACTGAGTTAAACATATTATTTTGCATTTTTAAACGATCTGTTTCCCGATCCAAGGCAGCCTCATCGTTCATGATAGATTCTATATTGCCCGCACTATATCCTAAAATTTGAAAGGCTTCTTCTAAGTATGCACTTGCGGTTGTTGCCAATTTTTGTGCATATACACGATTGGTTTCAAGCGAATTTTCCTTTATCGAATCCACATTCATGCGATAGCCACTCCATAAGCTACCGATACTTGTAAGGAAAAATGCTGCCATAGCTAAACCCATTATTAAATGCTTTAGCCTTAATTGTGTTGATTTCATTGTTTTTTATTACTCCTATTTATGTATTTTGGACATCTTATTAATTAAGTTTAAAGACTCACTTTCCACTATCTATTAAAACACAAATTTCATTTTATTTTACAAATATCTTGTATATATTAAAAGTATTTGTAAAAGAAGTATTGTTAAAGACCTATACAGGAATTGTAAAACTAAACTTTTAATCATTTTTCTGGATTAAATATAAAACTAAAAACTCAATATATTATAATTTTTACTATATTTCTCTAACTTAATGTATATATTTATGATTATTGTGCTATCTCTTTTACAATTAAATATGTTAATTAGAACACGACTATTCTATTATATAGCAACAGAAATTTATGTACGAGATGATTATTCCATTATAAAAAAAGACTATTTACAATAAGCGTAAATAGTCTTTTTCTTATATTTCTTCTTTTCGAACATGTTCAATCAGTCTTTCTAAATACTGAATAGAGCCCTGTATTCTAAAATTCGCATAGTCGCCAACAAACTCTGCTAACACTTCTCCACCTGGTTTAACTAAATGCTGTCTATCTGATTTAAAAAGTAAGTCCCATTTTGAATGCATCCCGTTTAACTTTTTTTCTAAAATATGAATGATTCTATCGCGGTCCACATATTCCATATTCGCTAAACCGATAACCATATCACCTATCGTATTTGCACTTTCAAGGGATTTATAAATCTTTTTTGGCAAGGCATCGCGGCCCTTTTCTGTAATGGAAAACACATGCTTATCTGGTCGATTATCCTCTTTTATAACTTCTTTCGTCTCGATTAATCCTTGCTTCGCTAATGATTCAAAATGATAATATAACTTACTTTCCGTTAAACCATTTATCGAATCAAGGGACTGTAATTCTGAGATTTGTTTTTTTAAATTATAAGGATAATTATCTCCTTGCATAAGCTTGCTAAGAATGAAAATTTGAATTGCCATTGTTTCAGCTCCTTAGGCAAATATTAGTTCTATTTTATCAAAACTAACGATTTACTTCATCAGAATTTTATGCCTTTGATAAATTCTAAAAAAACTACTTCTCCACAGCTACTGGTAGTGGTTTATGAAGTACCCAAACAATAAGAACATTAATGACCATTGCTACAAAGCCAACTGTTGTTAATCCTAAAACGAATGGAGCCGCACTCACACTACCAAAAATACTGTTAAAGTATGCTTGAACAGAATAATACATTGGTGAAATATGACTCATCCATTTATACGGTAAATACATCATATCGCGATTGATTGTTGCACCATTCGCGATTGTTTGGATTAATAGAACTGGAATATTTAAAATCATACCTGCTTCACCAACTAATAAAACGAAAACTGCAGTGAAGTTAAAGCATGCCCAATAGTTTAGAATTTGTTGACCCCAAATTTGGAAGAATGAATCTGCTCCAGATAAATCATTGATTGCAAATGACATTGCTGTTGATACTAAACCAGCTAACATACCGATAATAATCGCTGTTAATTGCATGTAGATAAATAAACGTGTTTTCGTTGCTTTCCCACGACTCGCTTTAAATGCACCTACTAATTGCATCGCACCAATCATTGCCCCAACATAAATTGCCATTGTTAAGAACATTGGAAGCATATTATTATGCATACCATCTGGCACGTCGTTCAACGTAACAATATTTCCTACATAACTATTTTCAATTTGCGCCGCTAATTCAGCCGCTTGCTCTTTCGGAACATGTAAGTTCATTAAAATTCCTTGAGCAGTTTGTTGTGAAAATTGTGCACTTAATTGTGCGTTAATTTGCATGACGATTTGTTGCATAGAAGATGACACTGCTGTTGCACCAGCTTCATTGATTGAGAAATCAATGCTAGATGATACATCTCCTTTTTGTAAATCAGCTGAAAACGTCTCTGGAATGTGAACAACTAAAGCTAAGTCGTTTTTTTCTAAATCTTTTATAGCCTCTTTATTTGAGATCTTTGTTTGAATATCCTCAAATGGCAGCTGTTCAGTTAAACTATCCGCTATTTGAGCGCCATATTCTCCTTTATCATCATTAATAATGGCAATCGGTAATTGATCCATATTGCCCGGTATTGCTGTGTACCCTGGTAAAAAGATACCCAACATACAGACCGCATATAAGATCCCCATAAAAATAGAGCCTTTTGCACCCTTCGTTTTCAAAAACTCTTTAAACTTCATTTAATTAGTACTCCCCTTCTACAAACCTGTTTGTTCAATTTATATTCTAAACAGAATAGTTTAATTTAAGTAGTTTAATTAAACCGTGAGTGTAATTCTACAAAAATACTATTTACTTTGCAATCAATACATATAGCCTACTAATATTAATTTTTATAATTTGTCCAAAGTGTGAAATAGCATCTCTTTGATAACGTTTACAAGTTCAGACTTAGAAAATCAGGGATTATTTGTAAGCAAGGAGCGTATAAAGACATTTATATTTGAACAATAAAAAGCGTTGGACGTATAGCTCCAACGCTTTTTATTTATTAGTTTTATTACTATCCTGTCTCATTTTCTGTATGAAAAGAATTATATCAATTGATTAATAAATTCATTCATATTTCTTTAAAACAATCGCTGCGTTATGACCACCAAAGCCAAATGAGTTCGATAATCCGGTATTAATATTCACATGACGAGCAACAGATGGTACATAATCTAGATCACATAATGGATCGGGATGTTCTAAGTTGATAGTAGGAGGAATGATTCCTTCCTTTAAGCTCATCGCTAATGCAATTGCCTCCGCTCCACCAGCCGCTCCTAGCATATGACCAAGCATTGATTTATTTGCTGTTACTGGGATTTGATAAGCTTGTTGGCCAAACAACTGCTTAATAGCCATCGTTTCAGAAATGTCTCCTACTTTTGTACTTGTCGCATGAGCACTAATGACATCAATTTCTTCAGGTGATATTTTGGCATTTTTTAATGCCGACTTCATTGCGAGATAGGCTCCCTCGCCTTCTGGATGTGTGGCTACGATATGATGTGCATCTGAACTTGCACCATAGCCTATTACTTCTGCATATATTTTTGCCCCTCGTCGTAATGCATGTGATAACGATTCTAAAATTAAAATGCCTGCTCCTTCTGACATAACAAATCCATCACGGTTGTCATCAAATGGACGGCTAGCCATTGCAGGTTCATCGTTTCTTGTTGATAATGCCGTAGCATTTCCAAAGCTAGCTATCGATAAATCTGTTATAGCGGCCTCTGTTCCACCTGCAAACATAACATCAACTTCACCGTAACGAATTAATCTAAATGCTTCTCCGATAGCTGTATTTCCGATTGCACAAGCTGAAACAGGTGACATGGAAGGACCCATCGCTTTCCACTTAATACTAATTTGAGCTGCAGCAGCATTAGCCATCATAGCAGGTACTAAAGTTGGGCTAACTCTTCGTGGCCCTTTCTGTCTAAGCGCATCAATATTTTCAATGAAAGTTTCAATTCCACCTATACCTGAGCCGACGTATACGCCTAATCTTTCTGCATCTATTTGATTGAGGTCTAAATTGGCATCTTGCCATGCTTGTTCTGCCGCAACTAAGGCAAATTGAGCAAAACGATCTAAGCTTCTTGCTTCTTTCTTCCCTAACGCTTCCTCTGCATTGAAATCTTTAATAATACCTGCAATTTTTGTTTTTTGATTTGTAGTATCAAATGTATCAATCGTTGATATACCCGATTGTCCATTCATCAAATTGTTCCAAAATGTTTTAACGTCGTTGCCTAGAGGAGAAACTACTCCCATTCCAGTAATCACAACTCTCTCCATTTTTCATTCCTCCAAATCAATATTATAGTTGTATTTTACATTGTTAATATCCTATTACAAGACACTGTTTATCCTGGTATAATAACTACTAGGAAAAAATGATACTGAGGTGTTGTGAACTTGAATGATAAAAATAGGCTTGAAGCTTTGTCGACATTTTTAAAATCGAAACGTGCCCAAATAAAGCCCGAGTCTATCGGTTTGCCTGCCGGAACGCGGAGAAGAACACCAGGGTTACGCAGAGAAGAAGTTGCCCAATTAGCAGGTGTAAGTACTACTTGGTATACATGGCTAGAGCAAGGAAGAGATATTAAAGTATCTGCAAGTGTGCTTGATTGTATTGCTACTGCTTTGCAATTGAGTAATGATGAAACAGACTACTTATACAACCTTGCATTAGATGTAAAATCTGAAATGACAAATCTAAAAAAGAATTCTTCAGAGCTTAGCCCTGCTTTAAAACGAATATTAGCTGAATTAACATATTGTCCAACCATTATTACGGATCGGCATTGTCATATTGTCGGTTGGAACGCTGCTGCTGCGCATGTTTTTTTAGACTTTGACCTAGTACCTTATAATGAAAGAAATTTAATTCGTTTAGTGTTCACTAGAAAAGAATTTAAAGCGTTAGCCGTCAATTGGGAACATTTTGCGAAAGGTTTTCTTGCTATTTTCCGTACCTACTATGGACACTATTTAGGTGATGAATGGTACAACCAATTTATTGAGGAAATGAGTCATTCCCATCAAGAATTCCGAGATTTATGGCAAGAAAGTCAAGTGAGTAAGGCGCCAGAAATGATAATCGAATTTAGACATGCCAAAGCAGGCAAAATGTTGTTTAATCTCACTTCACTTCAAGTTCAAGGTGATATGGATTTACGGTGCAGTATTTATACACCTGCAGAGGAAACAGAAACAGAGGATAAGTTAAAGCGGTTAATGAAGAAGGTATCCGGTGAAAAATGAAATGGATTTGAGGACAATTTGTCAGTAGAATAAAACGTTGGAGCCCTAGAGATGCACTTTAGCTGCTACGGGCTCCAGATATTTATGAAAGCATGAAATTTCAACTTTTTGTATGCTTAAGTGTCGAGGAAAATATCTTCCTTTTTGTAGAAAATTTATCCCAGCTATCCATCCTTAAGATAAAATTTACCATCGTAAGGATTGACTAAATATGTCTTATCCTTTGTATATATATAATAAAATCGGTTAGATGCTTTAAAACCCTTTGTTTTGATAATTTTTTCACCTGTTTGATTTTCTATAATTTGAAGTGCTTCTTTGTAAGAATAAACAGGGATAGACGTGAAAATTAATCCCCCACTGATTATTAGAATAATAGGGTAACCAGAACACAAAAGCTTATATTTATTTTTTAATGTTTTATTTTCGCTTTTTTCCCGTGACAAATAAAATATCATTAGTATACCGACCAATGTAACAAAAGGCCATTGTGACATTACACTTTCAACATTTGCATACTTCTTGCTTAAAAAAAACAAGTAAATTCCTAACATAGTTTGTATACAACACATTAAATATAAGTAAAGTTTTGTTGCCAATAGATTTCCTCCTCAATTGTCTTTACTAAAGATTTCTATCTTTATCCGCTCCTTCCAGTGAAGTGCAATACAAATATTCATGATAAATACAATTTCAATAATCTATATCATCCTAACGAGATACAAGTTCAGCGCTTGTTTTACATAAAGTAATGGATCTCCCTTTTCAATCAACATGGGCATGAATTCATCGTAGCAACTATAAATACCTATGTACAAAACAAAAAAATTTCACTAATATATGGAACATCAGAAATAATATTTTTTTGGGACAATTTGTTGGCAATAATAACAGAGCTTTGTGATGCATAATAACTGAATAAATATTTGCCACACAAATTTTGAAAGGGGAAAGTATTAATTTAATTCTATTTGACCGTTTGAAGAATAAATAAATAACCAGATACTCACCGATTATATGAGTTCTTGATTACTTATACTGATCATTTAAAATTAATTCTAAAAAGCTAGCTCAGCTATATTTTAGCAAAAAACCTTTATTTATATTATTTTACAAAAAAAAATATAGAAATTATTTATAATTAATGTATAATTTACAAAAGAAGTAATTATTATAAAGAAAATATGTGTCGCAGCATCCTTTATTATTAGGGGCAGTTTTACTTACAGCTTTTGCTGGAGAAACATATCTAGAAGTTGATAGTTGGGTTTCAAGATTATTTACTAATCCTTCGCCCAATTTAATTAAAATAAAAAGTCATGAGAAGTATCGAGAGTCAGTAACATATACAGTTGCATATCTTCATTGCTCTTATAGCGCATAATAAAAACCCTCCACAGGTGCTTGTGGAAGGTAAAATATAGATATATTTAGTATTTTGTTTTTTAATTTTTAAAAATCTAGCTCCAAACAATCAGATTAACTATAATTAATTTGTAACATTCAGTTTCATCACTTTTGTTACGCCATTTATTGTGAATTTAATTTCATATGTTCCTTTTGTAACTAGAGTCTTAGTACCAAACTTAATCATTAACCAAAATGGTTGATCAGGAAATGTCATAATATCTACGTTAGGAATTGTAATAGTTTGACCATTATTCGAAATCATTCCTGCTGTTAAATTAATTCCTGAATGATTATTTGAAAATGCATATTTGTCATTAATATCAGCAGTAAATGCTCCGTCTAAATCAATAGTAACAGTTGCATTAATAATCGGTTTTTCAGCACGTACTGTTGGCCACAGACTATTTAAACCACCACTATTTACATTAGTCCCAACTGGGAATGAATATGAGATACTTCCGATATTATCCTCTAAATAAAATGATAATCCCAATACTTGTGTTGTAGCTGGACTTAATACTGGATTTCCTGATGGTACCCCTGATTGTGCTACTGGTGTTACTTCAAAGAAGATATATTTATCCACATCTGCTTCAGTTAAAGTATACAATTTAGATTTAGCACCACTAATTGCTACCTTATTTGTTCCAGTCACATCATCCGCAGCGTACCATTGATAAGTTGAAGTACCTTCTAAATCATTTTCTTTGTCAGTATAATCATAGTTTCCTATTAAAACTTGTCCTTCCTTTACTGTTCCACCAATATTTACATTTAATACTTTTGGTGCTTCATTACTTGAACTATTCTCGTCTTATACACATTAGCGCTTTATAACGAGCCTTCACCATACGTGCGACTTTCATCGCATACGGCGATCCGTCAACAATAATTTTTAGCTTATTCTTATTTCCCCGTCAACATCGTAATTTTATTTCTATATTAAATCAATAGATTTTCTACAAGGTAAAGAAATCTTAACCTTCTATTATTTTTGCTCTTAATTTAGACATTAGAACACGTTATCAAGAATAGTGGGGCTTGTTCAGTTATGCTATTTTCTAGAAGTTAATTGCTGTTCAACTAGAGGAGCAGGTTAGTTAAATCATCAGTTAGAAACTTTTACTTTTTAGGTTCGTATAACATTAATGATTTTGCAAAATCCCATAATAAATATGGTCAGATTAAAGCAAATGATTTGGTTTTTGAAAAATATGAAGATCAGAAATAGAAAAGCGTTGGAGCCCTTGAGCCCCAACGCTTTTGATTAATACATTTTTAAATATTGATCGCGTTCCCATTGGTGTACTGTTGTACGGTACATGTCGAACTCGATTTCTTTTGCTTCTTTAAAGTTAGCGTAAATGTGCTCACCTAAAGCAGCTTGAGCCACTTTATCTTGCGCAAGTAATGTTAACGCATCGTCAAGCGCTGGCGGTAAATTGGCAATACCATTTGCTTTGCGCTCTTCTTCCGTCATTACGTAGATATTGCGGTTAATTGCCGCTGGTGGTGTTAATTGTTGGCGAATACCTTCTAGACCCGCTTCTAAAATAACAGCCATCGCTAAATATGGGTTTGCTGCTGGGTCCACTGAACGTACTTCTACACGAGTTGAAAGTCCGCGTGCAGATGGGATACGAATAAGTGGTGAACGGTTTTGTGCAGACCAAGCAACGTAGCATGGCGCTTCATAACCAGGAACTAATCGTTTATAAGAGTTAACAGTTGGGTTTGTTACTGCTGTGAATCCTTGTACGTGTGCAAGGACACCTGCCATGAATTGCATTGCTGTTTCAGAAAGGCCTAGCTCAGTAGACTCATCATAGAATGCATTTTCTTTACCTTTAAATAATGACACGTTAAAGTGCATACCAGAGCCTGCTTCACCAAATAATGGTTTTGGCATGAATGTTGCATGTAGGCCGTGTTTACGTGCAATTGTTTTAACAACTAATTTGAACGTTTGGATGTTGTCACATGCTGTAATAGCATCCGCATATTTAAAGTCAATTTCATGTTGACCAGGTGCTACTTCATGGTGAGAAGCTTCAATTTCAAAGCCCATTTCTTCAAGCTCTAAAACGATATCACGACGACAGTTTTCACCTAAATCAGTAGGTGCTAAGTCAAAATAACCACCGTGGTCGTTTACTTCTAACGTAGGTTCACCTTTTGCATCTAATTTGAATAAGAAGAATTCTGGCTCAGGCCCTAAGTTGAAGCTTGTGAAGCCCATATCTTCCATTTTTTTAAGGATACGTTTTAAATTGTTACGTGGGTCACCAGCGAATGGTTCGCCTTTAGCAGTGTATACGTCACAGATGAAACGTGCTACTTTCCCTTTTTCTGAAGTCCAAGGGAAAACTACGAAAGAATCTAAATCAGGATATAAATACATATCTGATTCTTCGATACGCACGAAACCTTCAATTGATGAGCCATCGAACATCATTTTGTTTTCTAGTGCTTTGTCTAGTTGACTAACTGGAATTTCAACGTTTTTAATTGTACCTAGTATATCCGTAAATTGTAAACGAATGAAACTAACATTTTTTTCTTCGATTAAACTCTTGATGTCCTCTTTTGTGTATTTACCCACAGTTTTCCACACTCCTATAAATTGTCTAGCTTATATCTTTACCCTACCCTATTAAATAAAAACCGACCAATTGAAAAATACTTGCATTTATCTAATAGAATCGGGATAAATCCCCACGTCGGATAGATGACTTTTGCATGCGCTGTGCTTGACGCATTTCTTCGCGCATAATTTGACGTAATTCTGTGTCAGTTAAATCAGGTTCTTCAGCTGCAACAGGATCTAATTTTTTAGCAAATAATTTTTTAATTTTCGCCATATTCATACCCTGCTCCAAGTAATCTTTTATTTCAAGAAGCGTATCGACGTCATTTAATGAAAACATTCGACGATTACCTTCTGTTCGGTGTGGCTCAATTAAATGGTGTTCTTCATAATAACGAATTTGGCGTGCCGAAAGCTCGGTCAATTGCATCACGATACTCATAGATAATAACGGCATCGTTCGTCTAATTTCACGACTCATTTAAGTCCCCCCAATACCCGCTTATCATATAACGAAAAATTTTCACTGTCAACAAAGATGTAAGGTTTCCTAACATGGTTTTTTAATTTTTTTTAGAATTGATGAAAAATTGTTAAAAACTATACAAATTACAGTCTTTTTCTTGTTAATAAATTGTAAGAAACAGTAGATTTCAGTTCCATTCGCTCCTTTTTATACTAATTTCCTCCACTTAGAAGTTCTATACGCAACGTATTTTCCATTCGTACTGAAGTGTCAAACTCCCACTATTACCATTACGAGACAAGCCCCATCACGAAACTGTGATAGGGCTTGTCTAACAGCTATAAATTGCCTATTTTCGTATGCTTTGGACAGCGCTACAAATGGCAAATTTCACGTGCTCATATGTCAATCCACCTTGAATAAATGCTGTATACGGCGGACGAATTGGGCCATCCGCTGTAAGTTCAATGCTTGAACCTTGAATAAATGTCCCCGCTGCCATAATGACATCGTCTTCATAGCCAGGCATGTAAGCAGGCTCTGGAGCGTAGTGCGCATTAATTGGAGAATTTGCTTGAATTTCTCGACAGAAAGCAATCATTTGTTCTGCTGTTTTAAATGATACCGATTGAATTAAGTCTGTACGTTCCGCATGATAACTAGGGAAAGTATTCATCCCTATTCCCTCCAGCATTGCTGCTGTGAAAATGGCACCCTTTAATGCTTGACTAACAACATGCGGTGCAAGGAAAAAGCCTTGATAGAAATCACCAAGTGTGTTTAATGTTGCACCTGCTTCTGCCCCAATACCTGGTGAGGTCATACGATAAGCACATTTTTCTACTAAATCAGCTCGTCCTGCAATATAACCACCTATTTTTGCTAAGCCACCACCCGGATTTTTAATAAGAGAACCTGCCATTAAATCAGCACCTACTTCTGTAGGTTCCTGTGCCTCCACAAATTCACCATAGCAGTTATCAACAAAAATAACGGCATTCGGAGCCAATTCTCTAACTTTTTCACACATTTTTGCAATTTGTGAGATGGTAAAGGAAGGACGAGTTGCATAGCCTTTTGAACGTTGAATAGCTATCATTTTCGTGTTTGGTGTAATAGCTGCAGCAACTGCAGTCCAATCAATTTCTTTGTTATCAATCAAATCTACATGACGATAACCAATTTTATAATCCTTCAGCGAGCCCGTATCTTTGTCACCACCATCGACAATCGATTGTAGCGTGTCATATGGTTGACCTGAAATATAAAGCAATTCATCACCTGGTCGTAGCACACCGAATAGACTAAGCGTAATCGCATGTGTACCAGATATGATTTGCGGACGGACAATCGCCGCCTCTGCTCCAAAAACTTGTGCATATACACGCTCAAGATTGTCACGTCCCTCGTCATCATAGCCATAGCCATTTGACGGATGTAAATGAAAATCGCTTACTTGATGCGCTCTGAATGCGGAAAGTACCTTTTGCTGATTGATGAACGCCATATTCTCTACCTTCGTATGATAAGGGCGCACCTTTTCTTCTATTTTTTCCGCTAATGTTAACGTTTCTGCTGTTAAATGGGTTGTAAAAGTCATTGTTTTCGTCTCCGTTTCAAATTGTTCTTTCCTATCTTATCAATTTGTTTGCAACCCTGCAAAAATTGCTATTGTGTCTAGCTGTTAAATGCGCTAAGCTAAGGGGCGGACTTACTACAAATTATTCTCGTATAAGGGGGGAAAGTGATGGCTTGGGAAGTTTTTAGCATCATCGGGACAATTGCCTTCGCTATTTCCGGGGCAATAATTGCAATGGAAGAAGAATACGATTTATTCGGTGTATATATACTTGGCATTGTAACTGCATTCGGTGGAGGTGCCATTCGTAATTTACTGATTGGTCTACCTGTCACAACATTGTGGGGGCAAGATATGATGTTCCAAATTGCGATTGCTGCAATTACTATATTTTTTATTTTTCCGCATCATCTAATACAGCATTGGCATCGTTGGGGCAATTTCACAGATGCTATTGGTTTATCGGCTTTTGCTATACAAGGTGCATTGTACGCTGTCAAACTCAATATGCCAATTAGTGCAGTCATTGTTGCTGCTGTTTTAACTGGTTCAGGCGGTGGTATTGTTCGGGATTTATTGGCTGGACGGAAGCCACTCGTGTTACGCGATGAAATTTACGGTGTATGGGCAGCACTTGCAGGTCTTCTTATTGGACTGGAATTACTACCAGGCGATATTTTCTTATATGTATTATTCGGTGTCATTACGGTTTTACGAGTTCTTTCATATATGAAGAAATGGCGTTTGCCGTTACGGAAGTTGAACCGAGCTTAATAGAGGCTATACCGTTGTGTCCACTTCGGCGAGTGCTTTCTGCGGGTACAACGTAAAAATGTCATCATATTAGTCGAACTCTATATCGTTGATGTCCGCTTCGGTGTGCGCTTTCCGCGGGCACGACGTAAGCCGCAACCTTCGCTAACGCGCGGTTTGTTGCGTCTTACACTGCGTGCGTTCCCGCAGGAGTCGCCCACCTTCGCTACCATCAACTCGTGTTCTCTTCTAATTTTTTATTTACTGCAAAAGAATGAACAGCTATAGTTTCATTCTTCTTACATAGCGTAAAAATACCATCACATTAATCGAACTCTTTTTGCTTTACCGTGAATATCCGCTTCGGCGGGTGCTTTCCGCGGGCACGATGTAAGCCGTAATCGTCGCTGTCGCGCGAATTGTTGCGACTTAGGCTGCGTGCGTTCCCACAGGAGTCACTCGCCTTCGCTACCATCAACTAGATTGCATATACTATTTCCTTCGCTCTAAGAACAAACCTTATTCCTCGTCAATTATTATTTATCTATTAGCGCCATAGACTCTGCTAATGTAGCCATATTGCTCATCATCGAACAAGCTGCGTCTAGAATTGGAAACGCTAATGCTGCGCCAGAGCCCTCTCCCAATCGCATATTCATATGAAGCATCGGCTCTACTCCTAGCAATTCGGCTGCTATTTTTGCCCCAGGTTCTTCTGATGCATGAGAAGGTATGATATAGTCTTGTACTTTTGGTTCAAGCTCATATGCAATTAGTGCAGCTACTGTAGAAATAAAGCCATCAATTACAACTGGTTTGCGATTTGCGGCAGCCGCAAGGATTACTCCAGCCATAGCCCCTATTTCTAACCCACCAACTTTTGCAAGTATATCGATTGCATCATGACGATTAGGTTTGTTTATTTCGATAGCCTTTTGAATAACAGCTACTTTATGTTCAATTCCTCCTGACCCTAGCCCTGCACCGAATCCCGTCACTTCATGCGGGTGACAAGCATGAAGTACTGATAATATAGCTGCACTAGGTGTTGTATTGCCAATCCCCATTTCACCAGTACCAAGAACATTTGCCCCTTTTGCTATTTCTGATGTCGCTATTTCTATGCCTACTTCAATTGATTGGACTGCTTCTTCCCTCGTCATCGCCGGACCTTTCGCCATATTGTCCGTACCGTATTTAATTTTTTTAATTAAAACACCAGCATCAAGCGGAATATCCTCTTTGACACCGACGTCCACCGTTACAATTTTTGCATTTGTTATTTTAGCAATAGCACAAACACCTGTTACCCCTTTAGGAAAATTCAATGTTTGAAAAAATGTTACGTTTTGTGGATTCGATGTTACCCCTTCGTCACAAACACCGTGATCTGCCGCACATACGATGATCACTTTGTTATCGAGTTTAGGATATAGTTCTCCCGTAATCCCAGTTAGTTGTATAGCAAGCGACTCCAGCTTCCCTAAACTGCTCGGTGGCTTGCTAAGAGAATCTATACGTTCCTTCGCATTTTCCATCATTTTGTTGTTAGTACGTTGAATGTGTTGAATCGTTTGTTGTAGCAATTGCATCATCATCTCTCCTTTTTTTAGCCTTTTACATAAAAGAATGAAAAAAATAGAAAAGCCTGTAGTTTATTTCATAACAAATAAACTACAGACTTTTCCATCGTCCATATCATCCGAAGCAATTAGGCAGGTCTCCTGGCTCAATCTCAACATTTTATAGAACCTTCCCAGCCATCGCTAGTGGTATTCTCTATAAAACTCCATTTTACAGTGGTGGGACCGCTAAAGCATTTCACTTTATTCCCTATTCTCCCAAAGTGGGCACCTAATGCTTTTATGTAATTACTTTAAATTTACGACAAAGTTTTTTGAGTGTCAATATTGTTAAAAGTTTTGGTAACAGCACTTTTTGCATTGCCATCATTTAATATAAACAAAAAAAATGAGGTATTTAACAACTGACTTGTTAAATACCTTCATCTTTACATTATTTAAATTCTAATTCCCCATCATAGGCAAGCATGCCGCCTTCAAGATTTGTTACATCAAAGCCTTGTGCTTCTAAATAAGCACATGCATTTGCCGAGCGTCCGCCAGCTTTACATACGATAATATAAGGCTTAGATCTATCTATCTCATCTAAACGCTCTGGAATTGTTCCAAGCGCTATATGCTTAGCACCAGGAATGACACCTTGTGCTACCTCATCATCTTCTCGCACATCAATAATGTATAGGTCTTCGTTAGCATCTAGTTGTTCTAATAATTGCGTTGTATCCATTGATTTCATCTTTATAGTCCTCCAATATATCAATTTCCTATTACATTATAGCGTGAACGAAAAAAAACAGCTAGTGATGTAGCACTAGCTGCTTAAAATGACTCTATTCTTCTGTCTCTAAAAATTCGACTTGCTTTGCTGGAACGAAAGTAGAAATTGCGTGTTTGTAAATGAGATGCTGTTTGCTTTCAGCATCAACTAATAATACTGTAAAGTTGTCATAGGATTTCACTGTTCCTTTTAACTGGAACCCGTTTAACAGAAACACAGTTACAAAAACACTGTTTTTACGTAGATGGTTCAAAAACGTATCTTGCAAATTGATTGATTTCATAGATTGCGCCTCCCCTACTCTCTTTCTACCTCTTCATTCCTATAGTAGCATGTTATACCAATTTATCAATTAGTAATTTTTAGAAATTATTAAAGTTTTTAGTCTTTTTCAATAAAATGAATGTCCATCTTATTACGGAAATAAGTAAGTTGTCTTTTCGCGTAGCGACGAGAATTTTGTTTTAAACTTTCAATTGCTTCTTCTAATGTGCATCGACCATCTAAGTAATCATACAATTCCTTATAGCCAATCGCTTGTATTGACTGTACACCTCGAATATTTTGCTGCCATAACCCTTTTACTTCTTGTAACAGCCCTTTGTCCATCATCAAATCTACTCGGCGATTTATGCGATCATAAAGCTCATCGCGTGACATATTTTCTCCAAGCCCTAAAATCAAATGGCGATAAAGGGGGATTTCTCCACGATTATGTTCATCTGAAGCTTTTGAAACACCACTTAATTCAATCATTTCTAATGCTCGAATAACACGTCTTGTATTATTCGGATGAATTGTTTCTGCCGTTTTCGGATCCAATGCTAATAGTTTTGCATGCATTGCTTCAGGACCCAACTTTTCTAGCTCCTCATAATATGCCTTACGTGCTACCTCATCTACCTGCTCCTCCGTAAATTGGAAATCATAGAGCACTGCTTGTACATATAACCCAGAGCCTCCAACAATAATTGGCAACTTCCCGCCTGCCTGTATTTCACTAATTTTGGCACGCACCAGTTTTTGATAATCCGCTACTGAAAATGATTCTGTTGGCTCTTTGAAGCTTAATAAATGATGTGGTACACCTTGCATCTCTTCCTCGGTAATTTTCGCTGTACCAATATTTAAGTCTTTATAAATTTGCATCGAATCGCCATTAATAATTTCACCATTATACTTTTTTGCTAGCTCAATGCTCAGTGCTGTTTTACCAGAGGCCGTTGGTCCAACGATTGCAACAACCTCTGCTTGCTGAATTTTATTTTGTATCATACTTTTTTAACCACCGTAATAAAACTTGATGAACCGCCTGATGATTGTCTTCATTTAAAATTTCGTGTCGCTTATCTTCAAATAAATAGACTGTAACATCCTGTATACCTGCTTCTACAAAACGCTCTGCCACTGTATACACTCCTTGACCAGCGTCACCAACAGGGTCCTTGCTACCACTTATCAAAAGGATCGGTAAGTTTTTATTTATTTTTTCAATCTCTTTTTTTCGATTTAGCACCATAAGGCCAGCCGTTAAATCAACAAAAAATTGGTTTGTTGGTATAAAGCCACAATATGGATCATCGATATATTTTTGCACCTCATGCTCTACAGAACATAACCAATCATACGCTGTTTTAGCATTTGGAACTTGCTTATTGAAGCTCCCAAAACTCAATTTATTTAATAAAGGGCTCTCCAACTCTTTGCCCAGCTGCATTGCTAATACTTGTGCAACATAATGTCCAATCTTATGCAATGTTGAAACGTTTCCTGTTCCACAAAGTATAACGTTATCCACGCCATTGCCGTAAAGCTGAATATACCTTCTAGCAATAAAAGAACCCATACTATGACCGAACAAAATGAAAGGCACATCGGCAAATTGAGCATGCATAGTTATTATCACTTCATGGGCATCTTCAACAACACGGTCAAAACCATTTTTCTCAGCGAAAAAACCTAATGTGCCGTTATAAGATGCTGTTTCTCCATGTCCACGATGATCATGCATCGTAACTGCATAGCCTGCTGCACATAGTATTCGAGCAAATTTTAGATAACGTCCACTATGCTCTGCCATGCCATGTAAAATATGAAAATGACCTATGCATGGAATAGCCGGAGTCAATGTTCGCGTAAACACAAAATATCCATCCGACATTTTCATATAACGCTCTTCCATTTACTACACCTCCACATCCGCAAAACTTGTCGCATCTATTATGGCTTGTTCTAATTGAGCAACATAAGTATTTCTTTGGGATTCTGAGTAGTGAAAACGCTGTTGCATTACTTGAATTACTTGCTCCTTATATCGTTTCACTGCATCAATATCAAAGTATAATAATCCCGTACGACGAATAAAGAAATCACAAGGTGTATAAACCATTTCCGCTTCTATACCATAGAGCAGCATCGCATGTAACACGAGAGGCATCGTACTGCCATGCTCATGCAAATACTTTACCTGATCAAATAAAGCGTCAACATTTGTACCATACTTTTGCACAAGATGCTTTGCTTCATCATAATTCAGGCCATACTGAACACCCTCTCTAGCTTTATATGCAGTATAATCAGGGAAATTAATAGCATTAATGCCCTTTGCACCCGAAAGCGACAGCTCACGTGTCATACATGGACTTGCATGCTTAAATTTATGTGTTTTGACAATTTTATCAACAATTGTTTCGGCCATTTGGCGGTAGCCTGTTAGCTTGCCACCAGCAATGGTCATCAAACCACTTGATGCTGTCCAAATCTCATCTTTACGCGAAATTTCAGAAGGGTCTTTACCTTTTTCGAAAATAAGTGGACGTACACCTGCCCAAGAAGATTCAACTGTTTTTCTTGTAATTTCGGCTGTTGGAAAAACATTTTTAGCAGCCTCAATTAAATAATCTACATCTTGTTGTGTTGCAGTAGGGTGTATAGGATTTCCTTCATAAACTGTATCCGTTGTCCCTAAATATGTTTTACCATCACGTGGAATTGCAAAAGCCATACGACCATCTGGAATATCAAAATAGACTGCCTGTTGCAATGGGAAGTGCTTTTGATTGAGTACAATATGGACACCTTTGGTCAGACGTAATTGTTTTTTGTCCGTACTTTTATCTTTTTGTCGTACTTCATCTACCCAAGGACCAGTAGCGTTGACGATTTGCGCCGCATGAACTTCCACTACTTTTCCTGTTACATGATCTTTTACTTTTGCCCCAATTAGCTTTTTCTTGTTATATAAAAATCCTGTCATTTCAGCATAGTTTACACAAAGTGCGCCATATTCAACCGCTTTTTTTAACACTTCAATTGTTAAACGTGCATCATCGGTACGATACTCCACATAATAGCCGCCGCCAACGAGCTCATCACGCTTTAATAATGGCTCAAGCGCTGCTGTTTCTTGTGCACTCAACATTGTGCGACGTTCTTGCTTTTTCACACCTGCTAATCGGTCATAAACCTTCAATGCTATTGAAGTCGTAAATGGACCAAGTGAACCATGCTTATATAAAGGCAACAGCATCTTTTCAGGCGTCGTTACATGAACAGCATTATCATAAACGATTTCGCGTTCACGCCCAACTTCAGCCACTACACCCATATCAAATTGTTTTAAATATCGAAGGCCTCCGTGAATTAGCTTTGTTGAACGGCTTGATGTACCAGCCGCAAAATCCTGCATCTCAATCAATGCGACAGATAATCCTCTTGATGCGGCATCGAGTGCAATTCCAGCACCAGTAATGCCACCTCCAATTACTAATACGTCAAAGCTATATTGCTCTAAATAATCCATAATTTTAGGACGGTTCTCAAATGAAAACATACTTTCTCCCCCATTAGCTATGATTTGAATAAACGTGTAGCTTCCACAGCTCTTTGCCAGCCCGCATATAATATCGCGCTTTGCTCTGTGCTCATTTTGGGTTGATAGGTTTGCCCATTTGCCCATAATGCAGCTAACGCCTCTTTATTTTCCCAAAATCCAGTTGCCAGCCCTGCTAAATAGGCTGCCCCGAGTGCAGTCGATTCATTAAGCTTTGCTAACTCCACCTCTAACTGTAAAATATCACTTTGGAATTGCATTAAGAAGCCATTACTTACAGCTCCACCATCTACCCGCAATACTTCAATTGGTGTGCCAGCCGCTTCCTCCATTGCATCCAGTACATCTTTCGTCTGGTAAGCCAATGATTCAAGCGTTGCCCGGATAAAATGTTCTTTTGAAGTACCCCGTGTCAAACCAAAAATAGCGCCACGGGCATCGGTATCCCAGTATGGTGTGCCTAATCCTACAAATGCAGGTACAACGTATACACCATCTGTATCAGCTACCTTTGTTGCATATTTTTCAGATTCTTTAGCAGTGCGAATCATGCGAAGACCATCACGTAACCACTGAATTGCTGAACCTGCTACAAAGACACTGCCTTCTAATGCATATGTCACAGTGCCATCAATGCCCCAAGCAATCGTTGTAAGCAAACCATTTTCAGAATGTATAGCCTGTTCACCTGTATTTAACAACATAAAACAGCCGGTACCGTACGTATTTTTAGCCATGCCCTTCGCAAAGCATGTTTGCCCAAAGAGCGCTGCCTGCTGGTCGCCAGCAATACCTGCAATTGGCGTTTCTTGCCCAAAAAATACGCTCGGTGCGGTTTTCGTATAGATTTCTGACGAATTTCTTACTTCTGGTAACATCGTCATTGGGATATTTAGTAGCTCACAAAGTTCTTCGTCCCACTGTAGTTCATGGATATTATAAAGTAATGTCCGCGCCGCATTCGAATAATCCGTAATATGTGCCTTCCCTTTTGATAATCGCCAAACAATCCAAGAATCAATCGTGCCGAAGAGTAAATCACCATTTTCCGCCTTGTCACGTGCACCTTCAACATTGTCTAAAATCCATTTAATTTTTGTTGCAGAGAAATAGGAATCCAGACGTAACCCTGTCTTTTGTTGAAACATGTTTTCATGGCCTTGTTCCTTCAACTCTTTAACAATGTCCTGGGTTTGCCTTGATTGCCAAACGATAGCATTGTAGACAGGCTGACCAGTATGTTTATCCCAAACTACCGTAGTTTCCCGCTGATTTGTAATGCCAATTGCATGTACCTCACTTGCTTCATGACCACTTTCAGTTAACACTGCTGCGATAACCGAGAGCACTGATCCCCAAATCTCATTGGCATTATGCTCTACCCAGCCTGCCTTCGGAAAATACTGCTGAAATTCCTTTTGTGCAACATGGACAATTTCACCTTTATGATTGAATAAAATCGCTCTTGAACTTGTCGTACCTTGATCAATTGCTAAAATAAATTCACCCATTTTTTCTCCCCCTTAGGTTTTCTCACCACGCACGAGATTGCTGTAAGTTTTTCTTTTATTTACTGCGACCTCGATGCTCAGTTATCACTACATTACCCGTTTGAACATTTTTTCCACTTCATAGGTTGTAAAATGAATTAGCACTGGGCGACCATGTGGACAGGTAAATGGATTGTCTGCTTCGCGTAAATCGTCTAGCAATGCAACCATTTGCTCTTTCGTTAAATAATGATTAGCCTTAATAGACTTTTTACAGCTCATCATAATGGCTGCTGCCTCACGCATTTTTTTAACATCTGCCTTTTTCGTCGTCAATACTTGCTCAATTAAATCCTCAATAATGTCCTGCTCCTCGCCATTTGGAAACCAACTAGGATGCTCACGAATAACAAATGATGACTGTCCAAAATCCTCTAAAAATACGCCAACAGCCTCTAGCTGCTGTCTATTTTCACGCAGTATAAGCGCCTCGTCTGCTGCGTAATGGAAGGTCAAGGGAAGTAATAATGTCTGTCGTTCGTTCGGATTAACTTGCCCAACCTTTTCACGGAAAAACTCGTACTTAATACGCTCCTGTGCCGCATGTTGGTCGATTAAATAAAAGCCATCCTCCATTTGCGCAACGATATATGTCCCGTGAATTTGCCCTACTACTTCAAGAGCAGGGAATGGTTCTTTTTTAGGCTCTTCTATTTGAGATTCTTCTATTTGAGGTTCCTCATTTAGAAATTCCATGTGCTCTATTGGTGACTCTACTTCAACCTGATTTGTTTCTAATTGTTGAATTGGTTGCCAGCTCTCTTCTATAACTGTAGCTGTTGGTGCTGGCTCCTTAACTGGCAATATGCTGGACTCTTGAACAGTTTGCGCATCATAAAGCTTTTCAACGATAGCATTCATTTTTTCGACATCCAGCTTCGGGGTAGGCTTCCAAATATTCAGCTGTTCTGTTGCAGGTTTCGGAATTTTTTCTTTCTTTTCCATTAGTGGTACACGCATAACTTCTCGAATTTTGCCACGAATCGTTTCTTCAATCAATTTCAGTAGCTCTGGTTCTTTACTTAAACGTATTTGGTGTTTGGCTGGATGAACATTTACGTCTGTTAAATAAGGATCACCTTCAATATAAAGTGCTACAATTGGAAAACGTTCAATCGGTAAATACGTATGGTATGCGTCGATAATAGCCTTTTGCACCAAATAATGTTTCACCCAACGACCATTAACAAACAGCGACATATAATTTTTAGAAGCACGCGTCACCTCTGGTAAAGATATAAAGCCCGACACCTTATAGTCATGAGACTCCCCTTGAAATGGCACCATTTTTTTCGCATTATGCATACCATAAATCGCAGCAAGTACTTGCTGTACATCGCCTCGTCCATTTGTCTGTAGCAACTGCTGACCGTTATGTAGCAATCGAAAGGCAATTTGTGGATTACCAAGCGCTAGACGGTTCATAAGATCAATCGTATGCCCAAGCTCGGTTTGTATCGTTTTCATATATTTTAAACGCGCAGGCGTATTGAAAAATAGCTGTGCCACTGTAATATCTGTTCCTTTACGCAATGGCCCAGGCTTTTGCACTGCCACATGGCCACCCTCTAGTTCCACATACGTCCCTGATTCACCAGTCGAAGTAATCATCGTCATTTTGGATACCGATGCGATTGATGCTAATGCCTCACCACGAAATCCTAAAGTACGAATACGAAATAAATCATGCTCCTGATGAATCTTACTTGTTGCATGGCGTGAGAAAGAGATCAGTGCGTCTTCCTCATCCATCCCACTACCATTATCAATAACTTGAATTGAAGTGAGGCCCGCTTCTAGTAAAAAGACATCAATGGACGTACTCCCAGCATCAATTGCATTTTCGACTAGTTCTTTGACTACAGATGCTGGTCGTTCTACTACTTCCCCCGCGGCAATTCTATTGGATAGCCACGCGTCCATAATTTGAATTTTCCCCATGGCGCTTCACTCCTTTATTTTTTAGCGTTAACTAATTGCTGTTGTAATTCATATAAAATATTAATGGCCTGCATTGGTGATGTGCCTAGAATATTCACCTTCTCCAAGCTTTTCAAGACATCTGCCTCAGCTGAAGGCAACGCTGCTTCTTCTGTAAAGAGCGACATTTGTACAGGTTGTTCAACTACTTCTGGGGACACAGGAATTTCTTTACCTGCCTCAAAGTTTTCGAGCAATATACGTGCTCTCTCTAAAATTTCCTCTGGTAATTGTGCTAGCTGGGCTACATGAATACCATATGATTTATCTGCCGCCCCCTTTTTCACCTTGTGTAAAAAGACAACTGTTCCATTCTTTTCAGTGGCAGATACATGCACATTTTGTAAGCGAGGTAACTCTTTTTCTAAAGCTGTCAATTCATGATAATGTGTAGAGAAAAGTGTATTTGCGCCGATTTTGTCATGAATATATTCCATCATAGATTGCGCAAGACTCATACCATCATATGTGGATGTTCCACGACCAATTTCATCAAACAGCATTAAGCTATTTTGAGTTGCATGCATAATCGCATGCTGTGATTCTAGCATTTCTACCATAAATGTTGATTGTCCTGCAGCTAAATCATCCGCTGCACCAATCCGTGTAAAAATTTGATCTGTAATTGGTAATCTTGCCTTTTCCGCCGGCACATAGCATCCCATTTGTGCCATCACAACAATGAGTGCTACTTGGCGCATATACGTACTTTTACCAGACATATTGGGCCCCGTAATGAGCATCATGTTGTGATTTTCTTCGAGCACACAATCATTCGGTACATACATTTGCTTATTGAGCATTTTCTCTACAACGGGGTGTCGTCCTTCAATAATTTCAAGCGCACGTCCCGCATGAAATTCGGGCTTCGTAAAACGATATTTTTCAGAAACGCTTGCAAAGCTAAGCAATACATCTAATTCACTAATGCTCGCTGCTAACGCTTGTACACGTGGAATGAATGATTTTAATTGTTCACGTATTTCAACGAATAGGTTGTACTCCAATGCCAAGCTTTCTTCCTCGGCATTCAAAATAAGTGACTCTTTTTCTTTCAGTTCCTGCGTAATATAACGTTCCGCATTCGCGAGTGTTTGTTTACGTTCATAGCGTGTTAAATCTGCCAAATGGATATTAGATTTTGTTATTTCGATATAATAGCCAAAAATACGGTTATAGCCTATTTTCAAGTTTTTAATGCCCGTTTTTGCACGTTCCGCTTGTTCTAACTGGGCTATCCAGTCCTTGCCATTGCGAGACGCATAACGCAGTTCATCTAATCGTTCATTATAGCCATCTCGGATAACATCACCTTCTTTAATAGTGATTGGTGGGTTATCTGTAATAGCAAGTGCCAATAAAGCCTCAACGTCAGCACATGTATCGAGTGCTGCACCTAACTTGTGCAATGTTTCTTTATTTGCTCCAATTAACTGTTGTTGAATAACTGGAACTTGTCGTAATGAATCGCGAAGCTGTGCTAAATCGCGCCCGCCTACATTGCCAAACGCCACACGACCAGCTAAACGTTCTAAATCATATACTTGTTTTAGAGAGATTTGTAATTCCGATCTTACAAAATATTCTTCTAACAAATCACTAACCATCGCAAGTCTATCCTCAATAGCTGAGCGTGATGCTAACGGTTGATGTAGCCACTGCTTCAGCTTACGCCCACCCATCGCTGTAACAGTGTCATCTAATAGCCATAACAATGTACCTTTTTGGTCGCCGCCACGAATGGACTGAATCAGTTCTAAGTTTCGCTTTGAGCTAGAATCGATGCGTAGATAGTTTTTCATTTCATTGAAGGTAAACGCTTGAATATGAGAAAGTGAACGCATTTGTGTCTTATCGATATAATGAAGCAAACGAAGGCAAGCTAACTGTATAGTTGCTGGAACCGCTTCTAAATAGTTCACCGCTTTGTCCATCACCATTTCATCTTCTTCAACGGATAGGACAATGCCAAAATTCATTGCATGTTCTGCCAACAAAAGCTGTAAGCTCTCTGTTACGATTAATTCTCGAATACCATATGCCTGCATCTGCATCAGAAGTGCCTTGCCATCCCCTTCAATTGTTGACGCTATTGCTTCACCTGTAGATAGATCCAAGTAGGCATAGCCAAATGTCGTGGCATCCAATTGTTCTGCTGCGCCTATAAAATGATTGGTTTTACCATCTAGCGCCTTACCTTCCATAATAGTACCTGGCGTAATAAGTTGGACTACTTCACGTTTGACTACACCTTTTGCTAGCTTAGGATCTTCCGTTTGCTCACAAATTGCAACCTTATAGCCTTTTTGCACAAGTGTTTCAATATAATTTTTTGCCGAGTGATGTGGTACCCCACACATTGGAATACGCTCCTTAGCGCCTGCATCTCGACTCGTTAATGTAATTTCTAAAATTTGTGATGCATTAATTGCATCTTCAAAAAACATTTCGTAAAAGTCACCTAATCTAAAAAATAAAAAGGCATCCTTATAATCTTCTTTTACTTGCAAATATTGTTGCATCATTGGTGTATAAGTTGTCATTTAAAAATTCCCTCGCTCTTGCCATTTAAATCAAATACGCATTGGCATATTTGCGTTTAGATAAATTTTGTATTGTGCTATGGGTATGTACACTTGTAGTTACGTTAGCAATTGCTACTTAGAGCGATAAATCTAGGCTAACATATTAACACCTTCTAAAGGCTGAACTATCCATTGAGTGCTTCTTCCCCTAATCGTTATATTTATTATAACAAAAGATACATGCGAAACGCTTATTTCACCTTTGTAAAGATGCTAGCATTTCGCATGTATCAAAAAATATTATCTTGTATATTATCTTGGACGTTCGTCAGGAAACGATGAGGACTCTAAAACGAATCTTCCTTCACTACTTGAGCTAGAAGAACTGGAACTAGAGCTTGACGATGAAGATGATGAAGATGAACTTTCATCATTAAAATTCCATTCCTCTTCGAAATCTAGCGGATGTACACTAATACAAATTGTCATTTCACCCATTACTTCAACGACAGTCTCACGTTCTACTACAATTTCAAATTTTGTTCCACATGGAGAAATTACCGCTTCCATGCAATTTGGTTCTTGTATTACACGCACACGCACATCATCGCCAACTGTTACTTCGCCATCTCTAAAATTAAGCTTTACTTTGTCTTTATAGTGAACCGTTTCTGAAAACACTGCTGTTTTCGAATGATTACTATAAGCATACCATACATTGACATCAAACTTTCCTGACACTTCTACAAATTTACCGACTTTTTTTGCTGAACAAGTATGGTTGATTACCCAGCAACCGAGAATACTCGTCGGTTTATTTGTTGGACATAACGTTACACGTTCTTCCGTTCTCTTCTTCCCTTTGGCAACTACTGCTTTCGTCACGATTTGTCGTAAACGTTTCAGCGCAATTCCTCCTTCGACTCTTTTCACTCCATCATATGCAGGTAGCGCCCATTGGGTGAACATATTTCATAGAATCGAATTGACTTCCTTTATACATTTTTGCATTCAACAGCTTTAGTAGAGGCTTTCATTATGTGTAAACCCCTTGCTAAATTGCTTCATAAAAATAGCCCGAATGCAGTCATTCGGGCTGTTTCTTCTATTATTTATTTATGAACAGCTACCTGGTTGAGAATTTTGTACATAAGAGCCAGTTTCACCACGTAACACATCGCCACCTGTTGAACGCACAATTTCATTTGTAACGTTATTGGCAATTGTGTTTGACACTAATTGTAATAAGTCATTCACATCACCTTGTGATTCTTTAAATTGCTGCACGACAGGAATGGCATTAATTTCTTCTTCGATTTTTTCTATTTTGTCTTCGATCATTTTTAATGCTTTTTCTTTACCTAAGTGCTGGAAGTTTACTGCTTGTTTTTGCAAGCTTTTTAAACTAGCAATACGTTCACGAACAAGTTGATTTTCATTAATTTGTGCTTCAGCTTTTTTAAAAAAATCAACTTCCGGTGTATTCGCAATCATATGCGCAATTTCATGGGATTTTTTAATTAAATCTTCTTTTGTATACAATACTTGTGTCATTTACGCTTCCACCTTTTCATTTTTTACTACTTCCACAAATTCTCCTGTTAATGAATAAGAAGTAGCCTCCGTTATTTTCACTTTCACTAACTGCCCAATTAACGCTGTTGGTGCTTTAAAATTCACGAGGCGATTTTTACGCGTATAGCCGGCAAGTACGTCATCACGACGTTTACTTGTTCCTTCCACTAACACTTCTACGATTTCGCCTTTCAAGCCTTCAAGCGCTTTTCTAGAATATTCTTGTACGACTGCATTTAAACGATGTAGACGCTCTTTTTTCACATCTTCTGGTACATTGTCAACCATCTTCGCAGCTGGCGTACCTTCTCGAGGAGAGTAAATATACGTAAAGGCCATTTCAAAGCCTACTTCACGGTATAGTGATATCGTCTCTTCAAATTGCTCCTCTGTTTCGTTTGGATAACCGACAATAATATCCGTTGTTAACGTCACACCTGGAATTGCAGCTTTAATCTTATCTACTAGGCTAAGGAAATGCTCACGACTATATTTACGAGCCATAATTTTTAACACATCATTTGAACCCGATTGTACTGGTAAATGAATATGTTCAACTAAGTTCCCACCTTTTGCTAGCACTTCAATTAAATAATCATCGAAATCACGAGGGTGACTTGTTGTAAAGCGAATACGCGGAATATCAATTTTTCGCAATTCATCCATTAAGTCACCTAGGCGGTAATCAAGGTCCTCAAAGTCTTTCCCGTAAGCGTTGACATTTTGGCCAAGGAGCATAATTTCTTTATAGCCCGCCGCTGCTAGCTCACGAACTTCAGCAATGATTTCCTCGGGACGTCGACTACGTTCTTTCCCACGCGTATATGGCACGATACAATACGTACAAAACTTGTCACAGCCGTACATTATATTGACCCAGGCTTTAATGGAACCTAAACGTTTTTTCGGCAAGTTTTCAATAACGTCGCCCTCTTTAGACCAAACCTCTACAACCATTTCCTTCGACATGTATGCTTCTTTTAAAATATTTGGCAAACGGTGTATATTGTGTGTGCCAAATACCATATCGACGTGCGGATACGTTTTTAAAATTTTATTAACTACAGATTCTTCTTGCGACATACAGCCACATACACCAATTAGCATTTCTGGATTTTTGCGTTTATATTTTAGCAGGAAACCAAGCTCTCCAAACACTTTGTTCTCTGCATTTTCACGGATTGCACATGTATTGAGTAGCACCACATCTGCTTCCTCGATAATCTCTGTTGAAGTATAACCGAGCTGCATAAATATCCCAGCCATCACTTCTGTATCGTGCTCATTCATTTGGCAGCCATATGTACGGATATAGAAAGTCCGTCCCTCGCCCATGCCAGCAAATTGTTCGGCTATTTGGAAGTCTTTATGGTATTTCACTTCTTCTTTGCCGCGTTTTTTTGCATCTTTTAATGAAGGTGCAGTAAAGACCTTCTCAAAATATTTACTATAATCCTTTTCAGGCTTGTCTTCTTTTTTTGGTTGATTGACTTGTTGACTGGTTAATCGTTGTTCCTCATTCATTGCAGGTCAGGTAACTCCTTTCAAACGAAATCCGTGCATTCGAATTCCCATTTTACTATTATACTGAATGATTACTACTTCCTACAAGGTTTGTGTACTAAATGTCGTGGTTTCGACTTAAATACACTTCTTATTAAAAATATTCCGTCGTTCTTGTCTATTGCTTCATAATAAACAAGGAGGCTGGGACAAAAGAGAAAAAGTGTTAGATTGACAGTAATCAATCTAACACTTTTTTGCAATGTCGTTGTTGTCCACTACGGCGGTGCTTTCCGCGGGCACATTCGTAAGTCGCAACCCCCGCTATCGCGTGGTCTGTTGCGTCTTATGCTGCGTGCATTCCCGCAGGAGTCACCCCCTTCGCTGCCAACAACAAGTATAACTGTTTAAATGCATGATACTTAGCATAGATACCTAGCAAAAATCACCGATGACATTATCAACGGTGATTGTTGTTATAACTCTATATATTTTTTTGTGCGTTGATCGAACCCTACTAGGTGTTGAACGCCTAAGCTCTTTAGCAAATCAGTATTGGCAAACGTATATTTTCCTAAATCATCAGGGAAATGGGCGTCTGAAGAAACGGTAAATTCTACACCTCTTTGTACTAAAACTTGCAAAAACAATGGACCTGGGCACATTTCTTGGACGGGATAGCGATAATATAACCCTGCATTAATTTCCGTAGCCGTTTGTGTGTTAACAAGCGCTTGTGCGATTTGTTCATACCATAAAAGATTAAACGCCTCATCCTCAACATGATAATGAAAAACTTTAAAATTATCTAAGTGAGCCACAAAATCAAACATGTTAGACTGTATCATTTGCACGACCGTTGAAAAAAACTGCGTATAGTTTTTTTGCAATGTTGTTTGATCCATATTAGCAAATAAATGCTCTGTTTGTGGATTATCAAAGCCCCAGCCATCTACAAAATGAACAGAGCCAATCACATAATCCCAAGGGTGTCCTTCTAGTAGCGATGCCAATTGCGTCTCGCCACCTACAAAGTAATCCGCTTCAATGCCTAGCTTTAACTCGACACCATGCTGACGCCATTTTTTCTTTGCCTTTGCTATCGCTAATACGAAATCGTCCATATTTTCAGTCATCACACTATCTAGCCAGTATCGTTGCAGTGGACCGATTTCTTGTGAATCATCTAATTGCATATATTGTTCAAAATAGGAGCGAGCCTCATGAAAGCGATACAAATGATCGACAATACCAACCTCTCGTAAACCAAGTTGTTTTGCCTTTTGTAAATATAGGTCAAGCCATTCTTCACTATAGCAGCCATTATGTAATCGACTAGCCAATGCTGACACTTGCCATTCAACCAACGCTTTGGAACCTTTAGTAGTACTTCTAGGCTCATGAAAATGCGATATCGCGCGAGATGTTCGTTCCAGCCAACGGAAAGAATAGGGCCCCTCCTCTAAATGCACATGGTAATCAATTGTCATTAACTTTTCCCTCCACTACATACTGTCCACTGTTCTTCGTATACTTGCCAGTCTTCTGGGCAAGCAATATCACACATTATTTCCGTACATTGTGCTAAATGACAGATTTGATAAAATGAATGGCCATTAATTTTTGATGCATCTGCTAATAATATTGTCTTTTTACTTTGCTGTAGCATCTTTTGGGAAATCAGTGATTCATCTAAATCATAGTCATACACAATGCCATCCTTCATGCCACCGCAAGATAAAAACGCTTTGTCGAAGTTCATATTGCCTAACCATTCTAATGTCATTGCACCAGCAACCGAAGCTTGTCTAGGGTTTGTTGTTCCACCTAATAAAATAACTTTCCCTGTCATCCGTCTTTCTTCAATGGCAAGATTAAATTGTGCAGCAGCGGCAATGGAATGAGTAACAACAGTAATATCATCCACTGCCATTAAGTAATCTGCAATGTGCACTGTCGTCGTCCCTGTATCAACTGCAATCGTATCCCCATCACATATTCGCATCGCAGCCTGCCGAGCAATGATACACTTTGCCTCTTTTTGCATTTGTAATTTCCGTAAAAATGCAGGTTCTGTTCGAACATTTGTATACTTAATTGCTCCACCATGCACTCTCGTCAATAGATGTTGCTGCTCTAGCTCATCCAAATCCCGACGAACAGTTTCAGGTGCTACGAACAATGCTTCTGCGATATTTGCCACAATGATTTTTCCATCGAGCTCTAATTGCTTTAATATAAATTCAAACCGTTCAATTTTAGCATACGTCATGATAGTGCAATCACATCTTCCTTCGCCACGTAACACTTATAGTTTTTACCTAGTTCAAGCGTTTGCCCACGCTGATGTAACTGTTCCATTGTAAATGTAAAGTCGCCTTCTAAAGTTGTACGAATGATGTTACCACTCATTAACGACTGTGTCGCTACACCTAAAAGACAAAAGTCTCCATCCTTCATCTCGACATGAACAGCTTCTGGTCGAATGGCAAACTTCCCACTATTTCCAGGCAATTTCGTTCCGATCATCGTCTCTAACACTTGTCGTGGAAAAACATTATAATGACCAATGAAATTTGCAATAAATTCACTTTTCGGATTCGTATAAATTTCTGTCGGTGTGCCGCTTTGCGCAATTTCCCCATTGCTCATAACAAATATTTTGTCTGATACAGCCATAGCTTCATCCTGATCATGGGTTACTAAAATCATTGTCATCCCAAGCTGTCGTTGGATCGCACGTAAATCGCTCTGTAATTTTTTGCGTATTTGCGCATCAAGCGCACTTAGCGGCTCATCTAAAAGCAACACTTTAGGTCGTACAATGAGTGCGCGTGCAAGCGCTACTCGTTGCTGTTGACCACCAGACAATTCCTTTGGATATGCATTCGCCTTTTCTGTCAAATGCACGATCGCTAGAATTTCCTGCACACGATGCTCCACTTCTGCATTATTTATTTTTTGCATTCGCAAGCCAAACGCAATATTTTCTTTGACGGTCATGTTCGGAAATAGTGCGTAGGATTGAAATACCATCCCGACCTGGCGCTCTTTCGGCTGGATGCCGCCCATATTTTTTCCTTCAATTTGTATTTTTCCTGCTGTTGCATCCGTTAGGCCCGCAACAATTCTTAAAATAGTACTTTTCCCACAGCCACTTGGCCCTAAAAGTGTAATAAATTGACCTTTTTCAATTGTCATTTCGATATTTGATAAGACAGTTGTTTGTTCATATTTTTTATGAAGTCCTTCAATTACAATATAGCTCATACATTTGTCGCACCTTTCGAACGATTCGTTAATATCGCAATAGCGAAAGTTAATAAGCCCATTAGAACGATATAAATAAAGACGACCGCACTGGCAATATGACCACTTGTACTTAGCTTTTTCATTAAATAAATTTGTACAGTTTCAAAGCGCGAGCCGACTACTAAATTAATTAGTACAAATTCTCCAAAGAGCACTGAAAACGATAATAACGCGCCAGCGAACAAGCCTGGATAAACGGTTGGTAACAGTATTTTCGTAAATGCCTGCCTTTTAGTTGAACCTAATAATTGTGCCGCGTCTAACAGTTGCTTTGCATCTATATTACGCAAGCTATTGCGAGTCCCTTGATATATATATGGCAAAATACCAATCACATAGGCGCCCAATACGACCAAAATCATCGGTACACCTATTGTTGAATATACGCGGATCAATCCAACGGCTAAAATTATTCCAGGAAATGAATACACCATAACGACTGCCACTTGAATCCATTTTTCATACTTTGGAAAATATAAAACAATGACAAATATCGCAGGCACAATGACGAATAATGCAATGGCGACTGCACCTCCAGAAAGCAAGACCGAACGTCCAAATGCCTGCATAAATGCTGCATCCTGGAACAGTGTAGCAAGCCACTTAAATGTCAATCCCTCGGGAAAAACTGTTTTATGCCACTTGGATGAAAAGGCATAAAGCATTGTCGCTACTATCGGCAATAGCAAATACAACATTAAAAGGAGGAAAACGCTATTAGCAAAATTTCTTTTTTTCATTACAATTTCCCCCTTGTTTTCTTTATGCTCCATTCACTTATTAGCATTGCGGTCACCATCGTTACTGCCAGCAATACTGCAATGGCACTTGCCAACTCGGGTTGAGCAAAAATATCTCCCTTAATCAGTGCTCCAATTCGTATAGCAACTAAATTATAATTACTACTAGTTAAGGCGTATGCAGATGCATAAGCACCCATTGCATTGGCAAATAACACGCTAAAGGTTCCAACAATACCTGGTAACATAACGGGAATACCAATTTTTATCCAAAATTGAAAAGTCGATGCACCTAAAAGCGCAGCCGCTTCCTTCCATTGCTGCTGTATACCATCATAAATCGGATACAGCAGCATTAACGCTAACGGCAGTTGAAAATAAATATAAATGAGCAATAAACCACTCCAGCTATAAAGGGAAAAGGACGATAATGCACCTATTTCCCATTTTTCAAATAGCAACGTAAATAGTCCACTATTACCAAGCAAGACAATAAACGCAAAAGCTAAAGGAATACCTGAAAAATTTGAAGTTAAATTTGTTATTATTAAAATTTTCTCCCGTACAGGCTGCGAAAAGTGCATAATCGCATGAACTGCAAACAACGTAACGATTAGCGCAACTACTGCCGAAATGACAGATAACGTCACACTATTTTTAAATCCTTGTAAAATATAATTATTCGTTAATACGGATTTATATTGCGCTAACGTAAATCCTTCGCTATTACTAAAGCTCGTAACGAGCATGTACAGTAATGGCACTAGGAAAAATAACATTACAAGTAACAGGAAAGGTGTAAGCCAGGCAAAAGATTGCCTCTTAGATATCAAAACTACCACTTCTTTCTAACTTAAAAATGGATAAACGTTAAATCTGACATGCACGCGTCTTTATTTTTTAATTAGTTTGTTGTAATGTTTGTACACCCTCTAATAATAGTGGAACCATCTCCTCAGAAGGCTCTATATTCATTAAATGACAACAGAGAGGTGCTACTTGTAGCTGAGACACCACGCCATCTTTTATACCTGCTTTAACAGCTTGGGAAATTACAAACATAGGTACATGCCGATCCTCAGTCGTTGACCCGCCATGATTGCCATCACTTGTCATCCCATGATCTGCCGTTACAATCACTTCGTACCCTTGTGCCATACATTTTGGAATAAATAGCGACAATAGTGCATCCACAGCCAATATGCGATTACGATATTGCGCTGAGTTTGCTGTAAACTTATGCCCATCATCATCTACATTCATCGGGTGAATATATAAGAAATCTGGTTGTTTTTGATCCATTAACCACGCTGCATCCGCAAATAAATGACTGTCAGGGTAATGATCTTCAAAATAGAACAAGCCATTCTCAATCGGAAGCTTTGTCTCGAATTGTAAACGGTCCTCCATATGCTGAAATGGCGAGCGATTATAAAGCTCACTGACCCAATAATAAGCTGCTGCTGCTGTAGAAAGACCATTCGTTTTCGCTAAATGAAATAAACTACTTTGTGTCGATAAGCGCACCGTCATATTACTCGTTACACCATGAACGATTGGTGGTGTGCCCGTTAAAATAGTTTCATATAAAGGTCTCGATAAAGACGGTACTTCAGAACGGACCTCGAAACGCGAAGCTATATTACGTTCTACTAAATGTTGCATAAATCCCATGTGTGTACATGCCGTATCAAATCGAAGTGCATCGATGACAATAAGAGCGACTTTTTTATTTGGCATGAATTAATACCTGCTCTTGATACATTTGTGGAATTTGCTTTGTTGTTTCTTCCCACTGCTTTTGATCATTAACTGGTTTTGCGTTTTTATACATTTCAGCTGGTAGTAATAAATCCTTTACTTCCTGAGAAAGCTTCATATTTTCACGAATTGGTCGTGCGTAACCTTTTGCTAAGTTTTCTTGTCCAGCATCCGATAAAATATATTCGCGTGTTAACATGGCAGCATAAGGGTTTTTCGCATACTTATTTATTACTGTGGCATAGCCTGATGTTACAGAGCCTTCTGATGGAATTACTACATCAAAGCGCTGTTCATCAATTTGATGACGATAGCCTAATGCATTAAAGTCCCATAAGATTGCCACATCGATTTCCCCTTTTTCTAAATTAGCGACGGACGGGTCTCCCTGTAAACGTCCTTGTTGCGCTAATTCCGCAAAGAAATCAATGCCCGGTTGAATATTCGATTCATCGCCACCGAAAGCCATTGCCGCGGCTAATATCGCAAATTGTGCTTGGTTTGCTGTTAAAGCATCCCCTATGCTGACATGATAATCTCCATTTTTAAGATCCGCCCAAGAGGTTGGTGCATTTTTTACATTGTTTGTATCTGTTAAAAATGAAATTGTACCTGTATAGCCAACAATCCAATGGCCTTCATCATCTTTTGCCCAGTCCGGAATATCATCCCAATAAGAGGTTTTGTATGGTAATGTTAGGCCTTTATCCTTGGCAATTGGTCCAAAGGCAATCCCTACATCCCCAATATCAGCAGTAGCATCATCTTTTTCTGCTTCAAATTTTGCTAGTTCCTCTGCACTCGACATATCCGTATCCTGATGCTTGATGGCATATTCAGTATCAAGCTCTTGCCAAGTCTCTACCCAATTTGCCCATGTATCTGGCATACCGACTGAATTAACCGTTCCTTCTTGTTTCGCTTTTTCAGTAATTTCATCAAGTGATGCATCACTATTGACCCCATTTGAATTAGAAGAACTGTCCGAGCAAGCTGCCAACATTGAAATTGCTAATGCACCGATTAAGCCTTTCTTCCATAACTTTTGAATTGCCATGAGTTGGACCCTCCATTTGTTTATGTTTATTTTTATTTGCTTACAACAGTAATCTTATAAAACAAACATTAAGCAAGTATGGATGGCTTAAAAATATTTCGTAAACATTATTGAGAGTTTATAAATATGTGTGAAGTTTTTTAAGTATTAGAGGAATTGTAAAGATGATTGTATTTTTTGAGTTAAAAAGAGGAATCCAGTTGTGTATGCACACGTTTGTTTCGTTTATCAGACGTGCACATACCCCAGATAAATCAAGTTAGTCCTAGAAAATCTGCATATGTATGCGGTTCATTTTCCTTTAAAATCGTTAAAAATGTAAAAGCAAGCTGAACAACCGACCACCATTTCATGTTATAGGCTATTTCAAAACGGCTTGGCTCTAATGAAAAAACGTCCTGAAAGATATGAAGTGGCTCAATTTGTTCATCTTTTAAAATTGATAAAAAACCTAAAAACAAAGTATGATCTTTCACTTCAATTACTTTACCATCAACAAGAGCATCTATGTTTTCTGGCTGATGGAATTTACATTGAGTCGCAACATACCGTTCTAAATCTAGAGCACGTTGCCGTTCTTCACGTTCCTTTTTTTTCGCAATAAAATCAATGATATTATTCACGAACATCGCCTCTTTTTTTCTTTTATTGTATCATTCTTTCATATAATTTTACCCGCGCACGCCCCCTATTAATCATTGATGGATTTTCATTATTAAAAATGTAAGTTGGTTTCCGCTGTGTGTGACGCTTTCTGCTCAAATCAGCTAGAAGTATTGTTTGTGTGCCTGGCACTTAGCGTAGATACCTAGCATACTAATGGTTTCCTCAATCGTAAAAATCCACTCCGCTTTCCTTGGGCACGACGTAATCTGTAACCGTGCTGTCGTGCGGTCTGTCTGCGTGGATTTTGACTTAGTTAACCTTAGTGGTAGTACCATGAAAATTCAAAATTGTTTGGGTGCCTGGCACAACAAAAGGCATCAAGAGTGAAAAACACTTCTTGATACCTTTTATTTACATACTAAAAGCCACAATATTAAAATTGTGGCTTTTTGCAATCTTATTTACATAAATTCCTGCACAAGTGCATTGAATTGATTTTCGCTCATTTGAATATCGATATCTGTTAAAGGTAGTTCAGCGTAACCAGGAACTTTTTCTTGATAAGAAGTAGTTTCTTTATCCTGATAAATAATCCCAGTAACTAAGCCTTCATTCTCCATTACAGTGCGCATTGCCATACCACGGTCAGCATTATCATAGCCTTCAATATCAACAAGCTTTGTTAAGTTTTCTTTAAACCAATCGTACGTATTTACTTTGTTGTACGTAACACATGGTGAAAATACATTGATAAATGAGAAGCCTTTATGGTTAATGCCTGCTTCAATTAAAGCTGTTAATTCTTTAATATCAGTTGAGAAGCCTTGTGCCACAAATGTAGCACCGCTTGTTAATGCTACTTCCAATGGTTTTAACGATGGCTCAATAGCACCACCTGGCGTAGATTTTGTAATAAATCCAGCAGCCGAACGTGGAGATGTTTGGCCTTTTGTTAAACCGTAAATTTGGTTATCCATTACAACATATGTGATATCGATGTTACGACGGATGGCATGAATCGTATGCCCCATACCAATCGCAAAGCCATCTCCGTCACCACCAGAAGCGATAACATTTAAATCACGGTTAGCCATTTTTAATCCTTGTGCAATCGGTAATGCACGCCCATGAATGCCATGGAAACCGTATGAATTAATATAACCTGAAATACGACCTGAACAGCCGATTCCAGAAATAACTGCTAGTTCATTTGGTTCTATGCCTACGTTTGCTGCTGCACGTTGAATCGCAGCCTGTACAGAGAAGTCGCCACAACCTGGGCACCAGTTTGGTTTCACTGTATTACGAAAATCCTTAAATGTTGCCATTAGCGAGTCAACTCCTTCACTCTATTTTCTAATTCACCTGGTAAAAATGGTGTACCGTTATATTTTGTAATCATCTCAATCTTGCCGTGACCACCAATATTCATTTTCATGATGTTCGCTAATTGACCAGTGTAGTTGTTTTCTACAACGATTACTTTTTTCGCTTTCTCCACAAGAGGTGCCATATCAGCCGATGGGAATGGGTGAATTAAGCGAATATGCGCATGGTTCACCTTCATGCCTTGAGCATTTAATCGCTCTTGTACTTCTTCAATCGCTCCACGTGTAGAGTTAAAGCCTACTAATAAAACGTCCGCTTCTTCATGTGGCGCATTTTTATAAACAGGTGTATCAAAATTCAATGCTTCTAGCTTACGGAAGCGTTTGTCCATTTGTGTACGACGGTTGCCAGTTGCTTCAGATGGTTTCCCTGTTTCATCATGCTCAACACCTGTCACATGATGGATACCGTTTAAATGACCTGGTAATACGCGTGGCGATATACCGTCTTCTGTATCTTCATAACGTTTGAAGTAAGCTTTATCTGCTGAAGCTTCAATATCGTCTGTAACAATTTTACCACGACGAATTTCAATTTTTTTATAATCGAATGGTTCAACAGTTTGTTTACCAAGAGATAATTGTAAGTCTGTCATTAAAATAACAGGTAACTGTAGTTCCTCTGCAATATTAAACGCTTGGATTGTGTCAAAGAACGCTTCTTCCATAGTTGAAGGTGCGATTACCACTTTCGGAATTTCACCATGCGTACCATAAAGCATCGCCATTAAATCTGATTGTTCTTGTTTCGTTGGTAAACCAGTAGATGGACCGCCACGTTGTGTGTCTACAACAACTAGAGGTTGCTCTGTCATACCTGAAAGCCCGATTGCTTCCATCATTAGAGAAAGACCAGGACCTGCTGATGCTGTAAATGAACGTACACCACCAAAGTTTGCACCGATTGCCATCGTTGCTGCAGCAATCTCGTCTTCTGTTTGAATAACCGCACCACCAAATTTAGGTAATTTTTTAATGAGGTATTCCATAATTTCTGACGCAGGTGTAATCGGGTATGCCGCCATAAAGCGTGTCCCAGCAGCTAGTGCACCAAGTGCTACTGCATCATTCCCAATCATGAACATACGGCGTTTACCATCAGCTGGAGCTAATGCCCACTCCCCAATACGATCGCCTAATAGTTCATTCATCATTTCATGACCGCGTGCAATTGCTTCCATGTTTTTCTGAACAACTTCTTCACCTTTTTTGCCGAAGATGTCATCAACAACATTTTGGAACACAGCGTCTTCTAAGTTTAGAAGAGATGCAGTCGCTCCGATTGCTACCATGTTTTTCATTAACGTTGTACCAAGCTCTGCTGCCACCTCTGTAAAAGGTACAGCAAATAGTGGTGCTTTTGAATCGTCTGGTTTTACAGGATCAAATTTTGCATCGGCTAAAATAATGCCTTTTTCTGTTAGTTCTTTATAATTGACGTCGATTGTTTCTTGATCGAACGCCACTAAAATATCTAAATCATCCGCAATGGAACGTACTTCTGTTGGACGAACTGTAATTTTATTATTAGTGTGGCCACCTTTTATACGAGAAGAGAAGTGACGATAACCGTAAAGGAAATAACCTAAACGATTCATTGCCATCGAGAAAATCTCACCTGTACTCTCAATCCCTTCACCTTGCTGCCCACCGACTTTCCACGAAAGCTGATGTAACATCTCAACAACTCCTTAAATCCAATGTATACTATTATTTTTTTCCTTCATAAGTTTAACACGAAGAAACGGTCTGCACTATTGTTATTCAATGAATTGGGCGAAATTCAGACCTTTGACTGAAAATGTTGTTCAAAAAGTTGTAATTTTCAAATCAATTAAGTATAAAAAATTAACTTGCTGATTTCAAGTGCATGAATGGACATTTATTTTTGGATTTAGGCAATGCTAATTGCATAATAACGGCTTCTTATAGCGTTAAAATCCACTCCGCTTTCCCGCGGGCACGACGTAAGCCGCAACCGTCGCTGTCGCGTCGTCTGTTCCGTCTTACGTTGGGTGCGTTCCCGCAGGAGTCTGCGTGGATTTTTACTTAGTTAACATTACTGGCTTTGACATGAAATTTCAAAATTGTTTCGGTGCCTGACACTCATTTAGAAATTTCGGAATTGTTTCGGTGCCTGACACTAAGATAGGCACAAAGAAGCCCTATCACATTGCCTTCTAGAGGAACGAGCACTAGACGCTCGTCCATAAAAGTGTGATAGGGCTTGTACATCTTTATAGTGGAATGAATTTCTCCACTGTTTAACTAATAATCGGTGGGGTCACCCCCCACCGATTAAAGTTCTACTTTAATTATCGAACACGTTTTTCTACTAGCAGCTTTAAGGCTGTACGTTCTTCACCAGCAATTAAAATATCGGCAAACGCCGGTGCGCAAATTAAATCTGTGCCACTTGGCGCTACAAATCCGCGTGCGATGGCCACTGCTTTCACGGCTTGGTTAAGTGCACCTGCCCCAACTGCCTGCATTTCTGCTTGCCCTTTTTCTCTGATTACCGCGACTAATGCACCTGCAACTGAATTTGGATTAGAGCGTGATGATACTTTTAATGAATCCACAATTATTCCTCCCCGTTTCGCGAATAGTGTTTACGCTCAATAACTCATGTCCCCCTTTTTGGACCTCAAGTTATTGTCCGTAGGTCATTTTATGCTCAGTAAAATGAAAATAGACTATTTTCATTTCTGATATATTGTAAACTGATTAATTCCTTGATGTTTTTATTGGTATATATTCATTTTTAATACTAATAAACCTACTATTTACAACGGTTTATCCACCAAAGCAGCAGGTAAAAAAAAAACTACTGTGCATGAATTATGCACAGTAGTTTTCATTAAGCTTGAAACGGATAGTCCTCATTAATATATATTCTTTCACAATTAACAGCTTTCCCTGTCTTATCATCAATATCAACATAAAAGCCACTTAACACATCGCGACCCTTTTTTGGTACTTCAAAACGTGACGGCATATTAGTTTGGAATTTGTAAATAACACTTTCCTTTGTCATCCCTAAAATTTCATCATATGGTCCTGTCATGCCGACGTCCGTAATATAAGCAGTACCATTAGGATAAATACGCGCATCAGCTGTTTGAACATGCGTATGTGTTCCTACAACTGCCGATGCCTTGCCATCTAAGTGCCAACCAAGCGCAATTTTTTCACTTGTCGCTTCAGCATGGAAATCCACGAATACTAGTGGCGACGTTTTACGCGCTTCTTCGATTAAATTCTCTGCCATTGCAAACGGATCTTCATGCGGTGGCAAAAATACACGACCGTGTAAATTGATAACAGATAACGTAACACCCTTTTTCGAAATTTGCACCATACCCTTACCTGGTGCATCAGTCGAAAAGTTCGCTGGTCGAATTAAATAATCAGCATCATCAATAAAATCAAAAATATCTTTATTATCCCAAGTGTGGTTACCCATTGTAATAACATCTACACCCATTTGTAATAAATCATTATAAATATTACGTGTAATCCCACGACCCGCTGCAGCATTTTCACCATTTGCAATAACTACATCTGGACTATATTTCTTTTTTAATCGTGGTAAATATTTTTCAACCGCATCTCGGCCAATTGAACCGACGATATCTCCAATAAATAGTACTTTCATTTTACAAAACCACTCTTTCTATCAATAACACTCATTAGAGTTTACCATTTTTTCTTCGTCTATCGCAAAAATAAAAGGAAAAATTCGCTTCAGATTTATGTTGCTTGCTTGCATCTAAATTTTATATTTAATCGTTTTCGCCAAAAGAGCAATCACATTATTAACGATGATTGACTAATTGCTTTGTCTTGCTCGCTCTAATTTTGTTACTAGTTGCTTTTTCCTTAGCATGCACTTGACCTACTAAATAAGGTCCGAACTTCCATTTGTTCAGTAAATATGTAACGCAAATGGAGCATACCGTACTGATGAAAAACGTGCTGACGATAACTGTAGAAGCGCTTAATACATCTATATATTTCGTAAAAAAACTTTTCAGCATGATATTAAAAAGTGGGTGTAGCAAATAAATGCCAAAAGAATAACGACTAATGAAAATAATTAATTTAGGCATGTTTCTTATTTTGCTGGCGATAAAAAACAATAAAAAAGCTACACTCAATGTGTAAAAAATAACATCAATTCTTTTTGAGTGAACTTCAGTAATTAATCCAGACCATTGACTAGCGAGTAAAATACCTAGCATGAGTAAACAAATACTTGGTAATACATAGCGAAAGCGATGGAGCAACGAAATAAACTGCTCATAATTTTTACCACAATAATAGGCCACTACGAAATAGGCGATCCAAGCAGGAAATGGCATCTTATTTAATACAGTCCATTCCACTTCTATATAAGGAAGAAAATATAAATACTTAAATGGGTCAAAAAAATTGAATAAGGCTAGGTAGGCAAAATTAATGATACATGCTGTGATGATGACTTGGTAGGCTGGATATTTTGAAACGATAAATTTCACAAATAATGGATGCAAAAAGTAAAACTGAAAAATGATGATAATGAAATAGCCGTGAAAATCACCTTCGAAAAAATTTAATAAAACCTTTTTTTCAAAATCAATACTATTTATGTTAATGGAATGAAGGGCTGCATCTACAATCCCTATAAAAATAAAAGGTAGAAAAATATAAGAAAAACGTTTTTTATAAAAACTTTTTGGCAATTCATCTGAATAGGAGTAGGCAATCACAAATTCCGAAATAAAAATAAAGACAGGTGTCCCGAACATTAATGCTAATTGAAGAGATGTCAGTACAAAAAACACAGTATTTTCTTCTATATCGTATATGTCTAACACTAAAGTGACACTATGCATTAAAACAATTCCCAAACAGGCTACAAACCTTAGTAAAAATATTTCCTTAACAACTGGCTTCATCTTCCCACCTGCCATTTCTAAGCAATTAAACTTATTTTTAATTAGTAATCTAGGTTATCTAACTTACTTAAAAACGTAGGGAAAGCTTTTTAGTCGTTGGAAATGACACGCTTTAAGTGCAGCAAAATGTCTCGCATCGTTGTAGGTTGGAAAATAAAATTCCCAACAAAAACAACAGTCATTGTCCATACAGAAATGCATATTGCTGCAACAAACCAAGTCATGACACTTACAATATGTAATTCGATAAAAAATAGAAATGGTAATGCTGCGATGAATGCCAAAATACTATTTAGTAAAATTTTTTTAACGGTAACGCAGACTGAAGTGTTTAATATCACTTTAGACGTATAAAGTATTAAATCACATGTACGATATGCATAAGAACAAAGTGCTCCAATCAAAATGCCTTCAACACCTAGAAATTGTACTAAAACAAAGGAGACACAAAAGTTTATGACCGCTTCAATAATGGCACGAATTTTTGTCTCTTTAAAATGCCCAGCCGAATTGACTAATGTATTCGCAGGAATTCGAATAGCATTGGCAATGCCTACAACTACAAAGAGTGCCGCTAACCACGGTCTTATATAGTTTGCATCCTCAATACCCGCTGTATAAATAGTTATAAAAGGCAAAATTAAAATGGCTGTACATGTATAGCCAAAAGCTACGACTGCGAAAAAAATGTATTCGAAATGATGAAAATGTTTTTGAAGTGTATCTCGATCTTCTTTTACAAGTATGTCTCCAAAGGCTGCTAACATCGCACCAGAAAAAGCTGAAATAAACAATGTAACAGCATTAAATACCATATTGTACACCGTAAATACACTAACTTCTGCAAGACCAAGAAAAATAGTAATTAAAATAAACGGCGTATTAAATACAACTAATGAGGCAATTTGATGGATTAAAGCGTCCCACTTTTTTTTAATTGCTGATGTATTTGGCTTTACTTTACTATTGAAATACGGATATTTTTTTTGGACATATACTTTTAAAAAAAGAATATCTAGTAATAACAGCATGCTAGAACTACCAACAACAACAACGATTGAAAAACCAAGTGTTAATAAAAATAAGGATAAAATGGTACTAGCGATCAATAAACATGTTTGTATTCGAAAAAGAATGTAGCTTTTTTGATCTGCAGTTAGGAGCACTAAATATTTTCCAATTAAAAAATACTCCCATACACCACTAATTCCTAAAATAAGCACCATATAAAAAGCTGTAAGTGGACTCACTTCTTTTGCTACTATTAGCGGATAGAAGATAGCTAATAGGGCTACTAATACAACAAATATAGTACCCGAACGTCTGTAAAAATAATGTGTTGCTGAAAGAATGCCATTTATTTGTTCTTTATCATTTATGGCCAACGGTTTATACAGTGCTGCAATGGATGCACTGCCAACTCCCGCTTCTACAATTTTTAAATAACTTAAAAATTGCTTAATCGACGTAACTAGTCCATTTGTAGCGGAGCCATAAGTCGTCATAAATAAACGAGGCAAAATAAAATTAATGACCGCCGAAACAATTTGCAACATAACATTGGAAAATAAATTTAATATAATTTTCTTTGTTCTCATGAGCCACTTCTACTTCGTTTCATCTCAATCAATGCATATAATAATAAAATTTGTTGTTTCTTCAATAACCAAATGTACATTTTTGTTTTATACGGTAAACCATTTGTACAAATAGCCTGTAACACCTCATTGACATCTTTCTGTTTCATCATTTTTTTGATAAAGGCCCTTTTCTCACGCAAGCTCTTATCATTTTGTCGATTAAATTCATTATTAACCCCTGCAATAATTAAATAGATAAAATAATACTGAAGTTGATTTGTAAAATTAGGTGCTGTTTTTTCATTACTACGTGTAAAATATTTTAAATGCCCATATAAAATGAGGATTTTCTCAAAAAATGTTTGATCATAGCTAGCTGTCATAGAAGAGGAACTTTGACGATAATGATATAAATATTGTTTGTCTAATATATAAATACTGTCCGCATCAAGTAAGCTAGGATATGTACAGGCTACATCTTCCCCCATGCGGATTGTATCATCAACATTCAATTGAAATTTTTTGATAAGCGTTTTTTTGAAGATTTTATTGGACACAGAAGGAAATAATCCGAACTTATAATATTCACCTGCATATAGCATAATCGGATAAACGTCTTGTTCCATCCTTTCTTTCTTGTACAATCCAGGTGCAACCATTTGTGTTCGTCTTACTTCTTGGTTTGGATAATTTTCTACGATATCGCAAATGACAATGTCAACATCATGTACCTTTGCTGCACCACATAATGATTGGTACATGTCTGCTTCAATCCAATCATCACTATCTACATAGCCAATATACTTGCCATGAGCGGCAAGTATACCTGCTTTTCGCGCACTGACAAGCCCACCATTTTCTTTGTGAATAACAACAATTCTTGGATCGTGCTCGGCATAGTCATCACATATTTTGGAACTATTATCCGTTGATCCATCATTCACCAATATTAGCTCAAAATCCTCAAATTTTTGATTCAAGATGCTATCTATACATTCTTTTAAATAGTGCCCAACATTATAGATTGGCACAATAATGCTTAAAAATGGCATAGCCTCACCTCCCATCCATACTTATCTCCTGATTTTTCCGAAGCGTTAACGCAAACATAATTAACATAATATGAAAAGGGAAATAATCCATTACGAAAGAATCAAGTACAGCATTAGCAATTAACATAATATAGAGAGGTATAGTGTTGACCGCTAATATTTGAAAGTTTGTTTTTCCGCTGTTACCAATATTTTGACGAAGAACTTTATTTAAGCTAACAATATATAGTAGTGCAAGAACGATGCCCACTAACCCAAGATAATAAGGTGTTGATAAGTACATCGTATGAGCCATTTTTGCATTGGAGAAACTCGTACCAAAACCAGCCCCAATAACGAATATTTTCGTACTTTGTAAAATTTCCGCTGCAAACATATTCCAGCTACTTAATCGCCCAGTTGTAATAGCATCTGTGGATGTTCCTGCTCCAAAAAATCGAATCCAATAAATTTCGAATAACTTCTCGTAAAAAAAAAATAGTAGAACACCACAAATCGCTAGCATAAACGAAGCGAACTGGAATGCTGTTTTTACATTGTGTTTAACGAACATGATGAATGTCAATAAAATGAATGCTATAAAAGTGATGATAAACATTTTGGAATAAGTAAATATTCCGAATATCGCTAATACAATGATGAACACAATCGGCTTAATTTCCATTTTTCTATCGTAATAAAAAAGAACTAATAAACAAGCAATCGCTATAAGAATTTGCAAACTAAAATAATTCGGATCTAAATCTAAACCCGTAAACCTTGTATTAATGGCACTTGTCGTCTTAACTGTATTGACAATTGTCATTGACTCAATAAAGCTGTCAATCGATTGAACAGAAAAACTTATCCAGCGAACGATTGCAGCAATTAGTAAGCCTATTGCATACACATACGTATATCTTCTAAAATAAGTATTTGAATCGATGAACAGAACAGCAAAAAAGATCACACTATAATTTAATACAAAGCCCAACACTTCGATAACATTACCGCTATTAAACAGCGTTGCCAGGACAGCAAAACATACAAAAAGAACATAGGTGATGACAAGCTGTGTTGATATCCCTTTGTTTTGCATAAACAGTGTCATGACACTTAAAACAATATAAACAAAACTAAGTACAACAAAAAGTGAATAGCTCGTTAAATCGAACTTAATAACATACACCCATGAAATAAAAAACAGTAAATAATCAATTCGATGTTGTTGTTTATCCAACAACATTGCCGTAATTACTAAACTAATAAAGATAAAAAGGAATAGATTACTACCTGTATACATTTTTAACACGACAAATATACTGGAAATAACACAGATCCAAATACTGAAATTTTTATTTTTTAATTTCATTTTCGATCAAACTCCAATACTAATTGCTCTTGTGCTTTTCGATTTGTATAGCGATTTTCTTCAATATATTTTTTCATCTTCTGGAGACGATCGCCATTGTTGATTACATTGGCAATGACGGCATACAGATTTTCTACATGTCCATTTGTTATCAAACCGTTGCAACCATCGTGTATTTGCTCACCTGCTGCCGCAAAATTTGTGGTAATAACTGGCGTTGCTAATATTAATGCCTCCCCTACTACCATCGGATACCCTTCATACGCTGAAGTTAATATTAAAACATCGCTCTGTTTAATAAATGGATACGGATTATGACATTCACCGACAAATTCAACTACATCTTCTACCCCTAATTCAAGCGCTAATTGTTTATTAAAAAGTAAATCTGGCCCATCGCCTATAATTCGCCAATGAAATTGATTGTAAGAGGATTCCTTTAAAAGCTTACATATGTGTGGAATGAGATCGAACCTTTTAGTAGCATTATCCATTCGCCCAACAGATAATAAATCCAATGTTCCTTTTTCAAATGGTGGATATTGCGTTGCTAGTTCTTTTATTTCTGCTATTGGGAAAAAATTATAGACTACTTGTATTTTATGTTGATATTGGGGGAGAAAATTAACCAAGTTTTGCTTACATGCTTCAGAAACACATATTAATCTATCGAAATTCTGATAGGTTTTAACACATACTTCGTAATTAAAGTTCGCCCTTAATGGATCTGTATGTATCCACGCAAACTTTTTATCCGCTCTTACAAATTTATCTACAAACAAATTCGTGCCTTGGTTAAAGTAACTATTTGGTGCATCATTAAAATAAGAAATAGCAATATGATATTGTTTTTGATGGCGATGCATTTTAAAAAGTAATGTATAAAAATTGTTTGAACCAATCACGCGTACGATCAACATACATAGTATTCGTAAGAGGATATGCCACAAGTTCTTTCTCTGTTTCACTACATAAAACGGGGTAGCAATTAGCTGTAATAGTAAACCTCCTATATTGACTTGCACATTAGAGGGGATGTCCTTTATGAGTTCGCCTTTACCGAATGTAAACACATCTATTTCATATTGCTTATCGACACACACTTCTTTCAATGTATTAATTAAAGCTTTTTGAATACCGCCCATCTGAAAATTTTGCGCAACAAATAATATCTTCATCTCTTCCCAAGACCCCCTAGAAACCCAATATTACTGTAAAATTTTCAAATAGCTTCTACTGCTATAAATTGCTGTATAATGTAATAATGCGTTTCTCCATCTCATTCCAGCTATACTGTTCCTCATATAACAGCTTCATTTTACGTGAAATTTCTGGCCATTCTTTTTTACGCTCTATTAGCTTTTCAATACCTTTTTGTAGACTTTCTTGATTAAAATCAATTAGCTCACCTAGGTCATTTTCTGCCACTACTTCAGACATGCCTGTGTTTTTTACCATAATTAATGGCTTGCCAAGCATCAGTGCCTCATAAAATTTATTTGGGGCTGCGTAATAATGGTTGGAAACTTCAGGATCATAAATGGCGGTCATAATATCACAACTTTTTTCTAATGCTAATGTTTTTTCATACGGGATTTTTCCGTAAAAAAGTATGTTGTCATATTGCAGTGCCATTTGTGCCAATTCGTCTGCATACTCGCCAAATCCACCAATATGCAATTCGTAGTGTGGATTATTTTTTACGATTTCAACTAGTTCCTTAATGAGTCTTTCATTTGCCAGTATGCCGACATAGACAATTTTTACTTTATCGTGATTCAAATTTAAATCATATTTTAAATCCACATGCAGTGGAGTATTATAAATAACCTCAATTTTTTTCGGTGATGCATTAGCTATTTGCCCTCTTCGCTTTTCTGTACAAATAATGACAGCATCCACACTATTTAATAGTGCTCTATCAATTTTTTCAACTATTTTCCCTATTATTGCAGGTCCATGGAAGGGGGCAGTAACGGAATCAAACATATCATAAATGACTTTTTTACGGAGTATTTTCGCACATACTGTACCTACAAATGCTGTATCAAAATCACAAGCATGAATAATATCATACGTATTTTTATTTTGAAGTAGCCATTGGAATAGCTTTAGCTGAAAGCGCAATAGTGGAAAGAAATTTTTTTTAAATCCTCCACCAAATGTAGCAGGGATGCCAAACCTTGTAATTTTAATTGTATGAGCTCGCTCCAAAAATTCTACTTTTGCGTTATATTTACTATCTCTATCCCATGCTAAAATTTGAACATGCCAGTCATTTTTTCTAAGGCTGTCCACTTCTTTTTCAACTCTCGGATCTGGAGAAATTGGATTACTTCTCATAAAAACGACTCTCATCCCAAACTGTCCCCTTATATGTTTAATACCTACTATCGTGCCAGCATCTTTACGTACTATTTGCTCTCTTTAGCTTTTATAAGCAGCTCCATTCAAAATAACTTCCACCGTCTTTTTGTGAAGTTATTTACTGGCTCATATACGATAAAAGGCTGATTATTGATGATTCGTATATTATTTTCTAAAAAGGCATCCACCGCATTCAATTCTTTTTGCTTTTCCAAAAATCTCAGACCTTTTTCAAATAAGAATGGGCGTGTTTTTAAATTATGCACATCCGAACCATATGTATGGACAAGGTTCGATCGAACTAATTTCAAAGAAAGCTGTTGAATGGACTTGCCAAACAAACCAGCTAAACTTCCTGCAGTTATTTGTGCAAGTGCACCGTCACGTACGAGGTTTTCTAAGCGACTTGGATTTTCTGCTATCGCTTTATTTCGTTCTGGATGAGCAATGATTGGCGTTATACCTGCTGTCAACAAGTTGTAAATGATTGTTCGTGTATATGTGGGAATGAAACCCGATGGAAGCTCAAGTAACAAATAATTTGAATGTGCTAATGTGAGAAGCTGATCTTTCTTATAAAGCTCCAAAATATTCCCTGCCAATCTCACCTCATGTCCTGGATAAAGTGTTAGTGGCATGTTACGTCTGTCAATTTCCTGTTGTAATTGTGCAATTTGTTCATGTACTACATGAACATGGACATTATATTTAGGGTGTAGCGCATGTGAAGTAGAAATAATTGCTGTAATACCTTCCATAATAGCCTGTTCAAATAATCTGAATGTCTCTTCTACTGTTTCGGGACCGTCATCGACATTTACTAAAATATGACTGTGCATATCTATCACTACGTTTCACTTCCCTATCTACGCCCAATCACTATCGGTAATATTGATCATAATATTCGCCGAGAGGTAATTTGTAATTGTTTAAAACTACGCCTAAAATATTCGCCTTTGATGCTTCAAGACTTAATTTCGCTTTAAGTACACTTGCATTTTCCACTACACCACTATTCACAATTAGTAGTGTTCCTTGACATTTATTAGATAAAACTTGTGCATCGGTTACAGATAACAGTGGTGGTGCATCAAAAATAATGATGTCAAAGTCTCCTATTAGTTGCGTCATAATACTATCCATTGTTTTTGAAGAAAGTAACTCAGCGGGATTAGGTGGAATTGGTCCACTCGTCATAACAAAAAGATTAGGAATATCTGTACTATTTAAAACTTCTGACATTTCATATTGTCTTGTCAGTAAATTTGAAAGACCTCTTATATTTTGTAATCGAAACGTATAATGCATTGTGGGCTTACGTAAATCAGCATCTACAATTAATATTTTTTTCCCTTCTTGTGCAAATACAACGCCTAAATTGGCTACATTTGTTGATTTCCCTTCACCTGGCGTCGCTGAAGTTACTAAAATTGTTTTGATGTCTTGATCTGGCATTGCGAAGGTAATGTTTGTTCGTATTGTACGAAATTGCTCAGAAACGATGGAATTACTATTGCCGACTGTCACAAGCTTCCTGCCCATTTTTCCTAGTTTTTTTTTATTGGCTCTTTTTTGAAGAAACACAGTTACTCCCTCCTTATGTAACGGGATTCAATCATATGTTTTTATAGCTCGCACTAGTTATTTTACTTATTATGCCAATAATTGGTAACCCAATGGTTTCTTCAATATCTTGCTCTGTCTTAACTGTTGTATCCAAGCACTCTATCAATAACGCAATGCCAGCGCTTATGATAAATCCAATCATTGCAGCCGCCACAATATATAAATTTTTGTTTGGTGCTACAGGCTCAGGTTTGTCCTCCAATTTCGCTACGGACAAAATATTAATATTGTCGATTGTCATTAACACTTGAATTTCCTCTTGAAATACGCCTGCTACAGTATTGGCAATATCGACTGCCATTTCGGGCTTTTTATCGCGGACAGCAATATTGACAACTTGAGAATTACTGGCGTTGGATACAGTAATCTGTTCCTTTAATTTTTCAGGTGTACTATTTAAATTAAGTTGGCTAATCACTTTTGATAAAATAGCAGGACTTTGAATAATAACATTGTACGTATTAATTAAGCGTAGATTTGTTTCTACTTGCTGTACCCCTAACAGAGCTTGATCGGTATTTTTTTGATTTACTAAAAGCTGGGTCTGCGCCTCATACGTTGGCTTTATGATAAAGTAACTAAGAAACGCAGTGACTAATGCTAATAAAAGTGCAAAACTGATAATATAGAGCAATTGCTTTCGCACTATTTTCAATACATCTTGTAATGTGATAGTTTCTTGCAACGACCTTCACCCCTTGACATAACATATGCTAGCTAATCTATATCCACTAGTTACATTAAAAAGTTTTATTCAAAAAGTTTTATGGCCTATTATATTATTGATATCTCCCTTTTATTCATGGTCGATAAAGAGACATAGATGTTACATAAGCTTATATCTTCTATTATTAATATGGGGCTTTTCAAAAACAAAAAGCGAATCCAATTTTCAGGAAACGCTTCTTACTAAAACCGATATATTCATTTTCACATCTGACGAACTGCATAAGGTCACAATCATCTAATCTAAGTGTTTTTCATTCAAATACGTGCTAAATACAATCTTGTATTCCTAACCAAATAAAAAGAGGCTCCTCTTGATTAAAATCAAGAGGAGCCTCTTATTTTATTATTTTGCATACTCCACTGCACGAGTTTCGCGAATAACGGTTACTTTAATATGACCTGGATAATCTAGTTCTTCTTCAATACGCTTACGAATATCACGTGCAAGACGATGAGATGCTAAATCGTCAATTTTTTCTGGTTGAACAATAATTCGGATTTCACGACCTGCTTGGATAGCATATGATTTTTCAACACCATCATAGCTTTCAGAAATCTCTTCTAATTTTTCTAGTCTGCGAATATAGTTTTCCAGTGTCTCACTACGAGCACCTGGACGCGCTGCTGATAATGCGTCTGCTGCAGCTACTAATACTGCAATAACAGATGTCGCTTCTGTATCACCATGGTGAGAAGCAATACTATTAATAACAACAGGATGTTCTTTATATTTCGTAGCTAATTCCACGCCGATTTCAACATGGCTTCCTTCAACTTCATGGTCGATTGCTTTACCTATATCATGCAATAGGCCTGCACGACGAGCTAACGCTACATCTTCACCAAGCTCAGCAGCTAGTAAACCTGCCAAATGTGCAACCTCCACTGAATGTTTTAGGACGTTTTGCCCGTAGCTTGTACGGTATTTCATGCGGCCCAAAATCTTCATTAAGTCTGGATGTAGATTGTGAATGCCGATTTCAAATGTCGTTTGTTCCCCTGTTTCACGAATTTGTTCATCCACCTCTCGACGAGATTTCTCAACCATTTCTTCGATGCGAGCAGGGTGAATACGACCATCCTGTACCAGCTTTTCAAGTGCAAGTCGAGCCGTTTCACGACGAATTGGATCAAACCCAGATAAAATTACTGCTTCTGGAGTATCATCAATAATTAAATCGATTCCTGTTAAAGTTTCGAGTGTACGGATATTACGACCCTCTCTACCAATAATACGACCTTTCATTTCATCATTTGGCAAGTTCACAACAGAGACTGTTGTTTCTGCAACGTGGTCTGCAGCAAAGCGTTGCAGTGCCAATGATAAAATTTCACGTGCCTTTTTATCAGATTCCTCTTTCACACGCATTTCAGATTCCTTCGTCATTACAGCAATATCAGTCGCTAGCTCTTTCTCTACTTCACTTAAGATAATAGTCTTAGCTTCATCTCTTGTTAATGCAGAAATGCGCTCTAGTTCTGTTTTTTGCGCTGCAACAAGCTCGTCCACTTTGCTTTCCATCTGTTCAATATGCTGTTGTCTTTCAGCTAGAGCTTGTTCCTTACGCTCTAAGCTGGCTTCTCTCTTATTCAGAGCATCATCCTTGCGATCAAGATTCTCTTCTCTTTGCAATAAACGGTTCTCTTGTTTTTGAAGTTCTAAACGACGGTCACGAATGTCATTTTCTGCTTCAGTACGAAATTTGTGAGTTTCATCTTTGGCTTCAAGTAGTGCTTCTTTCTTTAATGCCTCCGCCTCTCGTTTTCCTTCTTCAACGATTGTTTCAGCGACATGTTTAGCACCAGTGATTTTTGAGTCATTCACTTTTTTCATGTAGATATAGCTAACAGCGGCACCAACGATGAGTCCAAGCAAAGCGGAGATGATAGTAATTCCATCCATATGAACACCTCCTCTTGCTATTTGGGTAATACAGGTTCAGTCGGCGCATACAAAAAATGTACTGCCTATTTTAAAGTCATAATTCAGAAATTATACATATTTAATTGTATAGCTAGCCTCAGGCTCTGTCAAGGATAGACGGGCATCTGTTCGCCTATCTGCAACAAAAAAAGTAAGTCATATCCATTAGATGGATATATTAACTGTTACTTTTGAGCTAGATAAAATGCCTTCTTCGATGAATAATCTTTTTATTAGGATGATGGTTACAATACAATTATTACCACAATTACCGTCATCTTAATACAATTATTTTAACTTTCTTTGACAAATGAACATATCGTCTCTTTGTCAGCTGTCCAATCAAAAATTTTATACCCTATTTCACTCATAACTATATCTATAATTTACGTTAGCTATCTATCAATTCCAGTATCGCTACAATCTATTAAACTAACAAAAAAATCGTTCTTACTTCTTATGAGTAAGAACGATTTAGAGTGAAGCGAATTGCTATGTTGATTGATTTCCTTTGTAGGCGCACGCTTTCTGCACAGCACTTCTGTAAGCCTCAACCCTCACTAGCGTAGATTGTTCGTCTTACGTACTATGCGTTACAGCAGAAGTCGCCGACGTGTGCTCTAACCAACTTATTAAAATGTAACTAGAATGAACTTCTTGATGCATTTTGTCGCATCTTAAGCATTCTCATTCCTTTAGAAGTGAGAACAATATTTATTTTTTTTCATCTTCAAGAAGAAGCATTAGCTCTTCATCCATTTCCTCGTCATCATGTGCAGCAATTGTATACTGTGTTGCGGCAATTCCGTAAGAAGAACGAATTTTATTTGCAATTTCTTCTAAAACAGCAGGATTTTCTTTTAAATATTGTTTTGCGTTTTCACGTCCTTGGCCTAGACGCTCATCGCCATAAGCGTACCAAGATCCACTTTTTTGAACGATGTCTAATTCTACACCTAAATCGACTGTTTCGCCCTCTTTTGAGATCCCTTCACCGTACATAATATCAACCTCAGCTGTACGGAATGGTGGTGCCACTTTGTTTTTTACAATTTTAATTTTCGTACGGTTACCCATAATATCATTACCTTGTTTTATTGCTTCTGCACGACGAACTTCTAAACGTACTGAGCTGTAGAACTTAAGCGCACGACCACCAGGTGTCGTTTCTGGATTACCGAACATAACACCAATTTTTTCACGAATTTGGTTAATGAAAATAGCGATAGTTTTTGATTTATTGATAGCGCCTGAAAGCTTACGTAATGCTTGAGACATTAAACGAGCTTGTAAACCAACGTGAGAGTCACCCATATCGCCTTCAATTTCAGCTTTCGGTACTAGCGCTGCAACAGAGTCAATAACGATAATATCAATAGCGCCACTACGCACTAACGCTTCTGCAATTTCAAGCGCTTGCTCACCAGTATCTGGTTGTGATAATAAAAGTTCATCGATATTTACGCCTAATTTTTGAGCATAAATCGGATCTAACGCATGCTCAGCGTCAATAAATGCTGCTTGTCCACCCTTTGCTTGTACTTCCGCAATGGCATGTAGTGCAACTGTTGTTTTACCTGATGATTCTGGACCATATACTTCAATAATACGTCCACGTGGGTATCCACCTATACCTAATGCGGCATCAAGTGCTAGTGAACCACTAGAAGATGTAGCAATTTCTAAATCTGTTTTTTCGCCTAGCTTCATGATAGAGCCTTTACCGAAATTCTTCTCAATTTGTTTTAACGCCTGTTCTAAGGCTGCTTTACGATCACTCATTATTTTTCCTCCTTCAAAACTGTTCACTGTTATTGTCTATCTCTACTATACTTGTTTTTTTGAGAACACGCAAGAAAAAAGCGAACATTTATTCGATTTTAATCCAAAATAAAAATTTGGATAAGTTTTTCCTATCCAAATTCCCATTTTCAACTATTAGCAATTACACTCCAGTCGTAATTGCGCCCAATTTTTTTCGAGCCTATGCATTGCTTCAGCTAGGGTTCTACCCTACTAAACCAATTAGCAAATTAAAATCGTTTCATATATCCTCGTTCTTCTAATTGTTGCATTAAATAATGAAATGTAAATTTAACCGCACGTAAACGATTTGTATTGCGCATACCTGATAAATGCAGTAAATATGTTATTGGCTCTTCGTCGCCTATAGCAATTCCAATCCATACCGTTCCAACTGGCTGATGGTCATGTGCAGTAGGACCAGCCGCTCCCGTTAACCCAATACCAATATTCGTACCAAATTTTTCACGCACTGCACTAGCCATTGCTGCAGCACATTCACTGCTGACGATACCATAAGTATCTAATAATTGTTGGTCAATACCTAGCTGCTTTACCTTGGCATCTTCTGTATAGGTCACTACGCCTCCTATAAGAATATTGCCTACGCCTGGAATCTCTGCTAGCTCTGATTGAAATAAACCTGCTGTTAAGCTTTCTGCTGCAGAAATCGTTAATTTATTATCTTGCAACATTTCTACCGTTTTCGAGGCAAGTGAATCATCATTTATGCCATATTGGAAGTCTCCTACAATAGCACGAATCTCCGCCACTTTATCAGCAATAAGCTGTTGGGCTTCCTGCTCTGATTGCGCCTTTGCTGTTACACGTAAAGTTACTTCTCCATCAGCAGCTAGTGGTGCAACTGTCGGATTTGTTTGTGTATCTAAAATATCTTGTACACGCACTTCTAACTCAGCTTCTCCAATGCCATAAAAGCGCATTACATGAGACACTATGACTCCGCCATCATTTAGCATTGTACCAAGCTTTGGCTTCGCTTCAAATTGGAACATCGGCTCCAGTTCTTTTGGAGGTCCAGGAAGTAAAATGTAGGTACGCTTATCCTTTGTCAAAATCATCCCTGGTGCCATACCATGATGATTAGCTAGCACCTCGCTACCTGCTAATACAAGCGCCTGCTTGCGGTTATTTTCCGTCATTGAGATGCCTCGTTTAGCAAAAAATTGCTCAATGTATGACAATGCAACTTGATCGATTACAAGATCTAGCCCAAGATGACGAGCAATCGTTTCCTTCGTTAAATCATCCTTTGTAGGGCCTAAACCACCTGAAAAAATGATAAGATCAGCGCGCGATTCCGCTATGCTTATTGCTTCCTCTAACCGTTTTGAATTATCGCCAACAACGGTATGATAAAACACATTAATTCCTAACTCAGAAAGCTGATTAGAAATAAACTTTGCATTTGTATTTGAAATCTGTCCAAGTAATAACTCTGAGCCAACTGCAAGGATTTCAGCATTCATGATTCACAAGACCTTTCTTATTTAGACTCAAGTAATACACGTCGATTTATATAGAAATAATCCCATCCAGACCATAGTGTAAAGAACAATGCTATATATAGCATTATTGTATCAAATGGGATACCGAAAATCACAAAAATTGTATTGTGTAAAAGAGCAGCTGCAATAGCTACAATTTGTGCCCATGTTTTAATCTTACCAAGCTGATTCGCCGCTACGACTTCTCCACCACCTGCAAGAATTAAACGTAAACCAGTTACCGCAAATTCACGGCTAATAATAACAATAATCACCCAAGCCGGTGCCATACCAAGCTCTACCATTAAAATAAACGCTGCAGAGACAAGTAATTTATCCGCTAAAGGATCTAAAAATTTACCAAACGTCGTTACAAGATCATACTTTCTCGCATAGTAACCATCTACCCAATCCGTCGTTGATGCAATAATAAAAATAAGAGCTCCTACAAAATGATGGACTGGCATTTCTGCACTAAATAAGTTCATTGTTCCCCAGCCGAAATCAAACATCATAACAATTACAAAGAACGGAATAAGTAAGATACGTGAAATGGTAATTTTATTTGGAATGTTCATTTTTCTAACACCTTTCATGATGAAAGAAAGTAGTCATCATTAGGATGACTACTGTTCTTTATTGAAATTGACGACAATATTTTGCGTTACGATTTGCTGTGCGTACGTTAAAAGTTCGTCATTAATATAAACCTTAGCTTGAGTTGAATTGCCTAAACGAATACGAGCATAGTTTTGCGCTGTTGCATCAAACTCAACAACTTCACCTGCGTTATAAACACGCGTATCTGCAAGTAATTCTTGTTGCTGTTGGTCGCGAATACCAATAAATGTAGGACCTGATACTTCAATGCGTATTTTAAATGTTTCAGCACCTGTTAACGTGTAAGAAGTTGTAGCGCCATCTGCTTCGATTGTGCCTGCTGAAATCGCTTGCTTAACATCTTCTTCAGTTTTACTTTCATCTGGTGTTTCATCTTTTGTTTCATCTGTCGAATCTTTATCTTTATTAGCTTGAGCCTTTTTATCTTCTTCCGCTTTGTCTTTTTCACTATCAATTGGTTTTGGTTTTTTATCGTACTCCACCACTGGCGTCGTATCATCATATTCATTTGTTCCAGTTTTACTTTTTGATTGTAAAAGAACCCAAATTGCAACAATAATAACGATAATAAATAAAGCGACAATGACTTTTGGCATAGCCTCCATCATTTTATTTGAAGGGCTTTTTGAAACTTTTCTTCTAGTTGAAGTTTGAGTCATCGATTGGCTAACTTGGTCGTTCTTTGTGCCTGGTAATTCGTTTTTATACGTTTCTAAAATTTCCTCTGGATTTAACCCAACAGCCTCAGCATATTGTTTAATGAATGCTCGTACATAAAACGAACCTGGCATAATTGAATAATTGCCTTCTTCAATCCCTACTAAATAACGTTTTTGAATTTTCGTTATTTCTTGTAAATCGTCTAAGCTGTAGCCTTTAGACAGTCTCGCCTCTTTCAGTCGAGTACCTAATTCTGCCACTAATAACACCTACTTTAATATCAAATTAAAAATTAAATCCTCCAAATGAATCGGATTCGGACATCATATGATTTTTTTCCATTATTTCATAAGTAATTTCTTCATCAGGGTGATGACGTAGTTCAATGATATAATCAAAATCCTCAATCTTATATTCAGAATGCTGAATAAACATATCAGGATGCTCTACTACTTTAATAGAAGGCATATTCATCATTTCACGTACTAGTTGCAAATGTCGCTCGTCCTCGGAACGCCTTGTAACAATACCGTCCAATATAAAAATATTATTGTCACTGAATTCATCGCCGGCGAGCTTATTACGAATAGTTTGCTTAATCATTGTAGACGATAAGAAAATCCATTTTTTATTGGCACAAACACTTGCCGCAACAATAGATTCTGTTTTACCAACCCGAGGCATCCCACGTATTCCAATGAGCTTATGACCTTCTTTTTTAAAGAGTTCTGCCATAAAGTCCACTAAAATACCTAGTTCATCTCGTACAAAGCGGAAGGTATTTTTTTCGTCTGCATCTCGTGGAATATAATGACCATGCCTGATAGCTAAACGATCACGGAGTTTAGGTTGTCGAAATTTAGTAACGTGGATATGTTCCATTGTCGAAACAATTGTACGAAAACGCTCAATTGCTTCATCATTGTCTGTATGCACTAACATACCACGTCGATCTTCATCGACACCATTAATTGATATAATATTGACTCGAAGCATCCCTAAAAGTGAAGCAATATCTCCTAATAATCCAGGGCGATTCACCTGAATTTCATATTCAAAGTACCAATCGCTCAAACACACTCGTTCCCTTCCTATTAGTTAACGTAAAAAATCTTTTATAAGTTCCATCATAGCTGATTTTTTATGTAATGGAAAGTTAGAATACATGGAATTATAGCGTTATTTTTAATTTCTTACTAATTTTTTTTGGTAGTATTGGAAATAGACTTACATACGTTCCCTTTTCCGCAATATTATCGATTTTTAATAGAAAAAAGAGGAGAGTAGCTCTCCTCTTTTTTTATTGCACATGTTTATTTTGCACAAGTTTTACGACACAATTCGCCAATGCATGTTTTTCATCATCAGAGGCAACGCCCCATAAATCCGACAGCACTCGCTCTTGTTCATTTTTAGGATCGACATTAGTCGCTAAATACTCGCCAATTTGGACAGCAGCCTGTTGAATCATTTTCTTTGGCATACCGCTTGATTCAGCTTGCATTACGTTTTGTCCTAAAAAAGATGTCCATTTTTGCCAGTTTTCTAAAATGGTCATATGTTTCCTCCTCCTTTACACAAGTAGTATGTGCAAAAAGAAATATTATATGTACCAGCCACCATTTAATCGAATTATTTGTCCTGTCACATAGTCTGCTTTGCCGGATAAGTAGAAACGAACCATTTCCGCTACATCCGTTGTTTGACCGACCGCTCCTAAAGGAATATCGTCCAAAATATATTGCAATTCCTCTTCACTTAAATGGCTATTCATCGAAGTATTAATAAAGCCTGGCGCAATAGCATTCACACGAATGCGAGACAATGCAGCTTCTTTGGCGTAGGACTTCACAAAAGCATGCTGCGCGCCTTTCACCGTTGCATAAAGTGCCTCACCTGCGGAACCTGCCTCGCCCCAAATAGAGCCGATAAAAAGCACATAGCTCACATCATGGGTACGGAGTTTTGAGGATAATAAAGCCGTTAAATGCATTGGATTTTGCACATGAACACGCCATAATGCATCCATATCTTCTACCGTAGTGTCTTCCAGCAATGAATAATGCGCTTGACCATTAGCAAAAACAATTGCCTGTACACTAAATATTTGGGAAGCTAACGCTTGCGCCGCTGTTATTTTTGTAAAATCACCTTGTACAAGCATAAATTCCTGAGCAGGAAAACGACTTACAAGCGTTTTACATAATGTTTGAGCCATTTGCTCATTGTTTGAATAATGCACATAGAGAGACCAGCCGTCCTCTGCCAAACTGTGGCAAATAGCACGACCGATCTCACCTGATGCACCTAATATAAGGGCAAACTTTTTCACTAGGCGCCCTTCTCTGTTGGTAAAACTTTAAACACAGTTTGTTGAGACTCTCCTTGAATAGAAGCAAACGCTTGCGTTAAATCTTCAATTGTTAATTCTTCTAAGACAGGCACTACATCAAACAAATTCATATCATTAAACGAGTAACGCGTAAATTGGTTTGCAATAAATTCAATTGAATTTAATGCACGTAAGAAAAAGCCTATTTTTTTACGCTTAATGCGCTCTAAATCTTCACTTGCAAATTGCGCGTTTTTTTCGTATTTTTCCAATTCGGCTTTAATCGCTTTTTCTAATGCATCAGGTTCTGTTGAATCCGAACCAATTAACGCAAAGCCAAAACCATTTTCTAAAGTAAAGTCAAATGCGTACGATTCATCAATCAAACCTTCATCATACACACGTTCATAAAAATTAGAAGTGCGACCAAAAATAAGTTCTAAAGCAATTTGTACTGATAGCTCATGTTTTAACATTTCCCGACCAGACAAATTCGTTTCTCGAGCTTTTAAACCAATATAGACCTTAGGCTTTTGAACATCCATGTGTAATGTACGGTCTTTTATGGCAACATCTGTTGGCTCTTCATCAAAGAAGCGTTGTATTGGTGTAGGCTCTGGAAACTCTTTTTTTCCTTGGTTTTCGCGAATGAACGCCATCATTTCTTCTGGCTCGACAGCACCTATAGCAAATAACAACATATTAGACGGATGATAAAACGTATTGTAGCACGTGTATAAATGGTCAGCCGTAATGCCGTCAATTGATTCAATTGTTCCCGCAATATCAATTTTCACAGGGTGATTATGATACATATTTTCAATCGTACCAAAGTATAGACGCCAATCTGGTTGGTCATCATACATTGTAATTTCCTGGCCAATAATGCCCTTTTCTTTGTTAACAGTAGCTTCTGTAAAGTAAGGTTCTTGGACAAAATTTAATAATGTTTCTGTGCTTTTATATATATTATCTGTTGATGAAAATAAATATGCAGTTCGAGTGAAGGAAGTAAATGCATTGGCTGAAGCACCATATTCACTAAATTTCTGGAATACATCTCCATCTTCTTTTTCAAACATTTTATGCTCTAAAAAGTGTGCGATTCCATCTGGCACTGTAATACTTTCCGATTCACCAAGCGGTACAAATGTACGATCTACTGAGCCGTACTTCGTTGTGAACGTGACAAAAGTTTTTGAAAAGCCTTTTTTCGGCAAGATATATACATCTAAGCCGTTTTCTAATTTTTCATAGTAAAGTGTTTCATCTAATTGTTTGAATTCAATTGTTTTCATTGTGCAGCTTGCTCCTTTCCTGATAAGAAATAGACCGCTTCTAACTGCACTTGCTTCGCCATTTCAATTACATCTTCTTTCGTTACAGCTCGCCATTTATTTGCCCATGCTTCTACAGAGAACTCCTCAGGCAAATCTTTATATTGGTCAAAAATTTCGATTTGACCACGCGCTGAATCAAGAGATTCTTTTAACTGATTTGTTAACATCGCCTTTGTTTGTTCTAATTCTAAATCAGTGATTTCCCCTGCTTGCATAACAGCAAGTTGCTCTTTAATGAGATTGAGTGCTTTTTCTTCATTTTTCGCCTCAATACCTGACACAACGAATAATAAGCCATAGTGTGATGCATATGAGCTAGAGGCATAGTAAGCCAGGCTTTCTTTTTCTCGCACATTCATAAATAACTTGGCATGCGGATAACCACCAAAAATACCGTTAAAAATCTGCATTTTTGCAAAATCAGCATCACCAAATCGAACAGGAGTACTAAAACCTATATGCAGCTTACCTTGCTTCATTTCTTGCTGTTCACGGACATAATCATTTTGTGGGTGTTTTTGTGGCGATACAGTTGGAATTTCCTCAGGAATACGGTCCTTAAATGGTAGAGCCTCTTTTAATTTTGCAACAAGCTCATCTTCATTAATATCACCTGCAACATAAATATCAATTTTGTCCGTCGTTAGCATTGATTCGTACGCTGCCAACAGAGATGACGGTGTGATATTTTTAATGTCTTCTACTGTACCATTTGCCGAAATAGAGGCAGGTTCATTTGGACGTAATATTTCTTGCAGACGCATTTGTGCAAAACGAGATTTATCGTCAAAAATGGATTCAATACGTTGGATGACCATTTTCTTTTCACGTTCTACAATTGATTCTTTAAATACACCATTTTCTAAATTCGGCTCAAAAATTGCCGCATGCATTACACCTAGTACTTCATTTAAGACACTTGTATTAGCCAAATATTGATCGTTTACGGTTTCCATATTCATCAATACCGTATGTTCGTTACCACGCTTTGATGTATCAAAATACAATACTGTCCCGTATAGGTCATCTAAAAAACTACGAAATGCGGCAGTTGTTGTATATTTTGCATTGCTGTGTTGCAATACATTTGTTAACACCGTACGTTCAGACGCACATTTGGCCGTTAATGCTCTTCTCCATTTAATCGAGAAATTTACTGTTTTAAATTGGGTCGTTTGTCGGATATGCAAATTGACACCTTTTGCAAAAGGTATTGTTTTAAACATATGAAACCCTCCTATCTTTCTTAATATAACAATGTACTACAAATACTATACATGTCTATTGTCTATAATTGCAAAAAGAATCCAAAGTATGTATACAGAAAGTGAAAATAAGCTTGTAAATTATTATTTGTATAAGGCAAAAGACTGGGCTTGATTGCCCAGTCTTTTGTTTACTCGCTTCATTTCTTTCGACTCGGTCTAGTAGTTCAACGAATAAACATGCTGTCTTAGACTTATCGTTTGCCTTTAATATATGGTTGACCACTTGCTTTTGGTGCATTTGCTTTACCAATAAATCCTGCTAACGCAAAAATCGTTAACACGTAAGGTAAGATTTGTAAATACACTGCTGGGATTTCTTGCACATATGGAATTTGGTTCCCTGCAATACTTAATGTTTGCGCTAAACCAAAGAACAATGCTGCTCCAAGTGCACCGATTGGATGCCATTTCCCAAAGATCATTGCTGCAAGTGACATGAAACCTTGACCAGCAATCGTTGCGTGTGAAAAGTCATGTGTAATTGTTTGCGCATAAACCGCACCACCAAGACCACCAAGTGCTCCTGAAATAACTACGGCAATATAACGCATTTTATTAACTTTTACACCCATTGTATCTGCAGCCATTGGATGTTCCCCTACTGCACGTAAGCGTAATCCAAATGGTGTTTTATAAATAATAAACCAAGCACCTATTGCCACTGCAAAGGCTAAAATCGATGTGCTATATACATCATGGAATAATAAACGTCCAAAGAACGGAATATCCTGTAAGTATGGAATAGCAAAACGACGAATTGGTTGGTCAATCATATCTGTTTGACCTTTATCATAAATCAATTTTACTAAGAATACAGTGACCGCTAAACCAAGTAAGTTAATAGCTACCCCTGATACCGTTTGATCGGCACGGAATGTGATAGATGCTACCGCGTGTAGTAAGGAGAAAATCCCCCCTATAATAACAGCTGCAAGCATTGCCACCCAGACTGTTGCGGATCCCAATTGTGTTGCAAACTCTAAATTGACAAAAATACCAACAAATGCGCCGACAATCATTAAACCTTCTAGCCCGATGTTAACAACACCTGAACGCTCAGAGAATACACCACCGATTGCAGTGAAAATTAATGGTGTCGCATATAGGATTGCAGAAGGGATGATGAAATATAACATTTCTAAAAAGGTCATGTTATTGTCCCTCCTTTTTCTTACTTAACTTTTGTAAACCTACTCGAATAACGTAACCTGATGCTACAAAGAAGATAATTAAGGCAATAATGATAGACACGATTTCCTCAGGAATCCCTGCAGCATTTGGCATGTTAAGAGCACCGTATTTTAACGAGCCGAATAACGAAGCCCCGAATACTACGCCAAGTGGTGTATTGGCACCAAGTAAAGCAACGGCAATACCGTCAAAACCAATACCTGTGAAGCCAGCTTTAATCGATGCGTTTTGGAATGTACCAAGCGCCTCCATCGCACCACCAAGGCCTGCAAACATACCTGAAATTGTCATTGCTAAAATGACATTTTTATTGACACTCATACCAGCATATTCTGCTGCATTATGATTAAAGCCAACTGCTTTTAACTCATAACCACGTGTTGTTTTTTCTAAAATGAACCACATTACAACTACCATAAGAAGTGCAATTAGGATCCCATAGTGAAGACTTGAATTGTCTGTAAGCTCTCTTAAAAACGGAGAACGTAATGAAGCCGATTCAAGAACACGTTCTGTTTTAAAGCTACCATCTGACAATTTTTTAATAACAGCATTCGCAATATAAAGTGCTGTATAGTTTAACATAATTGTCGCAATTACTTCATGGACTTTAAATTTCGCTTTTAAGAAACCTGCAATAAAGGCCCAAAATGCACCAGCTACTGCTGCTGCTAGCAATGCTAACGGTAAGTGAATGATTTTTGGTAGTTCAAAAGCATAACCTACCCATGCTGCTGCAAGCCAACCTAAAATTAACTGACCTTCAACACCGATGTTAAATAAACCTGTACGGAAGGCAAATGCTACCGCTAGACCCGCCAAAATATATGGTGTGATTTGACGAATTGTGTTCCCTATTGAATATGAATCTCCAAAAATACCTGTCCAAAGAGCACTATAACCTTGTATTGGATCATAGCCACTGACTACCATTACGATAGCACCTACAATTAAACCGATAATAATAGAGATGATAGGAACGAGTATATTAATGACACGATTTGACATTAGTCGTTCCCCTCCTTCGCTATATTTGTGCTATTTTTTTTACTTTGCCCCGCCATTAATAGACCAAGCTCTTGCTCTGTTGTTTCTTTTGGATTTAACTCATCCACTATCTGACCATCATAAATAACAGCGATACGGTCTGAAACATTCATTACTTCATCTAGTTCAAAAGAAATTAATAATACGGCTTTTCCTTTATCACGTTGCTCTATAAGTCGAGAGTGAATAAATTCAATTGCCCCTACGTCAAGTCCACGTGTCGGTAGTGCCGCAATTAATAAGTCCGGATTTCGGTCAATTTCACGACCAATAATCGCCTTTTGCTGGTTACCACCTGATAAAGCGCGGGCAGGCGTCATTTCGCCATTACCTGTACGTACATCGTATTCTTTAATAATTTGCTTCGCTTTTTCTGATACTTTTTTATAATCCATTACAATGCCTTTTGCAATTGGCGGTTGGTAATATGTTTGGAGTGCAATATTATGACCGATTGGGAAGTCGAGTACTAAACCATGCTTATGACGATCTTGCGGGATATGTCCAACACCCTCCTCAGTAATTTTACGAGGTTTCATGTTCGTAACATCTTTACCGTTAAACTTCACTATTCCGCCTTTTACTTTACGCAAGCCTGTAATTGCCTCGATTAACTCAGATTGTCCATTGCCATCGATACCAGCGATACCAACAATTTCACCCTTACGTACAGTGAGGTTAAGGCCTTTTACTTTATTGATATTACGATAGTCAGTTACGACTAAATTCTCAATTGAAAGTACTTCATCAGTTGGATTTCCATCAATTTTTTCTGTTTTAAACTCTACTTGACGACCAACCATTAATTCAGCTAAATGATTAGGGTTTGTCTCAGTCGTAACAACCGTCCCAATCCCTTCACCTTTACGAATAATTGTTACTCGGTCGGAAACATCCATAATTTCTTTCAGCTTATGCGTAATTAATATAATTGATTTACCTTCAGCGATTAATCGACGCATAATTTGAATCAGTTCAGTGATTTCTTGTGGCGTTAAAGAAGCAGTCGGTTCATCGAAAATTAGTATTTCTGCACCGCGATAAAGTGTTTTTAAAATCTCGACACGTTGCTGCATACCAACTGTAATGTCTTCGATTTTTGCATTAGGATCTACATCTAGACCATATTTCTCAGAAAGCGCTTGCACCTTTTTCGCTGCGTCTTTAATATTGACTACGCCCATCTTAGTAGGTTCAGAACCTAATATAATGTTTTCTGTCACTGTAAAGTTTTCCACCAACATAAAATGTTGATGCACCATGCCAATCCCCAAATCATTGGCAACGTTTGGGTTTGTAATTTTAACAGCTTTCCCACGAACACGAATTTCTCCACCCTCTGGCTGATACAGACCAAAAAGGACGTTCATTAAAGTCGATTTACCAGCACCATTTTCTCCTAGTAGTGCATGGATTTCGCCTTTTTTTAGTTGGAGGGTGATGTTGTTATTCGCTACGAAATCACCAAATTCTTTGCGGATTCCAAGCATTTCAATCACGTATTCCAATATTGTCACTCCCTTATTAGGCAATTTTCTCTAAAATAATTGTACTCTAGTGTATTTCTACCTGCCTCTATTGCAATACAGCCCAGCCTAAGGTTTAACTTTATTCAAAAGCGTTGCAATTTCTTTAAATAAAAAAACACCTGTATTGAACCTCACCTAAAGGTAAGGCATTTTCTAACAGAAAAATAAATTAATACAGGAAAGGTCATCGTTAGAAACCTTTCTTCTATTAACTTGGTACCATCATTATCTTAAGTTACGATAATATAATAATCTTATTTCAATATGGAAAAATAATATAAAAATAAAATATATCCAAACAGAGTATTACAAATAGTCAAAATATAACGATAGATTGAAAAATCATCATAAGGGCAGTTGTAAAGCCCTTATGATGATTAAGAGATGAATTATTTTTCCACTTTTTCTGGAACTACGATTTCACCGCTAGAAATTTTTTCTTTATATTCGTCAATAACAGCTTGTACGTCTGCTGGAATTGCACCACGAGAGTCAGCAAGTTTAACGCCGTCTTCAGCTAGACCGTAGACAACTGTTGTACCACCTGGGAATTCACCATTTTTTGCTTTGTTTGAAATATCTACTACTGCTTCGTTAACACCTTTTAACATAGAAGTTAAAGTAATGTTTGTTTTATCATCAACTTTACCTTCATCGTATTGGTCAGCATCTACACCGATTACCCATACGTTCGCGTTAGGATCTTTTGCTTTACGTTCTTTAGCTTCAGAGAATACACCGTTACCAGTTGCACCAGCAGCGTGGAAGATAATATCTACGCCTGAAGAGTACATGCTGTTTGCAGCGATTTTACCAAGATCCGCTTTGTCAAATGCACCAGTATAGTTGCGTTGAATTTCGATATCAGGGTTAACAGCTTTAGCACCTTCAACGAAACCAGCTTCAAAACGATTGATAACTGGAATATCTACGCCACCTACAAATCCGATTTTACCTGATTTAGACATTTTAGCAGCAGCTACACCCGCTAAGAATGCGCCTTCTTGCTCTTTGAAAAGAACATTTACAACGTTATCAGCTTTTACTTCAGCATCGATTAATGCAAAGTGGTTATCTGCATTGTCAGCTGCAACTGCTTCAACAGCATCTGCCATCATGAAACCAATACCGAATACTAAGTTAAAGTCACGACGGATTAAGTTGTTTAAGTTTGTTTCATAGTCAGCGTCAGAAGCTGATTGTAAATAGTCGAAACCACCATCACCTTTTGATAGGCTGTGTTCTTTACCATAAGCTTGAACACCTTCCCATGCAGATTGGTTAAATGATTTGTCGTCAACGCCACCTACGTCAGTAACCATCGCTACTGAGAAAGTTTCCTCAGTGTTTTTGTCTCCTGATGCATTGTCTTTTGCAGGTTTTTCTTCGTCCTTCGCACCACATGCACCTAGAATTGCACTTGCAGCTAAAACTGAAGATAATACTAAACCAAATTTACGTTTTTTCATTTTGTTAACCCCCCGAGGTATTGTAATTAGCAGGAAAATAATTTAGAAATGTTCTACACCCGTTTACGTACTACATGGAAGCTGAATTTATCAGCTCGGAAATAATTTTTTGAATACAGCACTACTTGATCATTATCATCATAATGGAGCTGTTTCAATACTAAAAGAGCAGTTTCACGACCACAATTTAGTATCGGTGATGCTTGTTCATGATACCCTACTGGATCAATATAAGTTACAGCATAGGCAACATGAATTTTACCCGATTGTTCAAGTGCAGAGAAAAGTGAAACTTCTTTTTTGTCAACAAAGTCAGTAGGCAGGAAGCTTGCTGGTAATTTATCTATACAATAAACTACTGGCTCACCGTCCGCTGTTCTGACGCGTTCAATCGTGAGTATTTTATCTTCGCCATCACATTGGAAGCGTTTTAAATCTTCATCAGAAGGGATATTCTCCGTTGCCTTTAAAAAACGAGACCCTGGTTCCATACCTGCTGTTTCGATCATAGAAGAAATACTGGATAAATGCTCGATGCCTGAAGTAAACAACGGCTTAGGATTAACAAAAGTGCCAACCCCATGTCGACGCACAATCACATTTTCCTCTTCCAACAGTCGAAGCGCTTCCCTAAGTGTTGCTCGACTTACCCCTAGTGATTTCGATAATTCAAACTCTGAAGGAAGTTTTTCATTTTCTTTAAAAACGCCCGTCTCAATGTCAGACTTTAAACGATCAATTACTTGAAGATAGAGATGACGATGATCTGCTTTTATAGTCACATAAATCACCACCAAAATCAGAGATCAGACATCTGATGTACAACATTCCTACTAATCGTTCATAAATATAACATTTTTGCAGAATGAAATAAACTATTTTAAGCAAAATCAATTATAGAAATCATTTTTTCCTTCTTTTTGTCGCAAACATTTGGACATAAATACTGAAAAAAATGATTGTTTTTCCTTTTTAAGGAATCAATTATCATACTGATGAATAAGCACTTGTCGAGGCTTACTGCCCTCTGGAGGCCCTACAATACCGCGTTGTTCCATCTGATCGACTATGCGAGCAGCACGAGAATAGCCAATACGGAAACGACGTTGTAACATGGACACCGAAGCTGTCTGCATATTAACAACTAATTGGACTGCTTCGTCAAATAATTCATCCGTTTCTTCTAAAACTGTCTCTTCTTCACTCGGAATCATCTCTTCTTGGTACTGTGCTTTTTGTTGTTCTATAACAAAATTCACAACCGCTTCAACTTCCTGATCGGATAAAAAAGCACCTTGCACTCGTTTAGGTTTAGAAGCACCAGCAGGTAAAAATAACATATCGCCACGGCCAAGCAAACGCTCTGCCCCGCCCATATCTAAAATCGTTCTCGAATCAATAGCTGATGATACTGCAAATGCAATTCGTGAAGGGATATTTGCCTTAATAACACCCGTTAAAACGTCTACACTTGGTCTTTGAGTCGCTAATATTAAATGGATACCCGCCGCACGAGCCATCTGCGCCAAACGCGTAATGGAATCCTCGACGTCATTGGAGGCTACCATCATTAAATCTGCTAACTCATCGACAATCACTACAATATACGGCAACTTCGGATGCTTTTCCTCTGTTTGCTCATTTACTTTTTGTACATGACCATTGTAGCCTTCAATATTTCGAGTGCCCGTATGTGAAAATAAATCATAGCGTCGTTCCATTTCCGATACTACCTTTTTAAGTGCTTGTGACGCTTTTCGAGCATCGGTTACAACTGGTGCTAACAGATGAGGAATTCCATTATAGACATTCAATTCCACCATTTTCGGGTCAATCATCATGAGCTTAACTTCATGTGGCTTTGTTCGCATTAGTATGGATACCACAATGCCATTTATACACACACTTTTCCCGCTGCCTGTTGAACCCGCTACAAGTAAGTGCGGCATTTTATTAAGCTCTGCTAACACGGCTTGTCCAGTAATATCACGGCCTAGTGCTACTTGTAACAACGAATCTGGCTTCGCTCCATCTTTTGATTCTAGCACTTCTCGCAATGTCACGATTGCTACCTCACTATTAGGAACTTCAATACCAATTGCCGATTTACCAGGAATCGGTGCCTCCATACGAATATCCTTCGCTGCAAGTGCTAAAGCTAGGTCATCCTGAAGGTTAACAATTTTACTTACTTTTACGCCGATATCTGGCAGTATTTCATATTTCGTAACAGCAGGCCCTAAATGGACTTGCGTCACTTTAGCCTTTACCCCGAAACTTTGCAAAGTTTGCTCTAACTTTTTCGCATTTGCCTGAATTACGGAATATTCACCACTTTGGTCGTGCTGTGGAGGCATTTGCAAAAGATTGAATGAGGGAAGTTGATAATCTGCATTTTCAACAGCATCTGCACTTCCAATGTGGACGTCATCAATAAGCTCTCCTTCTTCAATTTCTACGTGCTCAGCGATTGGCAGTGGTTCTTCACGTTCATGTGATACATTTTGTGTAAAGGCTGAGATAATTGGCTCATGAGAAACTTCCTCTTCCTCATGTACTTCATGGGCGTGATCAACAGCTGCAACTTCGTCCGCAGTACTTTCTGCTCTTGAACGACGACTTTTTGCTTTCTTTGGCGCATTTTTTTTCTTTTCTCGCTGTTTTTTTTGCCATTTCCCAAAAAGCACAGGCATTTTTTCAGCTAAATACGGAACAAGTGCCTTGCCCGTCACTAAAATTAAACCGATAAAGAAAATAACCCAAGCAACCACTTTCGCACCTGTCGCTTCAAATAATACGTGAAGACCACTAAATAACAAAGCGCCTACCATTCCACCGCCAAGTGCATCACTGCGATGAACCACACCTTCCGAATTAATTAAGATTCGCCACGACTCTCTCAGAACCGATTCAGATAATAAGCCACCTGATTTTGATAATTGCTCAAATAAAATCCCATGACTAAAAATAGTCAAGCTCATCACAATTAAAAACATTCCTAAAATAAGTCGGTCTTTCATGCTTACTTTTTTCTGCCCAATCATTAATAGCAATGCAACAAATATCAGCATAAATGGCACTGCAAAATGTAAATTTCCTAAAAGAAACATGGCAATTGTTTGTAAAATACGTCCAATCATGCCATATTCAAAAATCATAATGACCGCAATTGCGATTAAGATGAGCCCAAAAATTTCGTACATGAGTGGATGCATTTCTTTTTTGTCAGATGTTGGTTTTGCTTTTGTTGTTTTTCTTCTTTTACTACTTGCCATCTTTTTCACCTTCTTTTGCAATCCATTCTATATATGTAGCGAATAATATCATGTAGAACCCGATTATTTCAAAAAAAGGATTTTCCACCGTTTTTTATCGGCTAGAAAATCCTTTCTTCTTTCGCTACTTTCCCTTACCTTGCTCTAAAATACAACTCTCGCTTATAGGGCAAGTCCATTTTTCAAAGGTTGCTTGCTTAAGCAATGTCGCATTTTTTTATAAGACATTCAGCAAACCTTTTGAAAATTCAATCGGCAACGCTACGTAAATGTCACGTTAGTAGCAACGTGCGTAAAATAGTCGTTTAAAATTTTAATATTCCATAATGATTGGGATAATCATTGGGCGGCGCTTCGTTTTTTGGAATAAATAAGTATTCAATGTATCTCGAATCTCTTGTTTAATGTTTGTCCATTCAAATGTATCTTTTCCAACGTATTTTTCAATGACGGTTTTCGCAATTTCAGATGCTTCCACCATCAGTTGCTCTGATTCACGTACATAGACAAAACCACGCGATAAGATTTCGGGACCTGATGCGATTTTCTTTTGTGCTCGGTTTAATGTGACAACAACAATGAATATACCATCCTGAGATAGTAATTTACGATCACGTAAAACAATGTTTCCAACATCGCCTACACCAATACCGTCAATTAATACATTGCCGGCTTGTACTCGACCGCTCATACGCATTTTACCGTTTTTATATTCTACTATATCACCTTTATCGGCGATGAAAATTTGTGATTTTTGCATACCCAACTGTTGAGCTAGTTTAGAGTGAGCAATAAGCATACGATATTCACCTTGAACAGGGATAAAGTATTTCGGCTGCATTAAATTCAGCATTAGCTTTAAATCCTCTTGGCTGCCGTGCCCTGAAACATGGACATTTTTGCTCGATGTCAAAATTTCAGCTCCTGCTTTTGCAATGGAGTTCATTGTGTTAGCCATTTGTACTTCCATACCTGGAGACGGAGTAAACGTAATGAGTACTGTATCATTTTGTTTAATCTTAATATCTCGGTGATGTTTACGAACGATTTTTTCCAGCGCGTCTAGCGGTTCGCCTCTATTACCAGTTGCGATAATAATAATTTCTTCTTCTTGATATTTTTGCATATCAGAGATAGGAATAATAGTATCTTCTTCAACCGTTAAATAACCTAACTGTACACCTAGATCAACAGCTTTTTCTAGAGGTTTCCCTACAATCGCCACTTTACGGAATGATTTTTGAGCTTGTGTTAATACTTGTTGAATACGAATGAAGTTAGATGCGTATACAGCTACTAAAATACGACCTGGTGCTGAATGGAAAGTTTTTGATAGTTGTTCCTCAATCACAATTTCAGATGTCGTATAGCCTGGTCGCTCTGCTTCACAAGACTCAGAAAGTAAAATAAATACGCCTTCTTCACCTAATTGCGCCATTTTTGCTAAATCTGGCTTGAACTTACCTGTCGCAGACTGATCGAATTTAAACTCCCCTGTATGAACAATCGCCCCTTCAGAAGTATGGAACACAACTCCTAATGAATCGGGAATACTATGTGTTGTATGGAAGAATGTCACATACGTAGAGTTGAAATTCATACGGCTTCGATTTGTTACTTCAAAGAATTTCACCTGATGTGGTGCAGGTAATTCTTTTAAATGTTCTTTTGCGAGCGCAATAGTTAATTTTGATCCGTACACTGGTGCCTTCACTTTTTGTAAAATATAAGCGATTGAACCAATAGCATCCTCGTGACCATGTGTTAAGAAAATCCCCTTAACACGCTCTTTGTTTTCTTCTAAATACGTAATATCAGGAATTACGATGTCAATGCCCAGCATCTCGTCTTCTGGGAACATTAAACCGCTATCTACTACAAATAGCTCTTCGTCAATTTCTACTACGCACATTGCTTTTCCGATTTCGCCCACGCCACCTAGTGGAATGATGCGAATTAGTTCATTTTTCTTTTTTGTCAATTTGTTTCCTCCTAAAAAATATCCCGAACAGCAACCACTTATTTTCATTATACGGTTTGCAAAGCTTTTGCACAAATTAAAAATATAGGTAATGCGATTATTTTAACCCCTATGGCGTAAAAATCCACTCCGCTTTCCGCGGGCACAGTGTAAGCTGCAACCCTCGCGTGCGCGCGGTTTGTTGCGTCTTACGTTGTGGGTTAGTCCCGCAGGCGTCTTCGTGGATTTTTACTTAGCTTATCATTAAATTGTTTGAGTGCCTGACACCTCAGCAAATCGCAGAGAAATTGTTTGAGTGCCTGGCACCGCAATGTTAAAAAAACTATAGACAAACTCGTATTGTTGAGTTTGTCTATAGTATCATCTATCACTATCTAAAGCTTTTCGCTTTTTCTTGGTATGTTTCCCATACTAAATCAAAGTTTGCTTTCTCTTCATCCGTCATTTCTACCATTGGTAGACGAACATTTAATGTATCAAATCCTAATTTAGTCATTGCGTATTTTACTGGTGAAGGATTCGGTTGGGCAAACAATGCACGTACTAATGGTAATAATGCTCTGTGAATTTTCGCAGCTTGCTTGTGATTTCCTTCTTCAAACATTCGGATCATTAACTGCATATCATTTCCAACGACATGCGACGCAACTGAAATTACTCCCGCGCCCCCTATTGCAAGCAACGGTAATGTTAATCCGTCATCTCCACTATATACAAAGAAATTATCAACAGCTTCAACGTTTTCAATAATATCGCCCATTTGATCTAAATTCCCGCTCGCCTCTTTAATCCAAGAGATATTAGGAATTTTACTTAAATCAACAGACGTCTCATATGCCACGTTCACACCTGTACGTCCCGGTACATTATAAAGCATTACAGGCAGCCTAGTTTCTTTTGCAATAGTTTCAAAGTGCGCGTAAATACCTCGTTGGTTTGGCTTATTATAATAAGGTGCTACTAACATAATACCATCTGCACCATTTTCTTCAGCCTTATGCGTCATGGCGATAGAATAAGCCGTTTCGTTATCCCCTGTACCCGCAATAACTGGTACACGGCCTGCGACTTTCTCTACTGTAAATCTTACTACTTCAATTTTTTCTTCTGTGGTCATAGTTGGGTTTTCAGAGGTTGTGCCACATGCAACAATGCAATCAGTGCCATTATCTATTAAGTAATTAATAATACGTTCTAATTCCGGATAATTAATCGTACCATCTTCCTTAAACGGCGTTATCATTGCCGTTCCAATTCGACCTAAATTCATCCTTACACCCCTCTTATAGTAATTTATCCTCAAGCATTGCTTCTGCAATTTGGATAGAGTTCAATGCAGCGCCTTTTAATAAATTATCTGATACGATCCAGAGATGGAATCCCTTTTTATTGTCTAAGTCTTGACGGATACGTCCTACAAAAGTAGCATCTTCCCCTTCTGCGTAAATTGGCATTGGGTAAGTTTGTGTTGCGATATCATCTTGTAATACAATTCCAGGTGCATGACGTAATACTTCGAAAATCCCCTCAACTGTCGTATCTTTTTCTACTTCTATATAAACAGATTCAGAATGTCCTGAAACGACAGGTACACGTACGCAAGTAGCAGCTACTTTTAGCTCTGGTGCATGCATAATTTTCTTCGTTTCATTAATCATTTTCATTTCTTCGTATGTAAAGCCATTGTCTGTAAATTTATCGATTTGTGGAATGACATTACGAGCAATTGGGAAATGACGTTTGTCGCCACCACTTGGTAAAATATTCGCTTCTACATCTTTACCTGCATCCCAGTTTGCGCTTTGTGCTTTTAATTCTTCAATTGCTGAAATACCTGCACCAGAAACTGCTTGGTATGTTGATACTAATACCTTCGTTAAGCCAAATGTTGCACGGATTGGTTCAAGTGCTGCAACCATTTGAATTGTAGAGCAGTTTGGATTTGCGATAATCCCCTTATGTTTAGCAAGATCGCCGCGATTCACTTCAGGTACAACTAACGGTACCTCTGGATCCATACGGAAATGGCTCGTATTGTCAATAACTACCGCCCCGCGTTTTGCCGCTTCAGGCGCAAGCACTGCCGATACAGAACCACCCGCAGAGAATAAAGCGACATTGACGCCTTCAAAAGCTTCTGGTGTCGCTTCTTCAATTGTATATGTCTTACCATTAAATTCGATTGGTTTTCCTGCAGAACGTGCAGAAGCTAAAAATTTAATATGTCCGATTGGAAATTTTCGTTTAATTAGTTGCTCCATCATTTTTGAACCTACTGCTCCTGTTGCCCCTACAACTGCAACTGTTAACTGCTTAGTCATCTGTCATCTCTCCTTGAATACAAGTTCCATAATGTGTGCTATTGTATCATAAAAATACTGAAAATTGTGTGCAATTAATGATTTATTTGAAATATTGTATCAACAGTGGTTGTAATTGCGTTTTCTGCGTAATTGCTGCATCAACCGTCTCGACCATTTGATTAAAATCAGCAATTAATGAATTCGGTTTTCCGTGGGGTGAATCTTGACCGAATGGAATAAAGTAGATGTTTTTTGAATTGAGCAGTTTCATAATATTCATGCCGTTTAGGCCAAGTGCATCATTTGTGGAAATGCCTAGCACGACAGGTGAACCGTTTCGCAATGTTGCCTTTGCCGCCATCAGCACAGGGCTATCTGTCGCTGCATTGGCAAATTTACTAATACTATTACCGGTCATTGGAGCTATAACCATTGCATCCAATGGATTGGAAGGTCCAAATGGTTCTGCTTCTTTTATAGAAGAAATCACTTTTTGTCCTGTCAATTCCTCTATTTTTGCAATCCATTCTTCTCCTGTACCGAAACGTGTAGCAGCGTGTAATACAGAGTGGGTAATAATCGGGATAACTGTAGCCCCTGCATTGATAAAGTTTTGAATTTTGGGTACAACATCCTCATACGTGCAATGTGAAGCCGTAATGCCTAAACCAATTCGTTTACCCGTCAGCAATTTTCTTCCTCCTCTATTGCCTTGCACAAAATTTCTGCCGCATCATGTGCAAAGTATTTCCCAGGTAATGATGGCAATAGTACATATGTCTGTAACTGGTCAGCATCAATATCTAAACAGCCTGGCTCTGAAGCTAAATCATATAGCACAGCAGGCACATGGTCCTGAAACGATTCTGTAATCCATTTGGCAGGAATCGTATTGATGAAAATCCCATCATGTATCGACCATTTTCGATCATCTAAATCAGACGCTTTATAGCCATATGCTTTCGCTTCACTCACTTGTACCACTGAACGCGCAACAATATGCACGTTAGCACCCATCTTTACGAGTAAAGAAGCGAGCATTTTGGCGATGCGTCCAAAGCCTGCGATTGTAAAGTTTTGTCCGTAAATACATTTCTGCTCGAGTCCGTAGAACGTGGCGATAAATCCCTCCGCTGTCAACCTCGCATTTTGCCAAATAAAAGACTCTTGCTGTAAATAGCAATTAGTTTCATTTTTTTCTAGCAACTGCTTCCAATGCATTGTCAATCGCCCAGTATAAAACTTAACTTGTGATATGCCATATAATTGTTCTACTTCTATCTTCAATGGAAGTATAGGTAGAATAATTTTATTGGGCTGGAACTCTAAAACAAGTTTATTTAACTCCTCATTCCAAACTGAAGTTCTTTTATAGAATACTGTACGTGAAGAGCTTCGCAGCATCGTTGCTAATTCTTTTAACCTTGAGTCCTCGCCGATCACCAGCCATTTTTCGTTTTCCAAAAGCTCACCTCACTGTAAAAATTCGGACTGTACCGTCGTTGTTTTGTTAAATAAAATACGATCTTCCCCAATTAATATAATTTCATGCCATGGAATCATTTCACTAACTTTCACTTTCTTCTTTTGGAATGGTAATTTTTCTTTAATAATCTCAAATCCATGTATCTTACCTGTCTGCACATCTAATAGGCATTCTGTGTGTGCCAGTATGCCAAAATGTACACCACCTTCAACCTGAATTAACTCTTTATCCACCATTTCAGATAATAGCATGCCTCATCTCCCTCCTTGAGCCGTTAACCCAATATATGCCGAGTTTTTGCAAATCGTGCCCCATATTGAAAGTACTTCAATGTTGCAACTTTAGGCTGAACTGTGTATAGTGTGTATATACAGTTTGTTAAACATGAGAGGTGAAAATTTGTGCATATCCATTTAAGCAATGCGAGTGATAAACCAATTTACGAGCAAATTACTGTACAGCTAAAAGAGGCAATTTTAGCAAGTAAATTACAGGCTGGCGATGCACTCCCCTCTATTCGTGCACTCGCAAAGGATCTCAAAATTAGCGTAATGACAACAAAACGAGCTTATGCAGATTTAGAGCGAGATGGCTTTATTGAAACCGTAGCTGGCAAAGGTAGCTTTGTCACTGAACGCAACCAAGACTTTCTCCGTGAGGAATTATTGCGTCAAGTAGAGGAGCATCTGCAAAAAGCCGTAAGGACAGCCAAAACTGCAGGTCTTTCAAAAGAGGAATTAGGAGACTTACTTTCGTTAATTGTAGAGGAGGACAACTAAATGAATTCCATAGAAATTCATGATTTACACAAAATCTTTGAAGGCTTTTCATTAAAAGATATTAGTTTTTCAGTACCACAAGGAACTGTTATGGGCTTTGTTGGTGAGAACGGTGCAGGCAAATCAACTACTATTAAATGCATGCTCAATTTATTGAAAAAAGAATATGGCGAAATATTGCTATTCGGCAAAGATATTGTCGAACATGAGCTTGCGATAAAAAACGACATCGGTGTCGTTTTCGACGAGCTGCATGTACCTGAAACGCTTAATGCGACGCAGCTCGACAAATTTATGAAAAAGGTATTTAAAACATGGGATTCTACCTATTATTTTGAGCGATTGGCACAATTTAAAGTACCTGAGCGAAAAAAGGTAAAAGAATTATCTCGAGGAATGAGGATGAAGCTATCAATTGCATTAGCGTTATCGCATCATCCAAAATTATTGATTTTAGATGAACCGACAAGTGGACTAGATCCAATTATACGTGATGAAATTCTCGACTTGTTTTTAGATTTTATGCAGGACGAGACACATAGCATTTTATTTTCATCACATATAACGAGTGATTTAGAAAAGATAGCTGACTATATTACATTTATTCATAATGGTGAAATTTTATTTAGTGAAAGCAAGGATGTCTTACTGTATGACTACGGTATTTTCAAAGGGAACAAAGAGGAAGTAAGCGATTTACCAGAGCAAGCCATTATCCGCAAACGTAATGGCGCTTTCGGGCTTGAGGTACTTGTTCTAAAAAATGAAATAAGTGAAGCATTTACCGTTGAAAGGCCTACTATTGAAGATATCATGCTATTTTACGTGAAAGGTAGTGTTCAATTATGACTGCTCTTCTAGTAAAAGATTTAATGACCATTCAACGGCAATTAAAGACACAAGTCCTTTTTCTTTTCCCCATTCTTTTTATATCCATTGTGTTTGGGCAAGGTTATTTTATTTTTCCCTTTATTTTATTTATCCTAATTATTCAAGCAGTTACTGCTCTTACTTATGATGAACTATGTGATTTTGATAAATATGCCAATACTTTACCCATTTCAAAGAGCGAAATTGTCCTTAGCAAATACATGCTCAGCCTTTTTCTAATGTTTATCGCATTGATTATTGCGTTACCTATTGTTTTTATAATTAATCACTTCACCAACAATTGGGAAACAGCTAATTATTTCCTTACATTTAACCTTATTATTGCGGCAGCATTATGTATGCTTGCTTTATTATTACCAATCTATATAAAATTCGGCTCTGTAAAAGGGAGATTCGTTCTTATTTTCCTATGCTTTATTCCAGGCTTGATTATCGGTATGTTAGATGAGTACTTTGCGAATATTTTGCTAGTTGTTTCTAAACTACAACATTTGAGCTATCTCGCACCTTTTATCGGACTTTTTATTTTATGGTTATCTTCTCTTATTTCAACAGCAATCTATAAACGTAAGGAATTTTAGGAGGGAGGTTGCATGCACTATGAAAGCTTTATTATGGCATAGATTGTCTATGCAAAAATGGTATATACTTTTGTTGCTTATAATTAGTTTGTCCATTACTTTCATAAACTTACATTTTTTCAGTGCCTCTTCTATCGTCATATTTGCGTTAATTTTTTCTGCGACGATAGTCGAAAGCATGTATACGCAAGATCATAAAGCGAAGTGGGAACTGTTTGTTAATAGTCTTCCTTTAACGAAAAAGATGCAGTTACAAGCGGACTATCTTTATTGTTACGGCTTAATTGCACTACTGTTTATCACATCTGCCCCTATTTATTTTTCACCGTTTTACGAGCATAGCAATAGCTTCGAGCATTTCGCTATTTATTTCGCAAATATTAGCTGTGCTATTTTGCTTGTTTGTACGCAATTTTATACACACCATATAGAGGAGACTAAAGGGATGCGTTCCTTTAGAATGATCGTTTATGTATTACTTATTTTTTCCGTTAATTTTCCAATCCATTATTATTTATCAATGGTAGCTGTCAATTTGTCAGTCATTTTAATACCAACAGTAATTAGCGTAATCATCAGTATTTTCGTTTTTCGAAAATGCCATGTGCTGTATAGAGCTAAAGAGATCTATTAATGCTAACAACAATCCGACTGACCAATAATATTCATAAATAGGACAAGCCCCACCGTGAAATAAACCACGGTGGGGCTTGCTTTGTAAAGGTGAAGGCTAATTTCCGGTGCGGGTTGCTCGCTTTCCGCGGGGCGTTGCTTAAGCGCACAGTCGGAGCGAAAATCAAACGCTCACGTTTATGCTATTTTTTATCAATTACTACATGTTTTAAAGTGTCAGTAGTTACATCAATATCAAACGCTTTACCGAAACCGACAACGTAACGACCTTCTAAAGGTGTTAGCTCAAATAGTGAAAAATCAAGTGTGCGCAATAATTGCATCATTTTCGCATTATGCACTTCATCGAATAATGCAAACACTTCCTCATAGCCTTCATTACCTAATAAAGTTGGTGTACATTGCCAACGTGCACGCTCTGTCGCAAACGGGTTAGCTGTTACTGCCTCGTCTGCTACACATATTAAATCTACAAATTGAGACTGCTCCATTAGTTTAAAATGCTCAGCAATCCGACTAATATAAACATAAAATTTCCCGTTTAGTCGCACAAATGGTGTAGTACTGCTGAACGGCTTACCTTCTGCATCTACAAGACTAAGAACACAACTTTTTTTACCTTGTATAAACGCTTCATAATCCTGTTTAATTTGGTCCATGTTAATTTCTTTTTGCATCCTAATTCCTCCTATGCCTTCACAGTACTTTTTAATTGAATTCGTGGAGCGGAATCCCATGATACATATTGAATTTCCGCTTCCATCCGGTAAATTTGCTGAATCATTTCTTCTGTCATCACATCTTCAGGCGTACCAATTTGTGCTCGGTATCCATCCTTTACAACGACAATTTGGTCGCTATAACTAGATGCTTGATTTAGATCATGGATTACCATAACAACGGTCATCCCCATTTCACGATTAAGCTCTCGTACTAATTCCAGTACTTCATGTTGATGGGCAATATCTAAATAAGTCGTAGGCTCATCCAATAATAAAATTTGTGGTCGTTGTGTCAATGCCATCGCAATCCATGCGCGTTGCGATTCTCCACCAGATAACGCCGCAATTGGTTGATCTCGATAATGCATTAACTGCGTTCTCTCTAATGCCCAATCAATGATTTCTTCATCTTCTGCATTTAAACGTTCAAACCATTTTTTATGTGGATAGCGACCATAAGCGACTAAATTTCGAACTGAAATATCTGCTGGTGCTTGATTTCGCTGACTAAGTATACACATTTTCTGTGCAATTTCTTTAGACGAAAGTCGACGTATATTTTCGCCATCGAAGGTAATTGTCCCACCACTGTAAGGCTGCATACGTGCAATGGCCTTTAGTATAGTAGACTTTCCAGAGCCATTCGGCCCGATAATGGATAGTACCTCTCCTTTGTTGACATCAAATGAAAAATTATGGACAACTTCTTTTTGCTCATAACGGACAGATAGCTGTTCAATTTTTAACAATTAAAACGCCTTCTTTCGCATTAAATATAAGAAATAAGGTCCACCAATAACAGCCATAATAATCCCTGCTGGAATATCTAGTGGCGCAAATAATGTCCGACCACCTGTATCTGCAATAAGTAATACTATAGCGCCCATCGCCATACTCATCGGAAGCATGTACTTATAGTCTGAGCCTACAAGCATGCGCGCCATATGTGGAACGATTAAGCCGACAAAACCAATCATACCAATTGCCGCTACTGAGATAGCCGCTAAAAATACAGCTAAAATTGATAACATAATACGAATACGTGTTACATTTTCGCCGAGGTTCACTGCAACTTGGTCTCCTAAGCGGATAATATTCGCCTTTCGGATAGCAAAGATTGATACAATCCAACCGATAATCGCGTACGGATAAATCATATGTAGCGAAGCATTTCCCTTCGCAGCAAGGCTACCATTTAACCATTGCACGGCAGAAGGAAGACGATCACTATACATGATGGATAGGAAACCAATGATGCCCCCACCTAATGCATTGACAGCAACACCTGACAAAATAATGGTAATTGGTGAAATACCTGAACGGCGCCAAGCTAATGCGTAAACAATTGTTGCCGCAAGCAAGCCCCCAACAAATGCTGCTATCGGAATGTAGCTTGTGAATTCCGGATTCGCTAACATAATAATTAACACAAAGGCAGCAGCACCACTTGTTACACCTGTCAATCCTGGGTCAGCTAATGGATTTCCCATCACCGCCTGCAATAGCGCACCTGAAATTGCAATATTTGCGCCAATAATCAATGCTAGTAACACACGTGGCAGTCGAATATCCCAAATTATCGTTGTATACACACCTTCATTTGTCCGGCCATTTAATATCGTTGATAGTATTTCTGGAATTGTAATATGGACACTTCCAAGTCCAATGGCAACAATCGCTGCTATTAATGTCAGCACAAAGGTAACGATTACGATTATGCGACTTCTCGTTGTACTAATCATAGTTAAACCTCATTCTTACTTGTAGAAATAATCTGCAATTGTTGTAAGTGCTGTTTCTACATTGGCAATGGAAGTCACACCAAATGTACTATAATCAAGCATATAGATTTTGTCATTTTTATAAGCTGACAATTGCGTCCATGCACTGTTTTTCTCAATTTCTTGCTTAAATTTATCTTCATTCGCTCCATGATCACCTGAAGCTAACACGAAAATCATATCAGGATCAGCTACTACAATATCTTCTAAGTTCATTGGTGAATATGTTGATTCTGCTTTTAACACGGATTGTGCAATATTATCTGCACCTAAACGTTCAACTAAACTACCTAAATATGATTTTTCGTTCATAACCATGAATGAATCAGATGTACCAATCACTAGCATTACAGATGGAAGTTCCTTGCCTTTCCCCTGTGTTTCTAGTTCATTTTCCTTCGCTACAATACTTTGTAGCACTTCATTCATTTTATCTTCTTTTCCAAAGTATGTACCAAGTACTTTGAAACTTAATTTTAAATCATCATATGACTCTGTTGGTAAATATGCTGTTGGAATATTCATCCCTGTTAATGCTTGATCCAAAGAGCTTTGAAGAGCTGATGCCCCAATAATTAAACCTGTTTGTAAACTTGAAATGACTTCTAAATCCGGTGCCATCGGTGAGCCAATTTTCGTAATTGCCTCAAAATCTTTAGGAAGTGGATTTGTCGATGTTGGAACTCCCACTGGTGTAATTCCTAATAGGTGAAGCATCTCTGTTAACGGGACAGATGTAGTGACGATCTTGTCAGGCACCTCTGCCGGGAAACTTGCTAAAGCTTTTTGAAATGCTTCTTCATCTACGCCGTCTTCTAATGCTTCTGATGCATCTTCTTTTTCATCTGTTGCTACTTCTTGTTGTTCTGGTTTATCTGCTTCTTTTTCTACACCTTTTTCTTCTTGCTTTGCACATCCTGCTAATGCACATACTATTACTAAAAGACTAACCCAAACCCACTTTTTCATATTTTCTATCTCCCTACTAACTGATAATGATATTCAATGTCATTCATAATATCAGAGTTCATTGATAATAGCAACGTCTAATTGATAATATCTTTTCCAATTGAAAAATATGCATAGCTTATATTGCTTCTTCCAGTTGTAGCATGTGAACCAATAACTAAATAAAAAAGCGAGGCATTTAACGATTGAATCGTTAAATACCTCGCTAGAAACTGGAAACAAAGAATTAAATAAAGGTGATTCGCTCCGAGTAGACGCTTTTCCGCAGAAAGTCTGTCTAGCAAAAAAATTGTTTGGGTGCCTAATTGTTTGGGTGCCTGGCACTCAGCATACTATCGTTTCCTAAATCAGGGATATCCACTTCGCTTTCCGCTGGCACCGTGTAAGCCCCAACCCTCGCTGTCCCACGGTCTGTTGCGTCTTTTATTGCGTTCGTTCTTTAGAAGAAGTCTACGTGGATTTTTTCTTAATAAATCATAAAAATTGTTTGAGTGCCTGGCACTAGCAGTAGGCGATACGATACTCCTGCAAAACAGCCCGAGCGGAAATCGACTGCAGTAGTGTAAATCTATAACTTTGTCTACACACTAAAGCGAGGCATCCAACAATCGAACCGTTGGATGCCTCGCAATAAAATATGAAATTTTTGTGACCTCGTTTCAGGCTCTTTTTATGCTTCAGGTCCGATAATTGAAATCGCAGGCTCTGCTTTTAATATTTTAGCAATGAGTCGGTCAACTGATTCCATTGTTACAGCATCAATTGACGCTAATACTTCATCTACTGAACGATGTCTTCGATGAACTAATTCACTTGTACCATTACGATTCATACGTGCACCCGTACTTTCAAGACCAAGTACAAAGCTTCCTTTTAGCTGTTCCTTAGCATTATCTAGCTCTTCCTCCGTTACGCCTCCCGCTACAATATCAAGTAATGTAGCATCAATCGTATGTTGCAATTGCGAAAGCTGCTGGCGACTTGCACTGCCGTAAATCGTAAATGCTCCAACATCTGCATAGCATGATTGATAGGAGAAAATTGAATACGCTAAGCCGCGCTCTTCTCGTACCTCTTGGAATAGACGGGAGCTCATGTTTCCACCAATAATATTATTTAAAGCAATAAAGCTATACATATCTGGATCTTTGACACCGATTGCCGGATAAGAAAGTGCTAAATGCGCCTGTTCCGTATCACGCGTTTTCGTAATTTCTCCTGGATGGAACTGTGGGTTTGTCAGGACAGGTACAACAGCAAGTGGTGAAGCCTCGTAATGTCCGAACAAATTTTCAATCGTTGTTAATAGTGAGGAAGAAATATTTCCTGCCACAGAAATTACAATTGATTCTGGTCCATAATGTTTTGCCATATATTGTCGAATCACATCTGCAGTAAATGTTTTTAATGTAGCAGCAGTCCCTAAAATTGGACGTCCTAGTGCATCATTTGGATACATTACTTCCCAAAGCTTTTCATGAACATCGTCATCAGGAGCATCTTCACTCATTAATATTTCCTCTAGCACTACTTGACGTTCCTTTTCTAATTCTTCTTCCGAAAATGTCGAATTAAAGAACATATCTGCAAGGATTGTTATGGCAAGCTCTGCATGATGATCTAAAACTTTCGCATAATAGCATGTGTTTTCCTTTGAAGTAAAAGCATTTAGTTCTCCGCCAATTCGGTCGAACTCCTCTGCTATTTGGCGAGCAGTTCGCGTTTTTGTCCCTTTAAAAAGCATATGTTCGATAAAGTGCGTGATTCCATTCTCCTCTGGAAGTTCATAGCGAGAACCAGCATTGACAAAAATGCCAAGAGCAACGGATCTTACATGATCAATTTGCTCAGACACAATACGCACACCGTTTTGACATGTATGTACTTGTACCAAATAATTTCCTCCTTTTACAACCGTTTTATTTGAAAAAGGCTGCGCATCATACGCAGCCTTTTTTTATAAAATTATTTATCTTGTTCTGCGCGTTCTTTTTCCTCTTGAATAACTACTTTACGAGATAAGTTTACACGACCTTGCTTGTCGATTTCAATAACTTTCACAAGTAATTGATCGCCTAGTTTTAACACATCTTCTACTTGCTTTGTACGTTCTTCTTGAATTTCAGAGATGTGTAATAAGCCATCTTTGCCTGGGAAGATTTCACAAAAAGCACCGAATTTTTCGATACGTTTTACAGTTGATAAGTAGTATTCGCCAACTTTTGCTTCACGTACGATATCTTCAATAATTTGTTTTGCACGTGCGTTCATTTCTTCATCTGCTGAAGAAATGTAAATTGTACCGTCTTGCTCTGTATCAATTTTTACGCCTGTTTCTTCAATAATTTTGTTGATTTGTTTACCACCTGGTCCAATTACATCGCGGATTTTATCTGGATTGATACGCACGATAACAATTTTCGGTGCATAAGTAGATAATTTCTCACGTGGCTGTGCAAGTGTTGCAAGCATTGATTCTAAAATATGCATACGACCAATTTTAGCTTGTGTTAATGCTTCTTCTAAAATATTGCGTGATAAACCGTCAATTTTAATATCCATTTGAAGCGCTGTTACACCTTTAGCTGTACCAGCTACTTTAAAGTCCATATCACCAAGATGATCTTCCATACCTTGGATATCCGTTAAAATTGAGTAATGCTCACCTTTTTTAATAAGTCCCATCGCAATACCAGCAACAGGTGCTTTTAACGGAACACCAGCATCCATCATAGCTAAAGTAGAAGCACAGATTGAAGCTTGTGATGTTGAGCCGTTTGATTCAAGTACTTCTGATACACAACGGATTGTGTATGGGAATACAGATTCATCAGGAATTACTGCTTCGAGTGCACGCTCACCTAAAGCACCGTGACCGATTTCACGACGACCTGGACCACGAATTGGACCAGTTTCACCTACAGAGAATTGAGGGAAATTGTAGTGATGCATAAAGCGTTTTGATTCTTCTACACCTAAGCCGTCGATAATTTGTACATCGCCAAGTGCACCTAAAGTACAAATTGAAAGTGCTTGAGTTTGTCCACGTGTAAATAATGCCGAACCGTGCGTACGTTGTAATAGCCCTGTTTCTGAAGAAAGTGGGCGAATTTCATCAAGTTTACGACCATCTGGACGGATTTTATCTTCTGTAATTTGGCGACGAACTTCGTCTTTCACCATTTTATCTAAAATTGTATGAACTTGTTTCATTGTTGTGTCATCAGCTTCTTGTTCTTCATAAGAAGCGACAATACGGTCCTTCACAGCTTTAATAGCTTCATCACGTGCATGTTTTTCAGCAGTTTGAATCGCATCATGCATTTCCGTTTCACATGCTGCTTTAATATCAGCTTGAATAGCTTCATCAATTTCAAACAATGTTACAGGTAATTTCTCTTTCCCTACTTCAGCAATAATTTGCTCTTGGAAAGCAATTATTTTTTTAATTTCTTCATGACCGAACATAATTGCTTCTAGCATTATCTCTTCAGGTACTTCTAAAGCGCCTGCTTCAACCATGTTAATAGCATCTTTGTTACCAGCGACAGATAAATGTACTGTTGAGATGTTTGACTGCTCCACTGTTGGGTTCACGATGAATTCACCGTCAATATAACCAACCTGTACACCAGCAATAGGACCGTCGAATGGAATATCAGAAATTGCTAATGCTAATGATGAACCTACCATTGCTGCCATTTCAGACGTGCAATCAGGATCATTAGACATAACCATTGAAATTACTTGTACTTCATTACGGAAACCATCTGGGAACATTGGACGAATTGGACGGTCAATTAAGCGGCTTGCTAAAATCGCTTTTTCAGATGGACGCCCTTCGCGTTTAATAAAGCCGCCAGGAATTTTACCCGCTGCATATAAACGTTCTTCGTAGTTTACTGTTAATGGGAAGAAATCTAGTGGTTTTGGTGATTTTGACATTGTTGCTGTTGCAAGTACAGAAGTATCACCATAGCGTACTAATGCTGCTCCATTTGCTTGTTTAGCTAACTGTCCTACTTCAATTACAAGTGGACGGCCAGCCCATTCGTAGGAATAGACTTTCTTTTCGTTCATTCAATGAACCCCTCTCTATTATAAAAACACTTACTCGTCTGTATGTACTAATAGTAAGTGTACCAAAAATGCTTGTTCTATGCTAAATATTTCATGAAATAATCATACATTTAAATTCAGTTATTGCCAATTTATTTAGGATTTATTTCTTAATTTGGTATTAATGGCGTTTTTACTTGCTTTTGTGCTTATATTTTGATTTTATTTGGCTATTTTTTGCTATTCATGTTTATAGTAGCCTACGTATAAAGATTATTTTGTTAAATTGCACTTAGTCATTCACTTTCCATTTACAAGTATCAATCTTGGTAAATACTTAAGAATAGCTAGAAAGTTTTATAAACATAAAGAAAAAGCGGGAATAATCCCGCTTTTCGATTGTCAATTAGCGACGTAAGCCTAAACGATTGATTAGTTCACGGTAACGTTGAACGTCAGTTTCACGAAGATATTTAAGTAAGTGACGACGACGACCTACCATTTTTAGAAGACCACGCTCAGAGTGGAAATCTTTTTTGTGTGTACGTAAGTGAGTGTTTAAAGCGTTGATTTCAGCTGTTAAAACTGCAACTTGTACTTCTGGAGAACCAGTGTCACTTTCGTGAGTACGGTACTCAGCGATAATTTCGTTTTTACGTTCTTTTGTAATAGCCATTTGTATTGACCTCCTAAATAATTGTTTAATCCCCATTAGCACAGTAAACGTTGGAGTCATCGGTATACCGAGCTAAGGTTAAGCACTTTATGCACTTATGAATGTTACCATAAAATAATGGGTCAAGCAAGTAATAACGTTGTTCTGGCAAACGTCCAAGCATTACAGACCTCAAGCAAATAGTGCTGAGTAAGCGAAACAGTACTGTAAGAGGGAGTGATTCTATCCTATTTAATACCATTTTACTCTGCATGCATTTTGACAGCGTCTACTCGATTACGTTAAAAAAGTGAATAGCCTCTTGCTTATCTTTTTCTATTTGTGTTTTTAACGCTTCGATTCCGTCGAATTTACGCTCGCTTCGAATACGTTTATACCAAGCAACATGCACTTCCTCGCCATAGATGTTTTTCTCGAAGTTTAAAATATGAACCTCGATAGACAGTTGCTTGTCATTAGGATCTTTAAATGTTGGTTTATAGCCTACATTACATACGCCATCATACCAATTATTTTGCACAAGTAGACGAACAGCATACACACCACTTGCTGGGATGTATGTGCCCTCTAATGCTTGAACATTGGCAGTAGGGAAGCCTATCGTACGTCCGCGCTTATCGCCATGCACAACAATACCTTTTATGTCAAAAGGTCGCCCTAGAAGCATTCTTGCTGCCTCCATATCCCCCTCCTGCAATAACTTACGAATACGCGTTGAGCTAATTTTCTCAAGCGCATCGGTTTTCTTATCGACAACTGTTACACCATATTCCCCATTACTTAATGCACGCATATCTTCCATTGTGCCTTTACCAAATGCACCAAACGAAAAATCAAAGCCTGCTGTAACGTGTTGAATGTTTAATCCTCGAATAAATGTATCAATAAAAGCAGCAGGTGACAGCTTTGCAAAGTCCGATGTAAAATGGACAACAAATACAGTATCTACACCTTGTTCTTCAAACAGCTGCAATTTCTGCTGTAATAATGTAATATAGAATACTTTTTCATTTCGTCCGCCTAGCACTAAAGATGGATGCGGATCAAATGTCATTACGGCAGTTGAAATTTGTCGCTTGTCCGCCTCTTGCTTGGCAGCAGCAATAACCGCCTGATGTCCAATATGTACACCATCAAAAAAGCCAATTGCCAATGAGTAAGGCTGTATGCTTTCTCGTTGCTGTAATTGGTGTGGGTATTTTAAATGAATGACCTCCATACAAAAAATCCTCCTACTCTATCGTCGGAAACATTTTATGTGGTTTCATGTACCCTTCCTTAGTCGGATGGGCTTGATAAACCGCAAATGCTTTTCCTTTGATTCCAAACACAATTTTATCATGCACCTTTAATAATGCATCTGCTGGAAGCACTTGTCCATTGAAAATTTCTTTTTCATTAGCGGCAGTTATTTCAATATATGGATAGTCTGATAATGCATATTCTACAGGAAGTATGCATGTATTGATTTGTTCATTTTCCATTAATTCTGTAACTTGTGCCAGTGTAAAGCAATTATCTTGCGTAAATGTACCTGATGCTGTTCGCACAAGCTCATGCATATGTGCAGGATATCCAAGTGCATCGCCTATTTGTACAGCAAGTGTACGAATATACGTACCTTTGCTACATGAGATTCTTACAGGGAATGTAATTTCATGTCCTTCGTAAGTTTCCTTCTCATCAAGTAACTCTAATGCATAAATTGTAACCTGTCTTGTTGGTCTTTCAACAGTCTCACCTTTACGAGCATATTCATATAAACGTTTGCCATTTACTTTTACAGCTGAAAACATCGGTGGCGTTTGATTAATGATACCAGTTAAGGAAGCTAATACATCGAGCAGCTCCGCACGTGTAAACGACTTATTTGTGTTATCTTCGGCTACTGTTTCTCCTTCGGCATCTTCAGTTGTCGTTGTTCGCCCAATTGAAATCACTGCCTCATAAGTCTTACCTGCATCTGTTAAATATTCTGCAATGCGGGTTGCCTGTCCGATACAAATTGGAAGAACACCTTCCACTCCTGGATCTAATGTGCCCGTATGGCCTACTTTTTTTGTACGCAATATTTTTCGTAATTTAAAGACGCAGTCATGACTTGTCATGCCACGTTCTTTCCACAGCGGTAAAATACCATTCATAAAAATCCCCCTTAAACAAAATTGCATAAAAAAAGTCTGCCTGCATGAAGATGCATGTGGCAGACTTTTACTGTTGTGCTTATTCTTTGTGTAAACCACGTAGCAATGAATCAATACGGTTCCCATATTCAATCGATGAATCGAATTCAAAGATTAACTCTGGTGTTCGACGTAAACGGATACGAGAACCGATTTCTGAACGGATAAAGCCAGCTGCTTTTACTAAAGCTTTTAGCGTTTCCTCACGTTCCCGTTCATTGCCTAAAGATGTAATATAAATTGTTGCTTGTTGTAAATCACCTGTTACATCTACACCAGTAACAGTAACGAAGCCAACACGCGGATCTTTAATTTTACGGCCAATAATATCACCAAGCTCTTTTTTCATTTGCTCAGCAACACGGTTTGAGCGTAGAGACATAATTAGTCACCTCAATTTCGATGTTCAAATATTTACGCTACAGGCGAATGATGATGGCGCATGTTCACACGCCACATCAGCCTTCCTGCAACTATCGCAAATATCCTTACTACTTATAAATAGTCTCGCCACACATTAAGCTGTTCCCAAGACGGATTTGACTCTAAATAATGTAGAGCATGATTGATTTCACGCTCTGCTGCTTCTTTCGAGGAAGAAACAGCAACAAGCGCTAATTTCGTACGTTGCCATACATCTTGATGGTCAATTTCTGCAATGGATACATTAAACTTCTGTTTTGTGCGAGTAATCATACGCTGTAAAACAGCGCGCTTTTCCTTTAACGAATGGGCAGTTTGAACGATAAATTCTACCTCAACGTATACAATCATTATGCACGTTTAATTTCTTCCATAATGTATGCTTCAATGATGTCGCCTTCTTTAATGTCATTGAAGTTTGTAATCGTTATACCACATTCGTATCCTCTTGCAACTTCTTTTACTTCGTCTTTGAAACGTTTTAATGTATCTAATTCGCCTTCGAAAATCACGACGTTGTCACGGATGACACGTACGCCTGAATCGCGTGTTACTTTACCTTCTGTAACGTAAGAACCAGCAATCGTACCTACTTTTGATACTTTAATTGTTTGACGAACTTCCGCTTGACCAATAATTTTTTCTTCAAATTCTGGATCTAGCATACCTTTCATCGCTTGCTCGATTTCTTCGATTACTTTATAAATAACACGGTGTAGACGAATATCTACGCCTTCTTCTTCCGCTGCACGTTTTGCATTAATATCAGGTCGTACGTTGAAACCGATAACGATTGCATTCGATGCTGCTGCAAGAGAAATATCTGATTCTGTAATTGCGCCAGCGCCTGTGTGGATAATTTTCACATTTACGCCTTCGACATCAATCTTCATTAGTGAAGCAGCCATAGCTTCTACAGTACCTTGAACGTCAGCTTTAACGATTAAGTTTAACTCTTTCATTTCGCCTTGGCTCATTTGTTCGAATAAGTTATCAAGCGTTACACGTTGTTTTTCAGAACGTTGTGCTTGAATAGCTGTCATTGCACGAGTTTCCCCAACTTGACGAGCTGTTTTTTCGTCTTCGAATACAACGAAGCGGTCACCAGCTTGTGGCACATCGTTTAATCCTGTAATTTCTACTGGCGTTGATGGGCCTGCTTCTTTCACACGACGACCTTTATCGTTGACCATAGCACGTACACGGCCATAAGCGTGACCAACTACGATAGGATCTCCGACTTTTAATGTACCGTCTTGTACTAATAGTGTTGCAACAGAACCACGACCTTTATCAAGTTGTGCTTCAATTACAGTACCAAGTGCTAAACGATCTGAATTTGCTTTTAACTCTCCAACTTCGGCAACAAGTAAGACCATTTCTAACAATGTGTCAATACCTTCACCTTTTAATGCTGAAATAGGGACGAAAATCGTTTCGCCACCCCAAGCTTCAGGTACAAGACCATGCTCAGTTAATTCTTGCATCACACGATCAGGGTTTGCTGATGGTTTATCCATTTTGTTAACAGCAACAATAATTGGCACTTCTGCAGCTTTGGCATGGTTAATCGCTTCAACTGTTTGAGGCATTACACCATCGTCTGCCGCTACTACTAAAATTGTTAAGTCTGTTACTTTCGCACCACGCGCACGCATTGTTGTGAATGCCGCGTGTCCAGGTGTATCAAGGAACGTAATTTTTTTGTCGCCTTCAGTTACTTGGTATGCACCAATATGTTGTGTAATACCACCAGCTTCTCCAGCAGTTACTTTAGTATGACGAATTGAGTCTAGTAACGTTGTTTTACCATGGTCAACGTGACCCATAATTGTTACTACAGGAGGTCGTTCTGATAATTCAGCTTCATTAACTTCCTCTGTTTCGAAGTGCGTTTCTAAATCCGTAATATCCACACGGATTTCTTCTTCAACTTCTACACCGTAGTCTGCACAAATTAACTCGATTGCATCCTTATCTAATTCTTGGTTAATTGTAGCCATAACACCAAGCATAAATAATTTTTTAATGATTTCAGATGGCTCACGGTATAATTTTTTAGCTAATTCAGCTACAGAAAGTGATTCAACAAATGTAATTTTTTCTGGTAATTCTTTTTGTTTCATTGGTATTGTTGGTTGATGCGTTTTTGGATGACGGCGTTTACCGCCGTGAATTCCTGGTTTTGGACGTTGGTTGTATCCACCGCCGCCTCTACGATTATTATTATTATTGTTATTATTATTATTTTGTGTCATATTTCGATTTTGATTACCTTTAGTATTCTTAGATTTTTCGTTAGACGAATTTGAGTTTTGTTGCGTTTGTTGATTGTAATTATTCGCTTTCGGCTTAGAAGTAGCAGACTGCTGCTTTTGTCCATCTTGCTTTTTCACCGATTGCTGTGGTTTTTGTTGTCCATTCGCTTGAGATCGTTGTGTTACATTTTGAGTAGGCTGTTTTGCGTCTCTTTTATCTGTTGGTGCTTTAAATGATTGGTTTAACTTTACCACTGTGTCGTTCTCCAACATTGACATATGGTTTGTTACACTCACATTTAGTTTACTTAGCGCTTCAATAACCTCTTTACTCGATTTATTCACTTGTTTGGCATATTCATGAACTCTGATTTTGGTCATCTGCTCACCCCCGATTATTTTTCGTTGAGTAGACTAGACAATTTACTTGCAAAACCTTTATCGGTAATAGCTAAAGCCACTCGGGCTTCCTTACCTGTAGCATGTCCTAGATCATAACGATCGCCAATTACATGATACTCAACGTTGTAATAAGTGCATTTATCTTGAATTTTTTTATTAGAGTTTTTAGAAGCATCGTTTGCTAGCAATACAAGCTTAGCATTACCATTGCGGACTTCCTTTACTACTAACTCTTCACCTGAAATAACTTTTCGGGCTCTAGCCGCTATACCAAGCAAATTAAACACTGCTTGATTGGTCATAAAATAGCCTCCCGACGAATGAGCAATAGTAGCTCTTCATAAATCTCTTCAGGAATTTTCGCTTCAAGTTGGTGCCCTAATACATTTTTCTTACGCGCGATGTCAACCGCCTGTTCAGACTTTGAAACATAGGCGCCCCGTCCAGGTTTTTTCCCTGAAACATCAACGCTTACCTCGCCCTCTTTTGAGCGAACAACACGAATCATTTCTTTTTTTGGTAGCATTTCTCCAGTAGCTACACATTTTCGAAGTGGTACTTTTTTATTAATCGCCATAAGAATCACCTTTCCTCTCTGAAGCTTCGTAAGAGGTGGACTAGCCATAACCAATACGGCAAGGTGGAATTTTGTGATTTGAACATTGTGGAGTACAATTACGCCTCTCAAAATTCAGGACCTTTGCCACAGTTTCTGGCTTTATTCAGTCGGCCTGGGAACGCCCACTGAATAAAGCCAGGTGACCAGTCACACGGGCTTTCTTACTTATTCTTCGTCGTCTTGATATAAGTCAACTGCAGCTGCTTCGAAGTCGCTATCTTCAGCAGGTACGAACGTGCTTGTTGCAGATGGATAAATACCTAACTCACGTGCATCTGTTTCACTTTTAATATCAATTTTCCAGCCAGTTAATTTCGCAGCTAAACGCGCATTTTGACCACGTTTACCGATTGCTAAAGATAATTGGTAATCTGGAACTACAACCGTTGTTGATTTTTCTTCTTCATTTACTTGCACATCTAATACTTTTGATGGGCTTAGTGCATTTGCTACGAATACAACAGGGTCTTCTGACCATTCAACGATATCAATTTTCTCACCGTTTAATTCATTAACAATTGTTTGTACACGAGCACCTTTTGCACCTACACATGAGCCAACAGGATCAACTTCTTCATTATGTGCATGAACAGAAATTTTAGAACGGTCCCCTGCTTCACGAGCAATTGATTTGATTTCTACAATGCCCTCATAAATTTCAGGCACTTCCATTTCAAACAAACGACGTAATAAGCCTGGGTGTGTGCGTGATACGATTACTTGTGGACCACGTGTCGTACGTTCAACTTTTGTAATATAGACTTTAATACGATCATGTGGATTGTATGTTTCGCCTTGGATTTGTTCGTTTTGTGGTAATGCTGCTTCTACTTTCCCAAGACCTACGTAAATGTTACGTGCATCTAAACGCTCAACAACACCAGTTACAATATCATCTTCTCGATCTACGTATTGTTCATAAATTAAACCGCGTTCTGCTTCACGTACACGTTGTGTAACGACTTGCTTCGCTGTTTGTGCAGCAATACGGCCAAAATTACGAGGTGTTACTTCTTGCTCAACAATATCTTCTAATTGATAAGCAGGATTGATAGCCTTTGCATCTTCTATTGCAATTTGTAAACGATCATCGTCAACTTCTTCAACAACATCTTTACGTGAAAACACACGAATTGAGCCTTTGTCTAAATTTAAGTCTACTCGAACATTCTGAGCTTGGTTAAAGTTGCGCTTGTAAGCTGTTACTAATGCAGCCTCAATCGCTTCGATTAACACATCTCTTGAAATTCCTTTTTGTTCTTCCAGCGCCGTTAGCGCATCTAACAAATCACTACTCATTTTATTTTCACTCCTAAATATGCATTATGCTGAAAAATCGATGGCAAGACGTGCCAAGGCGATTTTTTCTTGTTCAATTGTTACTGTAATTTTCCGTGTTTTAACGGGTACTTCCATCACTAATGTATGTTCATCATAAGATGTTAAGTAGCCTTGGAATTCCTTCATGTCCTTAATAGGCTCATAAGTCTTCACATAGATAAACTTGCCAACGGCTTTTTTAAAATCAGTATCTTTTTTTAATGGACGTTCTGCACCTGGTGAAGATACCTCTAAATAATAATTTTGTGTAATAGGATCTTTTTCATCCAACAGTAAACATAGTCGTTCACTAACTTGAGCACATTGGCCAATGTCAATCCCACCCTCGGGTGTATCTACATAAACACGTAAAAACCAGTTACGTCCTTCTTTCACAAACTCAACATCCACCAACTCAAGATTTAACTCTTCGACAATCGGTGTAGCAAGTTCTTCAATTAAAGATGGTACTTTGCTCATTGTTTCCTCCTGCGTTTTTCAATTTCAGGCGTAATAAAACAGAAATTCCACCAGTGATGTTGGTGAAATTTGACGGTCTTACCTGCTGTTAGTCTAAAAAATTTGCTTTGCTTCGGTATAACAACAGAAAAGAGCGGGAATGCCCCACTCTTTTGCTGGAAAACTATCAACAAATTATTACCATAAGAATAGCACAATTTACGCTACAATGCAAACGACCTTATTTTAGGTCTAGCGCTTACTAGAAAAGCGATAACTGATTGGCATCAGGCATGCCTTCCAAACAACCTAATTGATCCATGTACTCAATTAATGTTTTCGACACACGACCTCGTTGCTGTAAATCTTCTTTCGATAAAAATTCACCATTCTCACGTGCAGCTACGATTGTTTTGGCAACGTTCGTTCCGAGTCCTGGAATGGCATCAAAAGGTGGAATTAAGGAATTGCCATCAATTATAAACTCGCTAGCTTGTGAACGATATAAATCAACCTTTTGGAAGCTCATACCACGTTCACACATTTCAAGTGCAAGTTCCATTACAGTTAGTAAGTTTTTCTCTTTTGTAGAAGCATCTAGTCCCTTAATATTGATTTCATCTATTTTTGCACGAATCATTTGAGAACCTTGCGTCATCGAAATTAAATCAAAATCATCTGCTCTTACTGTGAAGTAGGCAGCGTAATATAAGATTGGAAAATGCACTTTAAACCAAGCAATACGTACTGCCATTAAAACATAGGCAGCAGCATGGGCTTTAGGGAACATATATTTTATCTTTTTACATGATTCGATATACCAACCAGGTACTTTATTTGCTAGCATTTCTGCTTCAAATTCTTCTGATAAGCCTTTCCCTTTACGAACAGACTCCATAATTTTAAAGGCTAAAGACGGTTCAAGTCCTTGGTATATTAAATACACCATAATGTCATCACGACAGCCGATTACTTCTTTTAATACGCATGTACCATTTTGAATAAGTTCCTGCGCATTACCTAGCCATACATCCGTTCCATGTGAAAGTCCTGAAATTTGGACAAGCTCTGAGAATGTAGATGGTTTTGTATCTTCTAGCATTTGACGGACAAATCGTGTACCAAATTCCGGAATACCTAATGTTCCCGTCTTACAACCAATTTGCTTTTCTGTCACGCCTAGAGATTCAGGTGAACTAAAAATTTTCATAACGAACGGATCATCTGTTGGAATTGTTTTCGGATCGATTCCAGATAAATCCTGTAACATCCGAATTACGGTCGGATCATCGTGTCCAAGTATATCGAGCTTCAAAATATTGTCATGAATAGAGTGGAAATCAAAGTGTGTTGTTTTCCATTCGGAATCCTGTGCATCCGCTGGGAACTGCACTGGTGAGAAATCATAAATGTCCATATAATCCGGTACAACAATAATCCCACCTGGATGTTGACCTGTTGTCCGTTTAACGCCTGTACAGCCCTGTACTAAACGGTCTACTTCAGCGCCTCGGAAATGAAGATTGTTGTCGCTCGCATACCCTTTAACGTAACCATATGCTGTTTTTTCCGCAACAGTACCTATTGTTCCAGCACGGAATACATATTCTTCACCAAACAGTACTTTAGTATAGTTGTGGGCCTGCGGTTGATATTCACCTGAGAAGTTCAAATCGATATCAGGTACTTTATCCCCTTTAAAGCCAAGGAACGTTTCAAACGGAATATCTTGTCCATCTTTTTTATATGGTGTGCCACACTCAGTACAATCTTTATTTGGTAAGTCGTAACCTGAGCTAACCGAACCGTCATTGAAAAACTCGGAATGCTTACAATTTGGACAAATATAATGAGGTGGTAATGGGTTTACCTCCGTAATCTCCATAAAGGTTGCAACTAATGAAGAACCTACCGAACCGCGAGAACCTACTAAGTAACCGTCAGCAAGTGATTTTTTTACGAGCTTCGCGGAAATTAAGTAAATAACGCCAAATCCATGGCCTAAAATCGACTTTAATTCTTTTTCAATACGCGCTTTTACGATTTCAGGTAATTCTTCACCATATATACGATGTGCCATTTCATACGTTAAATTTGTTACTTCATCATCGGAGCCTTCAATTTTTGGCGTATATAAATCATCTTTAATTGGCTTCACATCGCCAATCATATCAGCGACTTTTTGCGTATTTGTGACAACTATTTCTTTCGCAAGATCAGGACCTAAAAAGTCAAAGTCCTTCAGCATCTCATCAGTCGTTCTAAAATGTACTTCTGGAAGCTTAGATTTATTTAAAATATTGGCGCCTCCTTGGGAACCAATCAATATTTGTCTAAACATTCCATCGTTTGGATCTAAATAATGAACATTGCCAGTAGCGACTACAGGCTTATTCATCTTTTTCCCGAGCTTTACAAGCTTGCGTATAATATCTTCAATTGTCCATTCATCACGGACGACATTACGTTCAATTAAAGGTGCATAAACAGCCTTTGGTTGCACTTCGATATAATCGTAAAATCTTGCAACCTGTTCCGCTTCTTCTGGGGATTTATTCATCATTGTTTCAAACACTTCACCGTTACTACAGCCTGAACCAATTAATAACCCCTCTCTATACTGTTCCAGTGTAGAGCGTGTTACACGAGGCACACGGTAGAACGTTTTTGTGTGAGAATGAGACACAATTTTAAATAAATTTTTCAAACCATCATTATTGACTGCTAGAATCGTACAATGCATCGGTCGCGCTTTTTTATATGCATCTCCACCACCAACATGCTTATTGAAATCATCGTGATATTTAATGCCTAGTTCATCGGCTTCTTTTAACAGATGCAACAATAAATAGCCTGTTGCTTCTGTATCATAAATCGCACGGTGATGCTGCGTTAATTCAATACCGAATTTTTTACAAAGAGTATTTAAACGATGATTTTTCATTGTTGGATGGAGCAAACGGGCAAGTTCTAGTGTATCGATAACTGGATGAATCGTTTCTTCAAGTCCGTATTTTTTATAGCCAGTATATAAGAAGCCCATATCGAAAGATGCATTGTGTGCCACTACGATAGCTTCCCCTATAAAGGCATGGAATTCATGGATAACTTGTTCCACTTCAGGCGCATTGCGAACCATATCATCAGTAATGCCAGTCAGTTCGATAGTCGTAGCTGACAGTGCATGATGTGGATTTGCAAAACTTTCGTATTTATCGATGACATGTCCACCTTTAATTTTCACTGCTGCGAGCTCAATAATTGTATCGTAGGCAGTAGAAAGACCTGTTGTTTCGACGTCAAAGACAACATATGTTGCTTCGTCTAATGCACGATGCTCGGAAGCATAAGCGATAGGTACTCCGTCATCCACTAAATTTGCTTCTAAACCGTAAATAACTTTAATGCCATGTTTTTTCCCTGCTCCGTATGCATCCGGGAAAGATTGCACAACAGCATGGTCTGTAATCGCAATGGCTGGATGGCCCCATTTAGCAGCCTGTGCCACTAATCTATCTACTGGCGTTACCGCATCCATTTGACTCATCGGTGTATGCAAATGCAACTCTACTCGTTTTTCACCCTCTGGTGCCTTGTCCTGACGTGTTTCTTTTTTAATTTCATTGATATCATTTGCCATCACAATTAAATCACGAATAAAGGTATCGGTTTGAACTGAGCCACGTACTTTTACCCACATACCTTTTTTCAAATGTTGCATCAGTTCTGCATCGTCATTATCACGCGAGAACATTTTAACAACGATTGAATCTGTATAGTCGGTAATTTTAATTTGTAGAAGTGAGCGTCCACTTTTTAACTCTCTAATTTCTGTATCAAAGACAAAGCCTTCAATAATGACGCGTCGTTCTTCTTCCACTATGCGCTTAATTTCCATAATTTCATCGTCTTTAATTTGCATGCCAAGCTGGAATGGGCGATCGCCAAGCGCTGCCAATGCTGGGTTGTCCTTTTTATCCTGCTCACGTTTTTGGAAGTCTTGCATCGCTTGCTGTGCCATCGCTGCTTCCTCTAAACGTTTTTGCTCGATAAAGGCTTGTTGCGCCTCACGCATCTCATCTGTTTCCTCTTGGAGCATAAAATCAAACGCAATTTGTGGGAAACCAAATTGACTGTAACTCATTGCAAGCTTATCTGCATATTTTGTTTTTAGCATCATTAGTTCCATGTTCTGCACGCAGGACACCGTAATTTTTTGCCCATTCCACATCGGGATTTGCGATACAAGGCAGTTTTTTAACGGTGGCGCCATATCATCGATTTGCTCAATAATCGTTAACCAATACGATTGTATAAGTTCTTCCGTTACATCTTTTTCAACTGTTTCAAAGGTTGTTTCAATTTGCGCAATAGCAGCGAATTTTTCAGCTAGATGTGTACGAAATAGTTGATATAACGGAAATGGAAGTATGCCACGTAATTTAATATTAAAATGCCAGAGTCTATTCTTTTTATGCACCGTTAGACGTGATAACTCGCCTTCTTCAAAAAAAGACATGTATACATCATCTGTTAACTCTAGTTGTTGCAAGAGCATTCGAAATCTCTGTCTTGCTTCTTGTTGCTGTTCCAATCGGTCGACACCTACTTTCATTTAAAGAGAAGGAGGCAGTCTTAATAGCCTCTTGTTCTATTTTTATCTAGCGAATACTATTCAAATTTGAAGCAAAAAAATTCGCTCCCTTTCCACGGGCAAATCCGCAAACCTCACATTGTTTTTGCACTGTGAGATCTGCTTGGCTTCCCGTAGGAGTGTCGCGAATTCGTTTGCTTAATCCTCATTCTTCATTAAAAGATGCTTTTAGTATGAGCATCTAAATCTATTGAGCTTAATCTTCCCAAAGGATATTAATTTTTACGGAAAAATTCGTTTAAGCGATCAATGACCTCTTCTTTTTTCCACTCAAAAGTTTCGCCAGTTTGACGGAATTTCACTTCGACAACGCCTTCAGTTGCCTTTTTACCAACTGTTACACGAACAGGTAAGCCAATTAAGTCTGCATCTGCAAACTTCACGCCTGCACGTTCAGCACGATCATCTAAAAGTACATCATAGCGATATGATTTTAATAAGCCATATAATTCATTTGCTAACGAAACTTGTGTTTCATCTTTCGTATTAACAGGCACTACATGAATATCATAAGGAGCTAATTGTGTAGGCCAAGTGAAACCATTTTCATCTTGGAAATGTTCAGCTACAGCAGCTAATATACGTGAAACGCCAATACCATAGCAACCCATAATAAACGGCTGTGCCTTACCTTGCTCATCTAAAAATGTACCATTCATTTTTTCAGAATACGTTGTACCTAATTTGAAAATATGGCCAACTTCGATACCTTCTGCAAATTTAATGATACCTTGTCCATCAGGAGATGGATCTCCTTCTTGGATGAAGCGGATATCTAAATATTCATTAATGGCGAAATCTCGCTCTGGGTTCACATTAACTAAGTGGAAGCCGTCCTCATTTGCGCCAGCTACACCGTTACGAATTGATTTAATGGCATGGTCAGCAACCACTTTCACGTCTACTGGTAATTTTACAGGTCCGATTGAACCAACACCACAGCCTAATAACTGACGAATCGCCGCTTCATCAGCAAGTTCTACAGAACCAGCATTTAGCGCATTTTTTAATTTAATATCATTTATTTCGTGATCACCACGAGCAAGTACAACAACTAATTCATCATCTATATTAAATACTAATGACTTGATGACATTAGATGGCCCTACTTGTAAAAATGCAGATACTTCTTCAATTGTTTTTTGATCTGGCGTTGCTACTTTTTCAAGATCTTTTAATTCGTCGTTGGCTGGTTGATACTCTACAGTCACTTCTGCCATCTCGATATTTGCAGCATAATCTGAAGTATCAGAGTAAGCGATTGTATCTTCGCCAATTTCAGAAAGCACCATAAATTCATGTGTCCCTTTACCACCGATTGAGCCCGCATCTGCAATAACTGCACGATAGTTTAAGCCTAAACGTGAGAAAATATTAGAGTAAGCACGATACATATCTTCATATGTTTCATCTAAGCTTTCACGTGAAGCGTGGAAAGAATAAGCATCCTTCATAATAAACTCTCTTCCTCGTAATAAGCCGAAACGAGGACGTTTTTCATCACGGAATTTTGTTTGAATTTGATAGAGTGTTAATGGCAACTTTTTATATGATTTAATTTCATCACGCACTAATGTAGTAATTACTTCTTCATGTGTTGGTCCTAAGGCAAAGTCACGATTATGACGATCTTTCAATCGCATAAGTTCTGGACCGTATTTTTCCCAACGGCCTGATTCCTGCCACAGCTCAGCAGATTGCAATGCAGGCATTAATAATTCGATTGAGTTGATAGCTTCCATCTCTTCACGAATAATATTTTCAATTTTTGTTAACACACGTTTTGCAAGCGGTAAATACGAATATACCCCACTTGTATTTTGACGAATAAACCCTGCACGTAATAATTGCTTATGTGATTTTACATCTGCATCAGCAGGTACTTCACGTAGCGTTGGGATAAATGTTTTACTTTGCTTCATTCAGTGTTCCACCTTTTTAATAAATAAATTTATACTCTAATTAGCATAAACAAATTTAGCTTTGAACGCAATGTTTCAAAATAATTGCGCTCAAAGCTATTTTACAATTTAATTTCACTTAGGCATAACCTTATCTAAAGTTTACTTTGTATAAGTTTCAGACGTTGGAAATACGAAAGTATACTGTCGTTAAACTTGTTAGAAGAAGAATCGTTGTATATCATTCCACGTAACAACGACCATTAATATCATAAGCAATACGATACCTACGAAGTGAACCATACCTTCTTTTTGACGATCAATCGGTTTACCTCTTACAGCTTCAAAGCCAAAGAACAATAATCGTCCACCATCTAACGCTGGAAGTGGCAATAGGTTCATAATACCAAGGTTGATACTTAGCATAGCAGCAAAATTCATTAATGCGAAAATTCCCCATGCTGCAACTTCCTCAGTTGTTTTATAAATACCTACAGGTCCTGATAGTGCATCAATTGTAAACTTCCCTGTAATAAGCATTCCTAATAATTCAAAGATACGAACCGTCATATTATATGTTTCCTGTGCTCCGTAAACTACAGCCTTTATAGGATTAAAAACACGAGGACTTTCATACTTGACACCTATTTGCCCTAATGTTTCGCCATTACTTTCAACGGCCTTTACTGTCATGTTAAGGTTTTCTACTTGTCCACCACGCTCAACAGTTACATTAATATTTTGATCAGGGCGATTTTGTACTATGGCAGCTAAATCTTGCCACTTTTCAACAGCTTGTCCATCGATAGATGTAACCTTATCCCCTGCAAGCATACCTGCCTGTGCTGCTGGATCGTTTGCAACTACTTCAGTAATAATAGGCTCATATGTTGGTACACCATTTAACAAGCCGATTAACATATAGATGAAAAAGGCTAAAATAAAGTTAAATAATGGTCCTGCAAAAATTGTCATTGCACGTTGACCAACCGTTTTTGCGTTAAATTGACGATCGTATGGCGCAATAACGGTTTCTTTGCCGTTTTCTACAACAACACAATCTCTTGCAACACTATAACGAACTAATTTTTCTTCTTCATCATAGCCTTCAATAAATAAGTCTCGTTCTAAGTCAGCACGTTCCACTTCTAAAAATAATAAATCTGGTAATTGCTTATTATTTTGATTAAAAATGATTTTTTTTACGATATTATCTTCATTGACAATAATCCCTACACGGTAACCTGGCTGTAATTCAACACCATCCATGTCCTCCCCTGCCATACGGACATATCCACCGATTGGCAATAAACGGACTGTATAAATTGTTTCACCATGCATCTTACCATAGATTTTCGGACCCATACCGATTGCGAATTCACGAACCATAATTCCTGCACGTTTCGCAAAAAGGAAGTGACCAAGTTCATGGAAGAACACGAGCAAGCCAAATATTAAAATAAATGCAACGGCTGTTTGCATAATACCCCACCTCTTTAAAAGCGAATAGTTAACGATAGCTTCCTGTCGTTATTTTACCATGTCTAACACTATTTTTCTTGTTTCTCTGTCCACATGTAAAATTGTTTGTAAATCTGGTACTAAAATATTATTGTGTCCCTGCATTACACGTTCAATTGTTTCATCAATTTCAAGGAAAGTTATTTTCCCTTGTAAAAATGCTGCGACTGCTGCTTCATTTGCTGCATTCATTGCAGTTAAAATTGTACCGCCTGTACGTCCTGCCTCAAATGCTAATCGCAATGCTGGATAGCGATCAAAATCCATTTCTTTAAAATGTAGCTGACCTATTTGCGCTAAATTAAGTCGTTGACCATTATGAAGCGGTATACGGTCTGGATAGCTTAAAGCGTACTGGATAGGGACACGCATATCTGGAGTACCAAGCTGAGCAATAACACTAGTATCATGATACTCAACTAGAGAGTGAATAATACTTTCTCTGTGTAAAAGAACATCAATTTTATCATAAGGCATATCAAATAAGACATGTGCTTCTATGACTTCAAGCCCTTTATTCATCATCGTAGCGGAATCTATCGTAATTTTTGCGCCCATCGACCAGTTTGGATGATTGAGTGCATCTGCAACCGTAACATGTTTTAACTCTTCACGTGTTTTGTCGCGGAAACTACCACCAGAAGCTGTAATAATTAAACGCTCAATATTTTTTGGATTTTCACCATTCATTGATTGGAATATAGCAGAATGCTCACTATCAACCGGTAATATTGGAGCATTGTATTTTTTCGCTTCAGCCATCACTAAGTGCCCAGCTGTTACTAGCGTTTCCTTATTGGCAATAGCAATTGTTTTGCCCATGCGAATTGCAGCTAGGGTGGATTCAAGACCAACGCTACCGAGCACTGCATTTACAAGTACCGTCGAATCAGGATGTATAGCAACCTCTACAAGCCCCTTAGCACCAAATGTAAAGTGTACTTGCGGGTAGTCTTTTGCAAGCATACGTGCATCTTCCTCAAGCTGAACAGATACAAGTTCAGGCTGTAAGGTTTCAATCATTTCACGTGTTTTTTCTATGTTTTTCCCTGAAGAAAACGCTACAAGATGAAATGCATCACGTTGTTCTTTTAAAATATCATAGGTTTGCCAACCGATAGAACCAGTTGCACCCAATAAACTAATTTTTTTCACGACAAAACGTCCCCTTTTTCTATCTAAGTGAATCAATGGCATCATTCACATATTCATCAATCACATTGAAATCATTTTCATGAAATTAACTCAACCAAATAAACATTTCGCATTCAACTACTTAAAGTTAATTTTTTTGCTTATTTAGCTACCGAAGAGATGTAAAAAATGGAGTAAAGGCACTACGAATAATAAACTATCAAAGCGGTCTAAAATCCCGCCATGACCTGGTAAAATATTGCCCGAATCTTTCACGTCAAAATGGCGCTTTATCGCTGACTCCACTAAATCACCCATCTGTCCAATGATGGAAGCGAAAATCGTAATAAAGATTAGTGAAACATAACCATTCGCAAATGGATAAATTGCTTGCATAGCGATAGCAAAAATGACTGCAATGACAATCCCACCAATAAAGCCTTCAATCGTTTTCTTCGGTGAAATTTCTGGCCATAGCTTATTTTTACCTAATTTTCTACCTACAAAATATGCGCCAGAATCTGTTGTCCACACAACAAGTAAACAATATACAACAAACTCAAGACCGTAGCTTCTAGTTTCAATTAAATAATGGAAGCCTAATCCTACATAAAACGCACCAAGCAAAATAAAGCCGATTTCGTCAAATGTGATTTTATTTTTCACTAGAACAACATATATAAGCAAGAGCATTACGAGTCCATAAATAACCATTAATACAGATGAGTAGCCAATTGCATGCACTACCTCATTTGCCCAGTTTTTTGGTATTACGAGCATAATAAGGGTTAATACGCCTACCAACCCTGGTACTGAAAAAATTGAAATACTTTTCATCTTTAGTATTTCATAAAAGCCTACAACAGCCATTGCAAGCACAAGTAGTGTAAATGGCACTTTTCCGTAAATGACAAACGGAATAAACAGTGCCGCTGCAATGATTGCTGTAATAATTCGCTGTTTCAAGATGTTTCTTCTCCCTTCAACCCACCGTAACGGCGATTACGTTTTTGATAGTTTTCCACCGCTTCCAGAAAGTTTTCCTCGTTAAAATCTGGCCACAATGTATCTGTAAACCAAAATTCCGTATAGGCGAGTTGCCATAACATAAAGTTACTTAAACGTACTTCACCACTTGTACGAATGAGTAAGTCAGGCTCTGGTAGATGAGCTGTCATTAAATGCGATGTCATACATTCCTCATTTAAGTCTTGTATTGTTAATTGACCGTCCTGCACTTTTTGAAGCATCGCTTTCATGGCGCTAACCATTTCTGAACGACTGCCATAATTCAAAGCAAAATTTAAAATTAACCCTGTATTATGCTTCGTCTCCTCCATTGCATCATACAATGCTTTTTGTGTATGTGCTGGCAAGAGCGTCGGATCCCCAATCATTTCAACACGCACATTGCGCTCCATCATTTCCGGTAAAAAAGAACCCAAAAATTCAACAGGTAAACGCATCAGAAAATCGACTTCTGGTTTTGGTCGTTTCCAATTTTCAGTAGAGAACGCATACACTGTTAATACTTTTATTCCAAGATCAGATGCAAATCTAGTTACCTTCCGTACCGTCTTCATACCTTCATGGTGCCCAGCAACACGTGGCATGGCACGTTTTTTAGCCCAACGTCCATTTCCGTCCATAATAATCGCTACATGGGCAGGAATCGGCTCGCTTTTCGAAAGGGCAACACGTTCCTCCAATGATAGTATATCCATATTTACTTGTTTACCTAATAGCTTCTTAAACATGCTAACTCCCCCACTACAACTAATCGGACGTATACTAACCTATCATAACAAACAAAAGTGCCTTTTGTCTTTTTTTTCCCTCTAATTGACTATGTATGAACTACCTTATTTTAGAACAACATATATCTCAAAGAAATCTTGTCTTTCTACATTCAGCAGCTGCTAGTAAGTCTAAACAAAACCGTAATTAGTTTACTAGTTTTACTTCAGTAAACCTTACTGCTCATACATTACATGTGAGAATTGTAGCATCGATAAGAATGAATACTTTTCAATAAAAGAGAAAAGACGTCCTGTTATATATAGGACGCCTTCATCTCATCAAAAAGTTCCATCTTAGAAATGTAAAGCGCCTGCTTACACTTCTAGAATTTCTTTTTCTTTGTCTTTCGCTACTTGATCTACTTTCACGATGAACTCATCTGTTAATTTTTGGATATCATCACCGTATCCACGTAAATCGTCTTCTGTGATTTCGCCAGCTTTTTCAAGTTTTTTAAGATCATCATTAGCATCGCGACGAACGTTACGTACTGCGATTTTTGCATCTTCAGCTTCTTTTTTCACTTGTTTTACAAGATCTTTACGACGTTCTTCAGTTAATGCAGGAATCATTAAACGAATAACAGAACCATCATTAGTTGGTGTAATACCAATATCCGATTTCATAATTGCTTTTTCGATTTCACCTAAAATTGTTTTATCGTAAGGTGTAATAACTAGCAAACGAGCTTCAGGTACAGCAACACCCGCAAGTTGGTTAATCGGTGTTGGTGCTCCATAATACTCTACAGAAATACGATCTAGTAGAGATGCGTTTGCACGACCTGCTCGGATTGATGCTAATTCACGTGAAAAAGCAGCAATTGATTTATTCATTTTTTCTTTAGCTTGTTCTAAGACTTGTTTAGTCATTATGCATTCCTCCTAACAACTGTTCCAATTTTCTCGCCTAGTACGGCACGTTTAATATTACCCTGCTCCGTAATCGAGAAGACAATTAACGGAATATCGTTATCCATACATAGTGTCGAAGCTGTTGAATCCATTACTTGTAACCCTTGCTGAATAACGTCTAAGTATGTGAGTGTATCATATTTGATGGCAGTAGTATCGACTTTAGGATCTGCAGAATAGACACCATCTACATTATTTTTCGCCATTAAAATAGCATCTGCGTCAATTTCAGCTGCTCTTAATGCAGCTGTTGTATCTGTAGAGAAGAACGGGTTACCTGTACCTGCCGCAAAAATAACTACACGTTTTTTCTCTAAATGACGAACTGCTTTACGACGAATATATGGCTCTGCTACTTGTGTCATCACAATAGAAGATTGCACGCGTGTTTCGATACCTAATTTTTCAAGAGCATCTTGTAATGCTAATGAGTTCATAACCGTTGCTAGCATCCCCATATAGTCAGCTGCCGCACGATCCATTCCCATTTCACTGCCAATTTTCCCACGCCATATATTACCGCCACCTACAACAACAGCAACTTCTACATCAAGATCTACTACTTCTTTCACTTCTTCTGCAACAGACTTGATAATTTTTGGTGATAATCCGAAGCCAGCCTCTCCTGCTAACGCTTCACCACTTAGTTTAATAACTACTCGTTTATATTGTGGCACACTCATTGTAAACCTCCGTCAGACATTTATTTAAAACATTTCTATTCCTTTTCCATTATAGTATATCTAACAATAATTGCTAGTTGTGAAAAATGGTAATAGAAAATTCTATCGTTTTTTTCGCTCTTTTCGGAAAAATAGGGAACACGTTATGTTGTGTTCCCCATTTTTGTCTAGAAAATCTAGTTATTATTTGATTAGGATCAAATGTAAGCCAATCCATCAAGTGAACTAGTCTACGAATTAGTTACCTTTAACTTGGTTCATTACTTCTTCTGCGAAGTTATCTTCACGTTTTTCGATACCTTCACCAACAGCATAACGTACGAAGCCAGTTACAGTACCACCAGTTGTAGCAACGAAGTCACGAACTTTTTGGTCTGAGTTTTTAACGAATGATTGGTCAAGTAAGCAAACGTCTTCGAAGTATTTACCAAGACGACCTTCAACCATTTTTGCAACGATGTTTTCTGGTTTACCTTCGTTAAGTGCTTGTTCTGTTAACACTTTACGTTCACGGTCAACTTCTTCTGCAGAAACTTCATCACGAGAAACGTAAGTTGGGTTAATAGCTGCGATATGCATAGCAATATCTTTTGCAGCTGAAGCATCTGTAGAACCTTCTAAAGATACTAATACACCAATACGTCCACCCATGTGTAGGTAAGAACCAAATGAATCTGCATCAGTTTTAGTTTTCACTTCGAAACGACGAAGAGTAATTTTTTCACCGATAGTTGCAACTGCTGTTGAAATTTGGTCAGAAATTTTTACACCTTCTGCATTTTCAAGCTCTAATGCTACTTCTACTGATGCTGGTTTAGCAGTAAGTAATTGCTCAGCTAAAGAAGAAACTAACACTTGGAATTTATCGTTTTTCGCAACGAAGTCAGTTTCAGCGTTTACTTCAAGAATAATTGCTTCGTTACCTTTTTCTAGAATATAAGTAGTACCTTCTGCAGCGATACGGTCAGCTTTTTTAGCAGCTGAAGAAAGACCTTTTTCACGTAGGAAATCGATTGCAGCTTCTAGGTCACCGTCAGTTTGTACTAACGCTTTTTTACAGTCCATCATACCAGCGCCAGTTTTTTCGCGTAATTCTTTTACTAATTGTGCAGTAATGTTTGCCATTTAGTGTTGCCTCCTCAAATTGGTTAAACTATTTTAGTGATAGGTTCTAAAAAAGGTGATAAGGGTTTTGAGCCACTTATCACCTTTTTGTAAACGTGAATTACTCAGCAGCAGCTTCTGTAGCTGGAGCTTCTTCTTCACCTTGTTTTGACTCGATTAAAGCGTCAGCCATTTTAGCAGTTAAAAGTTTAACAGCGCGAATAGCATCGTCATTAGCAGGGATAACATAGTCGATTTCATCTGGGTCACAGTTTGTATCAACAATACCTACTAGAGGGATGTTTAATTTACGAGCTTCTGCAACAGCGATACGTTCTTTGCGTGGGTCAACCACGAACATAACGTCTGGAAGATCGTGCATATCACGGATACCGCCTAAGAATTTAACTAGACGTTCGTGTTCTTTTTTAAGTTGGATTACTTCTTTTTTAGGAAGAACTTCGAAAGTTCCTTCTTCTTCCATTTTTTCGATAGCTTTCATACGTGCAACACGTTTTTGGATTGTACCGAAGTTAGTAAGAGTACCACCTAACCAACGTTGGTTGATGTAGTAGTTGCCTGAACGTTCAGCTTCGTCTTTGATCGCTTCTTGTGCTTGTTTTTTCGTACCAACGAAAAGAACTTTACCACCGTCTTGACCAACTTGACGCATGAAGTCATAAGCTTCCTCTAATTTTTTAACCGTTTTTTGTAAGTCGATGATGTAGATCCCGTTACGCTCAACGAAGATAAATTTCTTCATTTTTGGGTTCCAACGACGAGTTTGGTGACCGAAATGTACACCAGCTTCAAGTAATTGTTTCATAGAAATTACTGACATGTGAATTTCCTCCTAGAATGTTTGGTTTTTTTCCTCCGCATTTATCGTTTGCAACAAGCTACCCTAATCTTAGAGCACCACTTACTGCATCAAAATGCGTGTGTAGTAATAACACCATTTGCAACTATATCACAGCTTCATAGCATTCGCAACTGTTTTAGCTATGAAATTTCAATAAAAGCTCGATTTCTGTCTTCCCTTTTTGAAGTTGTTTCGCAATTTCTTCCGCTGTTTTTCCTTGCTTCGCCATTTGAACAATTTGTTGTTCCACTGTTAACGGTTTTTGTTCTTCCTTTTGTATCGCAATTGGCTTCGAGACAGTAGCTTGCACTGGAGACGCTACTACTTGTTGTTGACGTGAATAAGCATTTGCTACCATATTTTTCGGCATTAAAATACGCGGCTCGCTATCTCGGCTCACATCCTTTTGATCACTTTCAGCCTGTGACAAAGGCTGTCCCTGATCTTTTTGCACGTTAAATTGCTTTGGTTGTTGTCCTATACCAGTTGTCTTTTCAGGCTTTGGTACGACTTGTAACGCTTGAATGAGACGATTATTTTCATCCTTCATTTCAGCTAAATACAGACTGATAGAGTCATCCATTTCCCGCATTAAACGTTCCTGCTTTTTTTCTAAATCTTTGAATTTCGCTAATTTCGTATTTAATATAATAATGAAATAAAATGATAGTAGCTGTAATACAAAGAGAACGGCTATTAGTATGGTTGTCATAGTAAACTCCTATCCACTAAAGTCTACGAAATTACCTTTGAAAGGATGCTGAGCCTGTTTTTCTGGTTTTTCGTTAGGCTGTTTTTTCTTTTTAAGCGTGCCTTTTATATATTCGCCACCCGCTTCTTCCTCTTCACTAATCTCAGTCATACCTTCCGAAGTATTCACAGCTTTTTGCTTGCGCTCTATTTCCTTTTTCAGCGCTTCATTTGCGTGTGCTTGTTGAGCTAAAGTTTGTTGTTGTGCCTGATCTGCCATTTTACCTGCTTCAAACGTTTTTGGAAGAGCTATTTGTAATTCGACACCTTTTAAACTCATAATATTTCCTCCCTCAACAATACTTTCTAGAATACTTACGCATTAATAATTTCACTAGACAATAGCTTACGTAACTTAAATAATGCCTTTGAGTGAATTTGCGAAATACGCGATGTTGACAATTCGAGCATTTCTCCAATTTCAGTTAAGGTCAATTCCTCTGTATAAAATAAACTCAGTACGAGCTGCTCTTTTTCGTTTAGCTTTTGTATATTTACTGCTAAATCATCAAGTAATTCTGATTTTATTACGACCTGCTCAGGGGTTTTTGTCGTATCGTCACGGATTACAAACGACTTTCCCTCAGCCTCCTCTTGATCTTGTTGCTCATTTATGGATAGTACATTAGAGAAGAAGTGCTCCTGTACAGTTTGATAAATATCCTCTACAGGTAACTCCATCTGTTCTGCAAGCTCCTCAGGTGTCACATGACGCATAAATTGTTGTTCTAATTGTTCAATTTTGGCATCCAACTTTTTTGCCTTTTCTCGCGCAGAGCGTGGTAACCAATCTTCTTTACGCAAGCCATCAATGATTGCGCCCCTCACTCTAAAAGAAGCATATGTATCAAATTTTAAGTCTCGATTTATATCAAATTTATTTAACGCATCAAATAGACCTAACATGCCTAAGCTTGTTAAATCGTCACGAGATACACTCTTAGGTACACCTGCACCGATTCGTTGTACATGATAAGTCACAAGAGATGTATATTTTTTTATTAGTAAATCACCCGCATCTGGATCACGTTCATTAATCCATCGATTCCAAAGCTTTTGTTCATCGTTTAGAATTGGTTGTGTCATAAAATCCACCTCTCTTTTAAAAGCTCTTTTGCACCTGTTAGCCTGGACTATTGTTGCCTCTTGAATGCTCCAAGGCGTATTTGTACCAGTCGCTGTAATTAACGCTTTTTAAAAAAACTGCATGTATATAAAAGAATCATACTTATCACATCTTGAGTATCCTGCTTACAATGACTGACAAACTTAGATACAAACCTATACCATTCTTTCCTTTTATTATAACAAGATTCGACTATAATTTCATATGATTCTCTAACACTATTCTATTACTAACAGCTTTTACATTTGGGCATAAGAAAACTGCCTCCCAATCATTAGTCGATAGCTAACATTAGAGGCAGTTCAAAGTGTTATGGCTTTATGCATTTACTTGTTGTTCATCTTCACGATTCATCATCGTTCGGACTACTTGTGCAATATCTTCCGTGCTTTCATCTTGAAACTCAACCGTCGAGCTCGTAGAAGACGTTTCTTCACTTTCCTCGCCAATGTGAGTAGAACTGTTTTCTTCAAGACCGCTATCAGCAAGTGATTGATCAGCATTTGGCGTAAATAGCACATACGCAATTATAAACCTAACAATATACATAACAAAAAATACGATAATTGCTACTACAAATGAACCGATAATGATACGTAATGGCGTTAATGGCTGTTGCAGCGTCATAAAGAAATAAATAGAAAAGGCAATTAAAGCCCCCCACAGGTTATAAAAAATAGAACCAAACATTATATTTCACTCACTCCTTGGTTTACCGTTCGAATATGTAATATCGACGTAGCAGGATTAAATTCAATAGTTCGACCGCTATTACCGCCTGTATTTTCGGCAATTAAAGGAATTCCATGACGCTTTAATTCAAACTTTACAGCCTCTACATTCCGAGGGCCGATGCGCATTGAATCTTTATCTGATGTAAATTGAAACATCTGCGCACCCCCAGCAATTTTAGCCTTAAGTTTAAATTTTTGAACACCCTCTAGTTTTAATAAATCTATCATAGCTGAAATGCCTGTATCCGCAAATTTCGCTACATTTATTGACTCTGATCTACCAAGACTAGAGTCAGGTAGCATCACATGAATTAAACCAGCTATTTTCTTTGACTCATCGTATAAAATAACGCCGACACAAGAACCAAGCCCTGAAGTTCTAATCGTGTTTGGCAATTTCGCTACATCCATTTGAGCAATTCCAACTTTTATAACTTGACCATTCGTGTTAGTGTTTAGCATAGGCTATGAAACTCCTAATGCTTTAAAAATAGCATCAAAAGAATCAGGATCAGGTAGTAAGAAGAAATGTCCCCTTACTGTTTCATGATCCTCCACACCGTCTTCAAAAATGGATGTATTTATTACGATAACATTATCACTAACATGTGATAATTCAATTAAGCCAATACTGATAATAGCCCCAAACATATCTACACTTAAACCTGGCACAGTGGGATAAATTTTTAAATTTGTAAAGTCTGATAACGCTGATAAATAAGAACCAGATAAAATATTCCCCATTTCCTGCATAGCAGATAAACCTAATTCAGAAACAGGTGGTTTTTTAAAGTCGAATGATTCATCCTGTATTAGACGACGGATAAAGCGATTAGCTTGTTCGATAGGAAGAATGAAGAACATGCTCCCTTCAGCATCACCTTCGATGCGTAAAAAAATCCCAACAACGACGTTTTCAGAGCCACCAGCCAGTTCCATCATGTCATTAAATGACACCATTTCAACTTTCGGTACACGCATATCGATTTTTTTACCAAGCAAATTGGAAAGTGCCGTCGCAGCATGTGCGGCACCAATATTTCCAATTTCCTTTAAGACGTCTAAATGTAGTGATGTAATCTTTTGATTAAATGTCATAATCGTATCCCTACTTTAGTGGATTTAATACTTTCTCTAAATGCAATAAAATTAATAATCGTTTATCGATTTTCGCGACGCCAGAAATAAACTCTTCTTCAAGAGACCCTACTACTTCTGGTTGTGGTTCAATTGAGCTTGCTGGAATATCCAACACATCATTAGCTGAATCTACAACAAAGCCCACTTCCATGTCTTCTAATGAAATAATAATAATACGAGTAGTTTCTTCATGTTCAGAAATTGGTAACTCAAAACGTTCCCGTAAATCAATAATTGGTGTTACGACTCCTCGTAAATTAATAACGCCTTTTACATATTTCTCTGTTTTAGGTACCCGTGTAATATGCATGAGTTTCTCGATACCTTGAACATGTGATACAGGAATGGCATATTCCTTATCTGCTAATTGGAAAACAATCACTTTTATATTTTCTTGTTCAACTGCATTTGTCATGGTTAACACCTCTCTTATTCATTCACCTTATTTAATAAGTGCATTGCAATCGACAATTAAGGCTACTTTACCGTTACCTAAAATTGTTGCACCTGAAATTGCAAAGATATTCGTTAAGTAGTTTCCTAATGATTTCAGAACAATTTCTTGTTGGCCAATGAATGAATCTACAACTAAACCAGCAAGTTTCTCGCCTTTACGAACAATTACTACTGAATGGAATTCATCATCTTGTAACTCTTTACGAGGAACCTCAAAAATTTCCTCTAAGAATACAAGTGGAACCACTTTGCCACGGAAGTCGATTACCTTCTGGTTATGAGCATTCATAATATCTGATGAACGGATAATCGAAGTTTCAATAATTGATGAAAGTGGTATCGCATAAATTTCTTTTTCTATTTCCACAAGCATTACTGAAATAATCGATAATGTTAGCGGCAATTGAATAGAGAAAATAGAGCCTACATCTTGTGTAGATTCAATCGAAATGTTTCCACCTAAAGATTCAATCGTTGTTTTTACAACGTCCAATCCTACACCACGACCAGATACGTCAGAAATAACATCTGCTGTTGAGAAACCAGAGGCTAAAATTAGCTCATTGATTTGATTATCTGTCATTGCAAGTGATTGTTCATGCGTAACGATTCCTTTTGAAATCGCTTTTGACAGCACTTTATCACGATTAATGCCTGCACCGTCATCTTCAATTTCGATAAAGACATAGTTACCGCTATGATAAGCACGTAATACTACTGTGCCTTCTTCTGGTTTCCCTTTCGCACGGCGTGCAGTAGGGTTTTCAATACCGTGATCGACAGAGTTACGGATTAAGTGAACAAGTGGATCTCCGATTTCATCGATTACTGTGCGATCAAGCTCTGTTTCCGCACCAATAATTTCAAGGTTAATTTTCTTATTAAGGTCACGTGATAGCTGACGAATCATTTTAGGGAAGCGATTGAATACCGTTTCAACAGGTACCATGCGCATAGTTAAAATGATTGTTTGTAAGTCACCCATTACTCGACTCATTCGTTCTACTGTTTCGTTTAGCTCACCGTGATTGACTTCTGTCGAGATTGATTGTAGGCGTCCACGATCAATTACGAGTTCTTCAAATAAATTCATTAAAATATCCAGACGTTCGATATTTACACGGATTGTTTTGTTTCCTACAGGCGCATGACTTTTATCAGCTTTTGCAGGCGCTGTAGATTTTGCTGGTGCAGGTTTCGCCGTTGTTGTTTCTACCGCTTCAACTGTCGCAATTGCAGTAGCTGCAGCTTCCTGGCTTGCCTCGTATTGTTGTTTTTCACTAAATTGTTTTTGGTTAATTGAAGCAACTTTTACTTCCTCAACCTCAGAAACCTTCATTAACTTCTTCTGCATATCTTCCGCTGATTCTTTCGTTACGAATGCTACGTAAAATTGCTGATCGAATTGTTCATCTTCAAGCTTCTCAACAGATGGTGTTGATTTAATAACATCTCCATCTTTTTCAAGAATCTCAAACACCATGAATACACGCGCTGCTTTTAATAGACAATCTTCACGAAGACTTACTGAAATTTCAAATGCATTAAAGCCTTGTTCAGCAGATTGTGTAATAACCGTTTGCTCAAAGCTGTCGTATTCTAACACACTAGATACTTGTGGTTTTTCTTCAGCTGCTACAGTTGCTACAACTTCACGAGCTGCTTCCTCACCAGATTCAATACGCTTTAATTGCGCTACTGTAGAGGACACATCACGTTTACCATCTCCACCATTCGCAATATCCATCACCATTTCTTCTAAATGATCAACAGATTCAAATACGATATCTAAAATTTCTGGTGAAACATGAATTTTTTCATTTCGAATTGCATCTAGCACATTTTCCATCTTATGTGTTAAATCCGCTAAGTCTTCGAAGCCCATAGTCGCTGACATACCTTTTAATGTATGCGCTGAACGGAAAATTTCTCCAACGATTGCCAAATCATCAGGGTTTTTTTCTAGTTCTAATAAATGCTCACTACATGCTTGTAAATGCTCTTTACTTTCTTCGATAAACATCTCTAAATATTGATTGACTTCCATTAAGAGGACACCCCTTTTAAGGCAAATATTTCATAATTGTTTGTGCAATATCATCTACATCAGCGACTTCATCGACAAGCTGCGTTTCCACCGCAGCTTTCGGCATACCATACACTATGCAAGTTTCAGCTGACTCTGCAATAGCAATCACATTACCGGTATTTTTTAATGCTTTTAGCCCGTTTGAACCATCATAGCCCATACCCGTCATAATGACTGCTACCTTATCAAAATCTTTAAATTGACTTACATCTTCAAACATCACATCTACAGATGGGCGATGGCCAGAACGTGGTGGTTCTTGATTATCTAGAACGATGCCATATGAGATTCCTACTTTTCTTAACCTTAAATGGTATCCTCCAGGTGCAATATATGCCACGCCATTTTGTAAAATATCGCCTTGCTCTGCTTCCTTCACTGTTATCTCGCTCAATTGATTGAGGCGAGAAGCTAATGACTTTGTAAACCCAGCCGGCATATGTTGGACAATTAGAATCGGCGCTTGAATTGATTTTGGAATTTTTGTAATAACTTCTTGTAGCGCACGTGGTCCACCTGTAGATGTACCAATTAACACTATTTTTTTGCTTACTTTACTCCATTCACTATGTGGCTTCGCAACATTTGCTACAGTCGAAGGCACATTGAATGATGGTGACACTTTTCGTTCATTCGTTAATTCTTTTCTTATAGTAGACGGTGATACATTTGGTTCTTGTTGTCTTTTGCTACTCGAATGTTTTTTTAGTTTAGTAATAGGTACCAACGAGGCTTGTTCCACTTTATGGACAAGTTCAGATTGGATTTTATGTAAATCAAGTGAAATTGTTCCGCTAGGTTTCGCAACAAAATCAACTGCTCCATACTCGATTGCAGTTAGTGCATTTTCAGCACCTCTTTGGGTTGTACTTGAAAGCATGACGACAGGCACTGGACAAATTGTCATAATTTCATTTAATGCATCGAGTCCATTCATTTCAGGCATTTCAATATCCATTGTCACGACTGTTGGTTTTAATGTTTGGATTTTCTTTATCGCATCTTTTCCGTTTCGTGCTGTTCCAACTACTTCAACCTTCGAGCTACCAACAAAAAAGTCACTAATTAGCTTTCTCATAAAAGCAGAATCATCGACAACTAAAAGCTTGCTTTTATGTAAAAAGTCCAATTAATCACGCCCTTTCGAAAAAATATTTCTAAGTTTAGATAAGAATTTACTTGCTGACTGTTCATGTGCATGCACTTCCTCCATACGTTGTTCCATAAACCGAGCCACTATCAGTTGAAGTGTCTTAGAAATAAGTGCTTCTGGATATGCGATTGAAAAAGGCACTTGCTCGCGCACAGCTTTACGCACAACCGGATCCTCAGGTAATGAGCCCAATACTGTAACCTCTTTGTCTAGAAAACGTTTCATCGTAAGCCTTAAACGTTCAATCGTCTCGACACCTTCTTCTTTAGAAAAAGCACGATTACAAAGTATATAGAATTGCTTATCCATATCTCGTACGTGAATATATTTCATCATCGAATAGGCGTCTGTAATAGAGGTTGGCTCCGCTGTGGTAATTACAATAATTTCATCAATGGATGTTAGTAATTCTAATGACCAATTAGTCGCACCCGCGCCCATATCAAATAAAATATAGTCGAAGTTTTTTTGGAGTTGTTCAAAAGCATGAATTAACCTTTCAAACATCGCTTCCGACCACTCGAGCACGCTCGACATGCCAGAGCCTCCTGAAATACATTGTAAACCATGTGGACCTTCAAAAATTACCTCATCTAGTAATTTTTTTCCTTCTAAGTAATCTTTCAAACTATAAGAAACATTTTTTCCAATTAAAATATTAATATTTCCCATACCAATATCCATATCTACAATTGCTACTTTTTTGTCCTTACTCGCTAAATTAATTGCAAAGTTCATTGAAAAGTTACTTTTACCAACTCCACCCTTACCGCTCACTACAGCAATGGTTTTGCCTAATTCACCTTGCCGCTTAAGCATTTTCAAGCGTAATGTTTCTGCTTGATCCCTCATTTTTCTTCACCTTGGAAAAACAAATTAAGCACTGCTTCTAAATCAGCTTCTTCAATATCTTCTGGTACTTCTTGACCATTCGTATAGTAAGCAAGTCCTTTATTATATTTAATCATTAAATTAATCATTGTGCCAATAGAATTTGTTTCATCGATCTTTGTAAAAATGAATTTTTCAATTGGTACGCCTTTAAATTGGTCAATAATATTGGTCATATCCTTTTCTTTTGCCGTCATAGCAAGCACTAGGAAGGATTCAGCCTGATCATCAAACTTAATAAGACGCTGTAAATCATCTACATATTTTACTTCTTTATAATTTCGTCCAGCTGTATCGATAAAGACTAAATCTAAATGGGACAATCGTTGCACAGCTTGTTCAAAATCTGTCGTGTTATAGGCAATTTCGACAGGTGCTTGCAAAAGTCCAGCATACGTTTTTAACTGCTCAATGGCTGCTATTCTGTAGGTATCTGTTGTAATAAAGCCTATTTTTTTCTTTTTCTCTAAAACCGCTCTTGCTGCCATTTTAGCAATTGTCGTTGTCTTGCCGACACCAGTTGGACCAAGAACATTAATAAATTTACGTTCATACGATAGGCCACCCATCGGCAATCCCTCTAGTTGTTTCCGCAACAAGTTTTTTGTAATTAACTTGCATTGTGAAAAATTAATATCTGAAGCTTCTTTAAAATGCGTAAAAAGCTCATCACCAATCGTTGTGATGAGCTCCTCATTTAGCTCTTGCTGTCTTAAGTATTCAATGAAGGGTAAGAGTTCATCCGGATATTGAGCTTGGCTAGCCTTCTTGTGCATAGATTGCATTATCGATTTTAAATCTGCAATTTCCTTTCGCAGTTCTTCAGACATACCTGTCCCATCTTGGGAAGATGGTTCATACATAGGCTGAGCATGCTGAATTTTAGCTTGCACAGCATTTGTAATCTCTTGTAAACTAGCATTTTCTTTTTTAGCGGGTATTGAAGGCACATTAACAGGTGCGGGAGCCGTATAACTCGGCTCCATTGAGTCAATCCCTGCAACAACCTCAAAATTTTTCTTTTTTACAAGCCCAAAAAGTTTCTTTGTTACTACTACTTTTGAATTCAAAATGACAGCGTCCTCGCCTAAATCAGCACGTACTAGCTTCATTGCCTCTGGTATGGAAGATGCATAATATTTTTTCATTTTCACTCAACATTCACCACCCCAACACTTTGAATTTCAATAGAAGCATCTAGTTCATTATAAGATAGTACTGGAATCTGCGGGAAATAACGTTCTGTCAGCTGACGTAAATACATACGAACTGCTGGAGAGCATAAAATAATAGCAGATTGTTCCATAAAGGATACGCGCTCTACCTCAGATGCAATGGTCTCTAAAACCGTTTGAGAATCTTGTGGATCCATCGCTAAATAATTACCGTGATCCGTTTGCTGAATGCTATCAGCAATCATTTTCTCTACTTTACCCGATACAGTAATGACTTTCAATGACGAGCTGCCACCTACATATTGTGATGTAATTTGACGAGCTAATGATTGACGCACATACTCTGTTAATATATCGGTATCACTTGTTAATTTTGCATAGTCAGCCAATGTTTCGAAAATAATTGGTAAATTACGTACCGAAACATTTTCTCGAAGAAGCTTGCCCAAAACTTTTTGGATTTCGCCTGTAGACAATGGAGCAGGAGTCAACTCTTCGACTAATATTGGATGTGTTTCTCGTAAATGATCGATTAATTGTTTCGTTTCTTGACGTCCTAAAAGCTCATGCGCATTCGCTCGAATAATTTCGGTTAAATGAGTTGATACAACACTCGGTGGATCAACAACCGTATAGCCAGACATTTCAGCGTCCTCTTTTACTTGCTCAGTAATCCATTTTGCAGGTAGACCAAATGATGGTTCAACGGTATCAATACCCTCTATTGAATCATCATCTCCAGGGCTCATTGCTAAATAATGATCGAGTAAAAGCTCTCCCCGAGCCATTTCATTACCTTTAATTTTAATTCGGTATTCATTTGGCTGTAATTGAATATTATCGCGAATACGAACAACCGGAATGACAATCCCTAGTTCCAATGCTAGCTGACGACGAATCATGATGACACGATCCAATAAGTCTCCACCTTGAGCAGCGTCCACTAAAGGAATTAAGCCGTAGCCAAATTCAAATTCAATTGGGTCCACATTTAATAAATTCACAACATTTTCAGGGCTCTTCATGCCGTCTGTTGCCACTTCTTCCTCAATTTCAAGTAACTCTTCCTCATCCTCTGGCTTTTTACGATCCATCATGTATGCACCAACAATTAGTGAAACACCGATCGGTAACGTTACCCAGTTAGGAATTGGCGTGAATAATCCTAGTAAAACAATAGTACCCCCAGCAACATATAGAAGCTTTGCTTGCGCGAATAATTGTCCTGTAATATCTTCTCCTAGACTTCCTTTAGAAGATGCGCGCGTTACAACAATCCCTGTTGCTGTTGAAATAAGAAGTGCAGGGATTTGCGATACAATACCATCACCAACTGTTAGCTTTGAGAAATGGGTTGCTGCTTCGGCAAACGGTAAGCCCATTTGTACAACACCAATAATAATACCAAATAATAAGTTGATGATAACCATCACCATTGAGGCGATTGCATCCCCTTTAACGAATTTCGTAGCACCATCCATCGCTCCATAGAAATCCGCTTCACCCGCAACTTTATCACGTCGTTCACGTGCTTCTCGTTCAGAAATAACACCTGCATTTAAATCCGCATCAATACTCATTTGTTTACCCGGCATCGCATCAAGAGTGAATCGAGCAGCTACCTCTGCAACACGTTCCGCCCCTTTTGTAATAACGATAAACTGAATTAATACAAGAATTAAAAACACGACTAAACCTACGAGAATATTCCCGCCAACTACGAAATCCCCGAAAGTTTCAACAACTGAACCAGCGTCTCCATTTGCTAATATTGCACGCGTTGTGGAAACACTCAATCCAAGTCGAAACAGGGTCAACAGTAAAATAACGGAAGGGAATATAGAGAAATCTAATGCTTCCTTCATACTCATTGCTGTTAAAAGTACTATTAATCCTAACGTAATATTAATGACGATTAAGAAACTTAGCATCCACGGAGGAAGAGGGATGATGAGCATCGCAACGATTAAAATAACCGCACCTAAAACCCCTATATCGCGAACCTTCATTTGTGTCCCTCCTACAAAAAAGCTTTAAATTTTCCGCTTAATACGATATACATAAGCGAGTACTTCTGCTATTGCTTTGAAAAACTCTTCTGGTACTTGATCGCCTATTTCTACCTGATCATACATAGCGCGTGCTAATGGTCTATTTTCTACCATGATGACATCATGTTCTTTAGCGATCAGTTTAATTTTTTGAGCCACAAAGTCAGTTCCCTTTGCCACTATACGTGGGGCTTCCATACTATCCTCATCATACTTCAGAGCGATCGCATAGTGAGTTGGGTTGGTGATAACCACATCTGCGTTCGGAACCTCTGACATCATTCGACGCATCGCCATTTCGCGCTGACGTTGTTTGATTTTTGATTTAATGAGCGGATCACCCTCACTATTTTTATATTCATCTTTTATGTCTTGCTTAGACATTTTAAGATTTTTTTCATACTCATGTTTTTGATACATCCAGTCCAATAAGGATACACATAGTAACACAAGAGAAGCCGCGATACCCATAATGCCAACTAGTTTGCCAACAGTAATTAGGGTCACCCACGGACTTTTAAAAGATAGAGCTAATACTTCATGTAAATTTGACCATACGATAATTGTTGTTACCCCACCGATAAAGGTGATTTTTAATACTGATTTTAAAAGCTCTACAATGGCTTTTACTGAAAAAATTTTCTTTAATCCTTTAATAGGATCCATCTTTTTTAAATCGAATTTCATCGGCTCTAATGTGAATAAAAAGCCAAATTGTAGAAAATTGCCCGCTAATGCTCCTACTAAAGCAATCGCCATTATCGGTACGATAACATAAGCCATTTCTACTAATGTTTCGATAAATAGATGCATTACACTATCTATCGTAAGTGTTTCTACACGTATGTTATGGATAAATGTTTGCCTAAAAAAAGATAAAAGCTCATCTCGCAATGATCCCGCGAAGAAAAAAAGAAAGATAAACACCATGAGCATAACAATCGCACTCGATATGTCCTGACTCTTTACGACCTGCCCTTTTTTTCTTGCATCTTGTCTTTTTTTAGGTGTCGCTTTTTCCGTTTTTTCACCTGCAAAAAACTGTAAATCTAAGTCCAGTAGTAGCAACATGTTATCCACCACCTAAAATTGCCATTAAATCGCGCATACCGTAAATCATAATTGTAATCAACTTTTGTATGACTTGTACCATAACCGCCATCATCGTGAATAGCACTAAAAAACTGACACCAATTTTAATGGGAAAACCGACAACAAAGATATTTAATTGCGGGACAGTTTTTGCCGTGATTCCTAGCGCTAAATCCACTAAAAACAACGTTGCTACAACAGGTGCTGCCATTTGAAAAGCGATGGCGAAGACTGCAGTAAATGTTTTCATAACAAACTGGATATAGTCATCTTTCGCGAAATCTGGAAATCCCTGATCTATAGGTAAAAACTGATAACTATAGTAAATTCCATCTAGAATCATATGATGGCCATCTATTGCTAATAAAAATAGTAACGCCAATGTATTAAAAAATTGACCAATTAGTGGGCTTTGTGCACCAGTTTGTGGATCAATAATATTGGCGATGGCAAATCCCATTTGGAAATCTATAAAGCTTCCGGCAATTTGTATCGCCGACATGATGATATAGCCTACTAGACCTAGTAACAATCCAATAAGTGCTTCTTTCATCACTAAAAGTATGTAATCACCATTAAAAAGAAATGGCTCTACGTCGATTGTATAATACATCATCCAAGCTAAAACGAATGCGAGGGCAATACGTACTTGCTGCGGAATCGTTTTATATGAAAAGAAAGGTACTGTAACAAAAAAAGCCGTTACACGCACAAGCACTAATAAGAATACCGTTATTTGGGGGACTAGTTCATTCATGCACTCACCCTATATAACGCGTTAAATTCTCAAAAATATCTCTCGCATAGCTTGTTACTTGAGATAACATCCATGGACCAAAGAAAACGATGCCCACTAATACTGCGACGATTTTTGGAACGAATGCTAATGTTTGCTCTTGAATTGATGTTGTTGCTTGAAATATACTTACCGCTAAACCTGAGATTAAAGCAATTAATAATAGCGGTCCGCTTGTTAGAAGGATAATCATAATGGCACGCTCTGCAATTGAAATAACCATTTCACCTGTCATACTGTATCATCCCCTAAAAACTTTGTAGTAATGATTTCATTACGAGGTACCAGCCATCGACGAGTACAAATAATAAAATCTTAAACGGTAATGAAATCATAACCGGTGGTAACATCATCATCCCCATCGACATTAATGTACTTGCTACAATCATATCGATTACTAGGAATGGGATAAAAATCATAAAACCAATTTGGAATGCTGTTTTAATTTCGCTTAATGCGAAGGCAGGTACAAGCATAGTTAGAGGTATATCCTCTACCGATGCTGGTTTTTCTGCTTGATTGTATTGTAAAAACAAATCTAAATCTTTTTGCCTCGTTTGTTTACTCATAAATTCTTTAAAAGGCACACTAGCTTTCTCATATGCTTCTTCCAGCCCTATTTCTTCAGCAAATAATGGCTGTAATGCTTCTTTATTGACCTCTTGAAATGTAGGAGCCATGATAAAAAATGTTAAAAACAAGGCAAGACCAACAATAACCTGATTTGGTGGCATTTGTTGTGTCGCTAAAGCTGTACGTACAAACGAGAGCACAATGACAATTCGCGCAAAGGACGTCATCAATATTAAAATACTCGGTGCAAGTGACAGTACAGTTAATAATAATAGGAGCTTAACAGAGGTTGAGACATTTGTCGGATCGCTGTTGGAAAAATAATTGACTATATCATTCATTTATCATCATTCTCCTTTTGCTTCCATCTCTCTATTTCTTCACTACGCTCCTGTTTAATTTCGGAAATCTTCTTTTCAAAAAGTTCACCAAACGAATCTTGCTTTTGAAGTGTTGATGAATTTTGGTTATTTTTTCTCTTAAGCTTTGAAAATACTTCTGCTATATAAGGTGATGTTGCCGCATATTCCTGTTTTTCGTTATATAGTGAAAGCAGTGCTTCAACTTCCTGCGGATCGGTAATCTCACGTAAAAGTTGGACATCATCACCGACACCAACTAAATAAAGTGATTTTCCTATTTGCAAAAGTTGAACAGACTTTTGTGCACCTAACGATAAACCGCCTAAATTTTGTACCATTTGATTTCGTTGAAAAGTTAAATTTCTTTTATTTAGAAACTTCATCAACCCATAAAATAAAGCTACAACAAAAATAAGCGCCAAAACCATTTTTATGTATTCCCATGCAGAAACATCTCCAGCTGCTGAAACAACCGTATCTTCCTTCGCAGCTGGATCTGTATTATCCTTACATTCCTCTGGTTTTTTCATACAATACTCAATACTATTTGTATCAGAGTCAGCATAAACAGAAACTGTTGGTGGGTACACAAATAGGAAGGTTAATAGAAATGCGAAAATCATCGTTACACGAAATGATTTTAACATTTGCATGAAATCATCCTAGTGCTTTTTGAATCGCTTCAATTACACGATCTGCTTGGAAAGGCTTAACAATGAAGTCTTTCGCACCAGCTTGAATTGCATCGATTACCATCGCTTGTTGTCCCATTGCTGAACACATGATTACAGTTGCACTCGGATGTGTACTTTTAATAGCTTTAAGAGCTGCAATACCATCCATTTCAGGCATTGTAATATCCATTGTTACTAAATCTGGCTTTAATTCGTTGTATTTTTCAACAGCCTGTAGACCATCGGCAGCTTCCCCTACAACTTCAAATCCGTTTTTCGACAAAATATCCTTGATCATCATGCGCATAAATGCAGCATCGTCTACAATCAAAATTCTTTTAGACATGGTTAACTCCTCCAATTGAAACTATCTTAAATTATTTAAACGCTCTGCTTGACTTAAAACATCTGTAATGCGTACGCCGAAGTTTTCATCAATAACAACAACTTCGCCCTTTGCAATTAAACGACTATTTACTAGAATATCAACCGGTTCCCCTGCTAATTTATCTAATTCAATAATCGATCCACTAGCTAGTTCTAAAATCTCTTTAACAGAACGTTTCGTACGTCCTAACTCTACAGTAACTTGCAATGGAATATCAAGTAGCATATTTAAATTTCTAGCCTCAGATTGAGAGATTACATTTGGATCAAAGCTAGCAAACTGTGCCTGTTGAACATTTACAGGTTGTACTGGTCTTTGTTGCGTATGAATTTGTTGCTGCTCTTGATACATTGGGTGCTGCTCTTGATACATCGGCTGTTGCACTGGCGCTGCTGGTTGTTGATATACAGGTTGCTGTGCTGGTGGCGCTGTATGTTGAACAGGTGGTGGTGCGATAGGCGCTTCTGGAGCAATTGTGGCTGCAACTGGCTCTTCAATCGCCTCTGTTTCTCCTAATAATGACTTTACAATGTTTTGACTAAACTTAAGCGGTAATAATTGCATTAAGTTTGAATCGATTAAATTACCAATTCGAAGTCGGAATGAAACTTTTACAAGTAAATCATCTTCAGGAATATTATCTCGACCTTCATTTTGTGAAATATTCATTAAGTCAATTGTCGGTGGCGAAATATCCACTTTTTTGTTGAATACCGTCGACATCGATGTAGCAGCTGAACCCATCATTTGATTCATTGCTTCTTGCACTGCGCTTAGCTGAATTTCACCTAAGTCAGGTTTAGGATTTAAGCCGTCCCCACCTAACATTAAATCTGCAATAATCGCAGCATCTGATTGTTTAATAACAAGTAAGTTCATACCTGTTAAACCGATTGTATATTCAACTTGTACCGCTACATACGGATGAGGAAATTCCTCTTCTAATTTATTGCGGTTAATCATTGAAATACTAGGTGTAGTAATATCTACTTTTTGACCTAATAACGCTGAAAGAGCAGTAGCTGAACTACCAAAAGATATATTTCCTACTTCACCTAGTGCATCTTGAGCAAACGAATCAAGGTAATCCTCTACTCGTATTTCATTTGTTTCTTCTTTTGTAGAAGCTTCGCTGTCGTTTATTCTATCCTCCAACGTTTCGCCCCTTAATAACGCTTCAATTTCTTCTTGGGAGAGCATTTCATCACTCATCTTCGTCTCCTCCTTTCAAAGGGTCGATAATCTGGATTGCTAATTTTTTACCCTGTTTTCCGGGTTGTACTGTGAATTTAGGCAATGTACCTACTTTCAGCAGTAAAGGATCATCAATTTTTTGTTCTAATTGAATAACATCGCCGATTTGCATCATCAGGAAGTCTTCAATTGTGATATCCGTAACACCTAACTCTACAGAAAGAGGTAATCTAGCTTGTTTAACACGTGTTTCAAGCATTTTTGTTTGCTCAGGTGACATCTCTTTTGTATTTGTTTGCATCCAATAACGTACAGATAGATTCGGTACGATTGGCTCCAATACAACATGCGGGATACAAATATTAATCATACCGCTTGTCTCACCAATAATTGTATTCAATGAAATGACGACTACCGTTTCATTTGGTGAAATCATTTGTAAAAATTGAGGATTTACCTCAAGTTCTACTAGAATCGGGTCGATTTCAGCAACATTTTCCCATGCTTCGCGTAAATTGTCGAATGAACGTTCGAAGAGATTTGTCATAATTTTAGTTTCAATTTCAGTTAAGTTATCAACATTACTATGACTCGCTCCACTCCCCCCCATTAAACGATCCAACATCGAATAGGCAATGTTCGGGTTTATTTCCATCAATATATTACCATCAAGTGGTGGCACTTCAAACACATTAATGAGCGTCATATTCGGAATTGATCGAACAAACTCTTCAAAGGGTATTTGGTCTACTGATGCTACTGTAATTTGCACGTAGCTTCTTAACTGTGCAGAAAAGAAGGTAGTTAGTAATCGTGCAAAATTCTCATGTATTCGGGTCAAACTTCGGATTTGATCTTTAGAGAAGCGCAACGCTCGCTTAAAGTCATAAACTTTAACCTTTCGTACCTCGTCCTCTTTTTTCATGTCATCCGCTGACATTTCTCCGGTCGAGATTGCGGAAAGTAGCGCATCTATCTCCGATTGGGATAACACATCTCCTGCCATTTGCCCACCTCCATTTCAAGCAGTTTCTAATTTTTATTGAAAGATGTAGGAGGTAATATATACTTGTTGAATTTCTCCCTCTTGCATCAATTCATTTAACTGTGTTTTTAATGCCTTTTCAAACATTATTTTTCCTGCCTTGCCATCCAAATCTTTTTGCTCCATTTCTGAAAGCTCTTGAATAATTAAATTATTCGTTTGGAAATCACGCTTCTTTAACTCTTCAGCAGCGTCCTTGCTAGAAGTTTGGATTTTTAGCGTCATGCGCACTACCCTTTTATCAGCAAGATTTGTCATAATTTCTGGAACATCAACAGATGCTTCTACAATATCGTCTATTGATGGTTCAAGAGATGCTGCAGGCTTATTGAATTGAGTAAATAATACAAACGCAATAACTCCAATAAGTATAATCGCCACTAGTACGATGATGATCATCGTTAATACTTTATTATTCTTCATCTTCTTCACCTCGTAGATGCGGGTTTGATAGTACTTGTATATTGTTATAAAAGGCTGTTACCTTTTGTCGCACCTCATCTTCACTCTGTAACACAATAATTTTTGTTCCAGTTGTTAAAGTAATAGTCGTATCTGGAAAAGATTCGACAGTTTCTATGTATAAAGCATTCAGTGTAAATGCTTTGCCATTTAGTCTTGTTAGTTCAATCATTGAAATAGGGCCGGTCTAGCATGAGAGCCGGCCCGACCCTCCCTCATATTGAAAATTATGTTTTAGAGCTCAAACGCATCTACAAATAACCCTTTACGGATTCGCTAAAATTACACTAGCATATAGTAGTTTAATATCTTAACGCGTAACCTTATAGATTCTTGCGTTCAAGACTAGAAATAACTAATTACTATCGTTTTAAGTTTACTAATTCTTGTAGAACTTCATCCGATGTAGTGATAATACGTGTATTTGCTTGGAATCCACGCTGTGCTACAATCATCTCTGTAAATTCTTCTGAAAGGTCGACATTGGACATTTCAAGCGCCCCTGCCGTAATTGAACCCATACCAGCTACTGTTGCTACTTGGCCATAAGCTTCACCTGAGTTAGCTGTTGCTTGGAAATAGTTACTTCCTACTTTCTCAAGACCACCAGCATTTGGGAACTTAACCATAACAATTTGACCCGCATATTGTCTATATCCATTTGCATCCACATATTCAACCGTTCCGTCTTGACCGATACTTATAGATTTAGCTGTTGTCGGGATTTTGATTGGGTTATTATCTTCAAAAGTAAATGTATCATTTTCCCCTAATAAATCCTCAGTTTCACCGTTCAGCGGGCTTGCTTCTTTATCTGCCTCGGCATTACTTTCAGTAGAGTCAGTTTCATACAATGTATCATTTGCATGACCAACTAAATATTTCCCTTCAGCATTCACTAAATAACCTGCGTTATCCATGTAGAAATTACCTGCACGTGTATAAACAACATTTGTATAGCCTTCTGCAACGCCATCAGTATTTGAAACGGAGTCAGCTACCATAAAGAAGCCTTCACCTTGAACTGCAAGGTCCAATGGTCGATCTGTCGTTTGGCGTGAGCCAGAACCGTGAACTGTATCAATTGCCGCAAGTGTTGAACCAAGACCTACTTGTAAAGGGTTTGTACCACCACGAGTAGTAGTTGCAGCTGAAGCACCTGCGCTTGTTTGAGATAGGATGTCTTTGAAAATAACGCGTCCTTTTTTAAATCCATACGTGTTAACATTGGCAATATTATTCCCGATAACATCTAGCTTTGTTTGGAAGTTTTTAAGACCTGAAATACCTGAATACATAGAACGTAACATAAGTTGTCGTTCTCCCTTCATTTTTTGAATTGCGTGCCTCTATCAGTCAGCACACATAGGCTTCCTTACATTAAGAAGGTCCAGCCTTAAAGCACGATTGTGCCATCAATATTAGTAAACAGTTGTTGCTTTGCTTCCGTGCGATCCATTGCTGTAATGACAGTAGCATTTTTAGCACTGACAATTAGAGCCGCTTGATCCATCAAGACTAATGGTTGTTTGACACCTTTTGAATGTGCCTCAAATACCTTGTCAGATACAACCCGCCATTCCTGTTCAGTAATCGCAATATTACGCTCTTTAATGCGTTCATTTGCATGCTTACTTACTTTTAGCTCCTGTTGATTCGTTGCCTCTTGTAAATGAGCACTAAACGATTGCTGGGTATTGATAGGTGTAGTTTGCGTTTGACGAATAGTTGGATGCAATGGGACACGATGAATTGAAAATTTATCCATCTTTCTCCACCACCTTTATTCGCTTATTACTGTAAATTCTTTCCCTGCTAGTTTTTTACCATTATCTAATTCGTAATAAATAATACCATCTTTGTTTGATACAGAGACGATACGCCCTTGTACATCTTGCTCTCCGTCATTGTAAGTGACATTTTTGCCAATTAGCTTACTCGCTTGAACAAGTGGTGATTCAGTTGATGTATTGCTCTCACCTGTACTTGTATCTTTATTACCTAAAATCGCTGAAATGTTTCCAGGATAGATTTCCTTGCCATCATCTAAAATGAATACTGCTTCTCCATCAACAAATTTTAATGATTGGATAACGCCCGTACCTTCATTTATAACTGGCTTATTATCTTTATCTACTTCTTCTGTAAGTTCATGCCATTTTACTTCTTTTCCAACAAATGATGTATAGTTCATAAGCTGCGTTTGTTGTTGCGACATCAGTAATGACTCCATTGCCTTTGTCATATTTTGCATTTGCTCCAAAGATGAGAACTGCGCCATTTGTGCAATGAAATCACGGTCATCCATAGGGTTTGTTGGATCCTGATGCTGTAATTGTGTAATCAATAGTTTTAAAAATGCATCTTTACCGAGTTCACTATTACCAGTTTGTTTTGTTGGTGCAGTATAGTTGGAATAGTAAAGGTCATTTGTAATTTTATCTGCCACGTTTACACCTCCTCGTTTTCTAAATAATCATTAAAGGACATACCATCTTCGCTGTCCTCTTTTTGCTGCTCTTGTTCTTCTTGCTGCTGTTGCCTAAAGAAGTTATTAAAGAAATTTTGATCACGTTGTTGTCTATCAGCATCCTGCAACGATTGCGCAATATCGAGTCGATCAACTTGGATGTTTTGCTGGACAAAGGCTTGCTTTAATTGGTGCGCTTGACTGTCAAGAAGCTCACGCCCATGTGCAGTTGAAGCTAGTAATCGAGCTGTTAAAACACCGTCATTTTGTACAAGTTCGATTCGAATGGTACCTAGATTTTCAGGATACAATTTTAACGTTAAACGCGTAATCCCTTGTGCATTCGAAATTTGAGCCTTATTGATGATTGCCTGCATTTCTTTCAGTAAAGCTTCCGACTGCGCTGGTTTAGCTGCTGGTAAAGTAACTTGGAATGTATCAGCTTTGGTTTGTACTGTATTAGCCGTCACCATTTCATTAGCACTTGTATCAGATTGTTTTGTCACTTGCACTTGTTGAATAACTTGCTGGAAACCTTGCAACGGTAATGTAACGGTTGTTTTTGTTGTAACTTGCTGCGCAGTTTGAATAGTTTCAACTTGTGTTTGTAACGCTGTTAAAAAATTATTAACGTTTGACAGTGCATTTTCTTGAGACATCGTCAAATCCGATTTTTGACCAACTAACTGTGCTAATTTTAATACTTGTAGTAGCTTCGTAGCATCTTCTGAAGGTACTTGCCCTTCACCTTGCAACGCAGATACAATTTGCGTCTGTAACAATGGAGCTTGAGCGTCTACTAAAGCTAAAAGCTCCCATACATCGCTCGCTTGCTGATCTTCATCTAGTAATTGTTGAACCAATTTTTCTATTTGCTCTTTATCAACATTCAATGCAGCCATTAAATTTTCTAAATTTAACATTTCATCCATAGCTACTGCTTTGCCATCTTCCCCAACTTGAAGCATTAACAAGCCTTCATCATGTGGAATTTCTAGTAAATCTAGTAATTCTTCGATAGATTGACTATTTAACACCTTATCTAGCTCCGCTAGCTTATCGTCACCTTGAGTATTATTACTTTGAGATGTTTTATTTTGTTGATTTGTTGAAGCAACAGCTTGTCCAAATACAGAACCAAATTTAGATATTTTATCTTTATCTGCTCCAGCATTTGTTTTCATCTCAGAACTGTTTGTTGACACAGCTTTCGAAGTAGCAGTACTTGGCTTCGTAGTATTTGGAGCACTCATGTTCATCAATGCAATATTCATGTTTTCACCTCCTTTACATAAATGTTTTTTATTGTTTAGCCATCATTTCTGTATACTTTGCAGCATCTTGCGGATCCATTTTTTCTAGAATCGCTGCTAACTTATCCGGTTTCAAGCTCGATAAAATACGAAGTGCCTGTGCATCACTCATTTTTATAAGAACAGGTGCTGCCGCTTTAGGAGACATCTTATCAAAAGTAGACAAAATATCATTAAAGTCACGTTTCACATCATCTTGCTCTCTTTTTAATTTTTCAATTTCAAAGAGTAATCGCTCTTGCTCCGTCAGTAACTTTTCTTTTTCATTTGTAGTTGTATCTAATTTACTTTGCAATTGTGCAATTTCTGCTTCTTTTTCTTGTATTTCTGCCTGTAAGCCTACTACCTTGGAATCATCAATAACAAGGGCATCTTTTGCTTGTTGTTCTTCCGATTCAACAAAAGGTAGGTTACTTACTGCCTTTTTTCCTAAATCAAAGACGTTCGTATCCATTAACGTTGCCACAACGAGTAACACCGCTACCACGAACATAACAGGTATTAATATCCAGATGAAAAACTTTTGGAAACCTCCTGATTTACGTGTTGGCTGTTGTACTTCTAATTCAGTTTTAATACGGCTATCTCTTTTTGCCATGAAATCACCTGATTTCTTTCTTGAAATACGTAAGTGAAGATATTTCATCTAAAAATATGCTCTCAATGCGATCTTGTTCTTGTTGAAAAGACTTAAAATCTTTTTCGCGCATTTTTTCAAATTTACGTACTTCCAAGTTTTTTTCTAATAGTTTTTCTTCGTGCCAATTCATTTTTGAACGCGCCTGCACAACTTTTTGTTGCACATCCGCAATTGTCTTTTCAAGGCTATCAATAAAACGAGCATAGTGATGAATTTCCTCTATTGATGACCCTACAACTAAACGTTTCTGCTGAAATTCTATTAAATCCTCTTTCTTTTTCAGCAAGTCATAGAGCTTTGTTGCAACCTCTTCAAAAGAACGAACAGATTCCTTGTAGGCAATTTCAGTCTCGTTTTTTTCTTGCTCTCGAATGGTTAATACTTTTTCAAAACGATACATATAACTGACCATCCTACCTGCCACCACCGTTCGATAATGTAATTAACTCATTCTTACTTTCCTCAAGTGTCACCTTATCTAAATACCCTTGCTTTAAATAAGCTGTAATGAGTGGTTCATAATAAATTGCTTCATCAATTTCTTTTGAAGTCCCACGTTTATATGCACCGATATTTATTAAATCCTCTGATTTGTCATATGTATAATAGAGTTCCCGTAAACGCTCTGCTGCCTTTTTATGCTCCGGCTCTGCCACATGATTCATCAAACGACTGACACTTTTCAGTACATTAATAGCTGGATATTGACCTTTATTTGCAAGGTTTCGATCAAGTACAATATGACCATCTAAAATACCACGAACAGTATCAGCAATTGGCTCGTTCATATCGTCGCCATCTACTAATACCGTATAAAAGGCTGTAATAGAGCCTTTTTCATTTGTTCCAGTCCGTTCTAATAACTTTGGTAAAATCGCAAATACAGAAGGTGTATAACCCTTCTGAGCAGGTGGTTCTCCGGTCGCAAGTCCGATCTCACGTTGAGCCATTGCAACCCGCGTTACGGAGTCCATCATTAACATCACATTTAAGCCACGATTTCTAAAGTATTCTGCAATCGCTGTCGCTGTAAATGCTCCTTTAATACGCATAAGTGCGGGTTGGTCTGAGGTAGCTGCGACCACTATGGAACGGCTTAAACCTTCAGGTCCTAAATCTCGTTCAATAAATTCACGCACCTCACGACCACGCTCACCAACCAATGCAATGACATTTAAGTCAGCTTGCGTATTACGCGCAATCATACCTAGAAGTGTACTTTTACCGACACCAGAGCCAGCGAAAATACCTACACGTTGTCCATTACCGACAGTTAGCATACCATCAATCGCTTTTACACCCACCTCAAGTCGTTCATTTATTGGTGGGCGAGTAAGTGGATTAGGCGGATCTTGCTCAGTAGGTACTGACATTAAACCCTTCGGTAACAATGTACCATCTATCGGATTTCCCATTGAATCTAGTACTTTACCAATTAGCTCTGGTCCAACTTTAATTTCAAGAGGTGCTCCTGTTCCTTCTACTAAGCAACCAATTGATATTTCACGGAGCGAGGTGAAGGGCATTAAAACTACTATTTCATCTTTAAACCCAACGACCTCTGCTAAAATGATTTGATGTCCGTTTTTCGACGTTTCAACATGAATTTTACATACATCACCGATGGAACTATCAGGACCTTGCGACTCAATCATTAAGCCGACAACTCTCGTTACTCTACCAAACTTCTTAAAAGTTGGTATATTAGGAATTTGTTCGATTAATTGAGCCGTTTTCATCTAGATCATTCCTTACTTTCTAATATTTCATGTAGCTTTAATCTTAATTCATTTAATTGCTCGTCAATACTAACAACAATTCGACCGTGATTTGTTTCTATATAACAATCTGTTTCTTTTTCGAAATCTTCATCTACAAAAATCATAAATGGTACATCTGTTGGGAACATTTCTGCCAATTCATCACGATTCGATGTAATTAAACCATAGTATGTAGGAGAAACGTAGATTTTTATTTCCTTCATCTCTCTCGCTTCTTTAAGCCCTCTTTGAACGATTGATAGAAACAGTTCATCGTTTTGCTCTAACGAAGTCCCAATAATACGTTGCGCAGCAGTTAAGCCTAGTTCCAAAATAATCGCTTCTTGGTCATCGATATATTTTTTTGCATTTTCCCCTGCTTGAGCGATGATTTCATTCGCTGTTTGAAGGGATTGTGCCATTGCTTCAGTGGCTCTATTTGTACCATCCTCATAACCTTGACCATACCCTTCATCATACGCTTCTTGTACGCGATTAGGGCGTTCTTCTTCCCAGCTTTGTTTCATATGCTCAATTTCTTGGAAGTGCATTTGCTTCTCTTGTTCAAAAGCTTCTCGTTCTACTTGAATTTTAGCTCTAGCCTCTTCAAGTAATCGATCACGTTCTGCAAATACATCTTCCATTGTCATATGATAATGGGATGTTTCATCTGTATCCATTTCGGGTAATTCAAACATATCACGAATTTGTATCTTCTTTACATTATCGCCATTGGACTGTGTATATACAGAACGGATGATTCTAGACAATGACGTCATCTCCTCCACCACGTGCAATAATAATCTCACCAGCATCTTCTAAGCGGCGAATAACAGCGACAATTCGTGATTGAGCTTCTTCTACGTCACGCAAGCGAACAGGTCCCATAATTTCCATTTCTTCTTTGAAAGTATCGGCCATACGTTGTGACATATTTCGGAAGATAATATCTTTTACTTCTTCGCTTGAAACTTTCATTGAAAGAAGTAAATCTTCGTTTTCACAATCACGAATAACACGCTGAATTGAACGATTGTCGAGCGTCACGATATCTTCGAATACAAACATGCGTTTCTTGATTTCTTCTGCAAGCTCTGGATCTTGAATTTCGAGTGCATCGAGAATCGTCTTCTCTGTTTGTCTGTCAACACCATTTAATACTTCAACGACTGCATCAATACCACCAGTTTCTGTGTAATCTTGCGTAACAGTGGATGATAGTTTTCGTTCCAATACAGATTCAATTTCACTAATTACTTCTGGTGAAGTTGATTCCATCATTGCAATACGTTTAGCAATATCTGCTTGTACTTCTTGCGGTAATGAAGATAAAATAACACCCGCTTGCCCTGCTTCTAAATAAGATAGAATAAGCGCAATTGTTTGTGGATGTTCATTTTGAATAAAGTTAAATATTTGAGCAGGGTCTGCTCGACGTGCAAAGTCGAACGGTCGCACTTGTAAAGAGGAAGTCAAACGATTAATAATCGTTTGTGCTTGCTCCATACCTAATGCTTTTTCTAATACCGTCTTCGCGTAACCAATACCACCTTGTGTAATATAATCTTGCGCAAGGGCTATATTGTGAAATTCTTCAATAATTTCTTCTTTGACATTTGCTTCTACTTTTTTAACACTTGATATTTCTAACGTTAAACGTTCGATTTCTTCCTCAGTTAAATGTTTATAGACAGAAGCTGAAACCTCAGGCCCTAGTGAAATTAACAAGAGTGCGGCCTTTTGTTTTCCGGTTAATTCCTTATCTTTCTTGGACACAGCAGAACCTCCTAGTTAGTCTTCCGCAATCCAACTACGCAGTAACTTTGCAAAATCATCAGGCTTATCTTTCGCCATTTTTTCAAGTTGCTTACGACGCATTGTAGCTTCCGTTTCAATTTCTTCATTAATATCATCAATTATCAATTCTTCTTGTTCTTCTAGGATACTAAGCTCTTCTTCTTCTTTCGCACGTTTACGTGAACGGATGATGAAGAATGCCAGTAATAGAATAACAGCCAGTAAAATGCCTCCAACTACCCAAACCCACCATGGAATAACAGGTGTCTCAGGAGCAGTATCTGCCACTTTACCATTTAAAGGTTGGACTGAAACAGCCACTTTTTCATCTATTTGATCTTGTGTAAGTTCAGCAGCTACATCTTTTGAGATTGTTGTACGAACAATAGTACTTAAAATTTTCTCAATGTCTTGTCGAACACCATCTGGTAGAGATGCTGCGTCAGCAGCTGTTGGTGGCTCAACAATTACTTGGATACCGATATCTTGAATTTTATAAGGTGCCTCTTGAATATCTTTACGAATACGGTTGACGTCATTATTGATTGTTTCTTCCGTACGTTCGTAATCTCCATCTCCCGATGTACCTTCATTGTAAGTAGTGAAATTATCTGTTGTTGTTTCAGCTTCAGGTGTACCTGTTGCTGGGTTGCCAGTACCAGAATACTGCTCTGTAATACGTTGGGCGCTAATCGCAATCCCTTCCATATTCTCTTCATCAACTGGTGTCACTAAATTTTCTTCACGATTTTCCTTTTTAAAGTCAATATCTGTCGTAACAGAAACGATGACTTTATCTTGTCCCATTAAAGTACCTAGCATATTTTGCACTTGACGTTGCAAGTCACGTTCTACCAATTTCTTCATTTGCAATTGGCCTTCAGCTGTTGTTGTAGAAGTACCATCTGTCGATGTAGCATTCAAATCAAAGTACTCTGAATATTGGTTAGAGATAACAATATTATCCGTATTTAAGTTTGGGATACTTTTTGCTACTAAGTTGTACATAGTGGCAATTTGTTGCTCTGTAAATTTATAGCCAGGATCTGTGTTCAATACAATGGATGCAGTTGCATCTTCTTTTACATCTTTTATGAAGACTCCTTCTTCAGGAAGAGTAATCATAACTTTTGCATCTTTCACGCCTTCTAGATTTTTTATTAGTTTAGCAATTTCTGTTTCAGTCGCAGCTTTTTTCAATAAATTAAATTCGTTGTCTGTCATACCGAAACCAGAGCTATTAGCAAATGAGTAATCGATCGTTCCAGTTTGAGGATAACCATCGGATGCTAGTTGCACCAATAATGAATCGACTTGTTCTTCGGGTACTAATATGGACGTTCCACCTGGAGCAATCTCATATTTTACGCCTTGAGAATCCAAAGCTTCTTTTACTTGGCCGATTTCTCTTGTCGATAAATCTTTATAAAGCGGAACATATGTAGTTTTTGTTGCAAAAAATGTAATGATGGCTGCAAGTAATATTACACCTACTAAAGAACTAATCATTACTATTTTTTGTGTTTTACTCCGACTTGTCCAAAATTGGCTGGTGTCGTTTTTTATTTTCGTCAATCGTTCATTCATTATGAATCCTCCGGTTATAGTGAATAACCTAGCAATCAATAATTCGCGATAATAGTGGAATCCCATGAAAACTAATACTCTAAAAACTTTGTTTCCACGGGAAGCCTAACGAAATGAATTGGCGGCTTACTTCACCAATTCATTCTAATTAGACACTCATTCGCATTATTTCTTGGTAAGCTTCAATCACCTTATTGCGAACTTCAATTGTTGCGTTTAATGTAATGCTCGCCTTTTGAGATGCAATCATTACTTCGTGCAACTCCACATCTCCACCAGTAATTAGCTTTTGTGTAAGATTATCAGAAGTAATTTGCTGATCATTCACTTTCGCTATTGCCTCTTTTAACGAATTCGCAAAGCTTTGCTGGGCTTCGTAAGGTGTTGTATTTAATTTGTTTGTTTGATTTACAACCTGGGTAGGTGTCATTAGTGAAACGGACGAAATTGCCATTATGTATCCATCCTTTCTTTTTTATTATTTACCGATTTCTAACGCTTTTGTTAGCATAGACTTATTTGCATTTAAAACAGTTATGTTCGCCTCATATGAACGAGTAGCAGACATTAAATCTACCATTTCTTTTAATGGGTCAACATTCGGCATGCTGACATAGCCATCTGCATCTGCATCTGGATGTGTCGGATCATACACTAATTTGAAAGGTGTTTCAGTATCTTCTTTAATTTGCGAAACTTTCACACCATTCCCAACACCGCTTTTTGCATTTTTACCAATTGCCACATTTAAAAAATTCGAAAATCGTCCTTCTTGCGCAGAAAAAGTAACAGATTTCCGTCGGTATGGCTCCCACTCCCCGTTTACTTGTTTAGCGCGAGTAGTGTCTACGTTTGCCATATTCGAAGAAATAACATCCATTCGTAAACGCTGTGCCGTTAAGGCAGAGGCAGTAGTATTCATTCCATGAAAAATAGACATTTATTACTTACCTCCTTTAATAACAGTATTAAGCGTATTTAACTTTCCATTTACACGGTCAATCAAAGCATTGTAGTAGATTTGATTTTCCGCTAATTTCGTTTGTTCCGCATCCATATCTACAGCATTACCGTTATTTCGATATCGTAAGTTAGTAACATTATTGACACCTGGTGTCGATTGTTTAATTTTGAAATCATAGTGTCTACTATCTGTTCGATATGCCGATATAGAAATTTGCTTCTCATTCTCCAACATATCTTTAAAACTTACATTTTTCGCCTTATAATTTGGTGTATCGACATTCGCAATATTATTTGCGATTGTTTTATGATTCAAAGTTGCATAGGAAAGTCCGTTTTCCAGGCTACTAATAGTTCCTCCAAATAAGTTCAAAACCATTCACCTCATTTAATTTCAATCTATGTACTTCTTAATTTATCCAATAATACAATTGTAATTAAGATGATACGTAGTGTCTATTGTCTTTTGTCATTTTTTAATAGTATATACGCCCTATTTTTTAAGTTTGTTAACCAGGACAAATATGCCCCATCCCTACTGGCACTAGGCCTCAAAGCGTGTCGACTTTTTTCTAGTTATTTTACACTATTTCGACAGTGTTTACTGTATTAGTATCAAATATATCCCTTTTTATTACTACAGAGGGTTGGATTTAAATGACAAAAAGGGATTTTTCGGTAAAAAAAAGTTCCTTTTTACTATTTTAGACGTGACAATATAAAATACTCCTTCTAATTCCGTTGAGAACGTCTATACTTTTCGACAAAAAGGGCTAAAGGTCAGGATATGTCCATATATGGCAGTGATTTTCACTCCAAGTGGACGCTTTTAGGCAGGTTTAGTTTCAATCTTCTCACAACAAATGCCTTTTACCGTTAGCGTTTGCTCATCATGTTAGAGTAATGCGTATTAAACGAGTCTAATAAATGCTTGTCTCGCATCGTTAGCCACCCTTTTTAAAGTTAAAAGACTACAAGAAATAGGAAGTACTTTTTAAAGATTAATTATGTATCATTTTTGTTACAAAGCAAGCCCTACCACCTAGTATTTTGCAGAAACAATACACCGGATATTCACAAAAATGACACATGTACCATTTATGAACAACCGACGCTCGCTCACACAAAGCAGAGTGGTAGGGCTTGCTTTATTAACTATTTGTATAGCTTACGCAAACAGAAAAAGCTCCCTCAACTGGGGAGCTTTTGCTCATTATTTCATTTTAATTTCAGCTAGTGCGTTTAGGAATTTATCGTTTAATACTTTAATGTAAGTTCCTTTCATCCCTAGTGAACGTGATTCAATTACACCTGCAGATTCAAGTTTACGTAATGCATTTACAATCACTGAACGTGTAATTCCTACGCGGTCTGCAATTTTCGAAGCAACTAATAAGCCTTCGTTACCATCTAGCTCTTCAAAGATATGTTCAATCGCTTCTAATTCACTATATGAAAGTGAGTTAATTGCCATTTGTACAACAGCTTTGCTACGTGCTTCTTCTTCAATTTCTTCAGATTTCTCACGTAAAATTTCCATACCAACTACTGTAGCACCATATTCAGCTAAAATTAAATCATCATCTTCAAATTGAGCTGATAAACGAGCTAAAATTAATGTACCTAAACGTTCACCACCACCAACGATTGGTACGATAGTTGTTAGAGCGCTTTGGAATAAATCTTTATTTTCAACTGGGAACGCAGTATGTTCATTGTTAATATCTAAATTTGAAGACGTTTCGGAAATTGTAAACAAGCTATGTGTATATTCTTCTGGGAATTGACGCTCTTCGAACATTTTTTTCATACGCTCGTTTTCAATTTGTTGGTGAATTGAAATACCTAAAAGCTTCCCTTTACGGCTTACAATATATACGTTGCTATCAATAATGTCCCCTAAAGTGTCAGCCATCTCTTTAAAGTTTACTGGTTTACCCGCAGATGCCTGGAGCATTGAGTTAATTTTTCTTGTTTTTTCTAATAAATTCATTATATGTTCCTCCTATAAATTATCCATACCGTATTTAGTTAATATTCTAAAGTTTTTTGCAATTGAATGGTACTAACAAGCCTCGCCTACAATATAAACTGTGACAAATCTTTGTTTTTTACAATACCAGCCAATTTTTGGTCAACATAAGCAGCTGTAATTTCAATTTGAGCTGGAGCAATTTCAGACGCTTCAAACGATAATTCTTCTAGCAAACGCTCTAAAATTGTGTGTAATCGACGTGCCCCGATATTATCTGTTTCTTGATTGACCTCTGTTGCGATTTCTGCAATTCGTTCAATTGCATCTTCTGCAAAATTGATTGCTACACCTTCTGTTTCTAATAACGCTTTATATTGCAAAATAAGCGATTGATCTGGTTCTTTTAAAATACGAACAAAATCTTGCTTCGTTAATTTTTCAAGTTCTACACGAATTGGGAATCGTCCTTGTAATTCTGGAATCAAATCTGACGGTTTAGACATGTGGAAAGCTCCGGCAGCAACAAAAAGCATATAGTCTGTTTTCACCGCACCATATTTCGTAGTGACAGTTGAACCTTCAACAATTGGTAAAATATCGCGCTGGACACCCTCACGTGAAACACTAGCAGAAGAGTTCGTATCTTTGCTTGCGATTTTATCAATTTCATCAATGAAAATAATCCCAGATTGTTCTGCTCTAGTAATAGCCTCTTGCGACACCTCATCTGCGTCAATAAGCTTATTTGCTTCCTCAATTATTAAAATACGACGTGCATCTTTTACTTGCACACGGCGCTTTTTCTGTTTTTTAGGCATTAAGCTTGATAACATATCTTGCATACCGCTATTGGCAGACATATCCATCCCTGTACCTTGTAATGCGTCAAAAATCGAAGGATTTTGTTCAGTAACTTCAACAGTAACCCATTCATTTTCTAATTTGCCATTGCGTAAATCAATAGCGATTTGCGCACGTTTTGAGCGTACTTCCGTTTCATCAGAAGATGTATCATCATGCGTTTGTTGTTCTTTGCCACCAAATAACATTTCAAACGGATTTTGCATAGCTTGTTTTTTACGTAAAGAAGGGACAAGTAATTTTACAATGGCTTCATTTGCTAACTCTTCCGCTTGCTCCTTCACAGACTCCATCATTTCTTCCTTCACGAGACGATGAGAAGCCTCCACAACATCGCGGACCATTGACTCAACATCACGTCCAACATAGCCCACTTCTGTAAATTTCGTTGCTTCAACCTTTACGAACGGCGCATTCGTTAGTTTTGCAATTCTCCTTGCAATTTCAGTTTTCCCAACTCCCGTTGGTCCAATCATTAAAATATTTTTAGGAATAACTTCAGCCTTCATATCATCCGCTAGTAGAGAACGACGATAGCGATTTCGTAGCGCAATAGCTACCGCTCTTTTCGCCTCATTTTGCCCTACGATATAACGATCCAAATGCTCAGTAATTTGTCTTGGGGTTAAGTTTTGTGGTGTCATTAGTTAAGTGCCTCCACGATAATATTATGGTTTGTAAATACACAAATTTCAGCGGCAGTTTCTAATGCTGCCTCAGCAATCTCACGGGCAGTCATTGTCTCACCTGCATATTTTTTTAGAGCACGACCTGCTGATAATGCATAATTCCCACCAGAACCAATCGCTAATATACCGTCATCAGGTTCTATAACTTCTCCCGTACCAGACACAAGGAGTAGTGTACTTTTATCCATCACAAGTAACATCGCCTCTAATTGACGTAGCATTTTATCACCACGCCATTGTTTTGCTACTTCTACAGCAGCTCGCTGTAAATTCCCATTATATTCGTTTAATTTCGCTTCGAACATTTCAAAAAGTGTAAAAGCATCGGCTACAGAGCCTGCAAAGCCAGCTAGCACCTGCCCATTAAACAGACGTCTGACCTTCCTTGCAGTGCCTTTCATAACAACCGCATTCCCAAGTGTCACTTGACCATCGCCAGCCATAGCGCACCCGCCATTATGATGTACCGCAAATATCGTAGTCGCATGGATTTGTCCCATTTGCCTTCCTCCTTAGCCTCTATTATGCCCTTGGATGGGCATTCATATATGTTTGACGAAGATGCTCATTTGTTACATGCGTATAAACCTGTGTTGAAGTTAAATGCGCGTGGCCCAGTAACTCCTGTACAGTCCGTAAATCTGCGCCATGATTCAGTAAGTGTGTAGCAAAAGTATGGCGAAGCATATGTGGGTATATTTTCGTATGGAGTGAGGTCTTATCAATCATTTCATTTAAAATATGACGTACCCCACGTGGCGTAAGTTCCCCTCCGCGCATATTGACAAATAGTTGCTGATGATTTGTTTGTTTCATCAAACGTGGACGAGCCTGCTCTATGTAGTGCTGTATAGCCACACTCGCAAATTGACCAAATGGTATAATGCGTTCTTTTCTTCCTTTACCCATTACTCGAACAATAGAATAACGGAAATCGATATCCGCTACCATAATGGATGTAAGCTCACTCACCCGAATGCCCGTTGCATATAATAACTCTAAAATAGCCATATTACGCAACGATTTCAAATCATCTCCTACATTCGCATCAAAAAGCTTCATCAATTCTTCTTCATAGAAAAAACTTGGTAAACGTGATTCTTTTTTCGGATGATATAGAGATCGAAAAGCACTATCATCCATGCCGTGCTGTTTATTTAGAAAGCGAAAAAAGGAGCGGATTGATGAAATTTTTCTTGATACAGAAGTTCTTGCTTTCTTTTCATCATACAACTTCGTTACATATAGTCGTGCATGTATATACTCAACACTGGCTAAATCATTAACGCCTTCTGCCTGTAAAAACGCTAAAAAATCTAGTAGGTCTGATTCATATTCTCGCACAGTATGAACAGAGAAGTTTTTTTCTACCTGGATGTAAAGCATAAACTGTTCAAGTGCTTCTTGGGACGAAACTAACATGAAAGATTCACCACCAATGAATTATTCGTAACCTTCTCTCATTACTATTACCAACAAATTCAAATGGTAAAACAAACGTTGCCATTTAAATAAATTTGTCGTTAAAGTAATCCTTAAAAAACATACATATTGACACTATACCTATCTTCGTAATATAGCAAGTGAAAATGGTTATATTATGAGAAAATCATTATACAAAATAATAAAATACGTGTAATTAAGCATTTTGTCTACACAAAAGAAAAAGCCTCTAAGAGTATATCAACTTTTAGAGGCTTTTGGCAATTAAATTGTTTGTGAATTCACAAAATTTCGAATTGTGCTCATTGCGCGATTCGCATGCATTTCCGCACGCTCGGGTTTTGAACGACGTCCAGGTGGTAATTCAGGGAATATACCAAAGTTAACGTTCATCGGTTGGAAATTTTTTGATTGTGCTTCTGTTATATAACGCGCCATACTACCCAATGCAGTTTCGAATGGGAAAATAATTGGCTCTTGTCCTGATGCCAAACGTGCCGCATTAATTCCAGCAATTAACCCACTACCTGCAGATTCAACATAACCTTCTACACCTGTCATTTGACCAGCAAAGAAAACATTTTTTTGTTCACGTAACTGATATGTTTTCTCTAGCACTTTCGGTGAATTAATGAAAGTATTTCGATGCATTACACCATATCGTACGATTTCAACATTTTCTAGGCCTGGTATTAGTTGCAGCACTTCTTTTTGTGGACCCCACTTTAAATGTGTTTGGAAGCCGACAATATTATAAAGTGTACCAGCAGCGTCATCTTGGCGCAGTTGTACAACAGCATAAGGTCGTTTACCAGTTTTCGGATCTTCAAGACCTACTGGCTTCATCGGTCCAAACAACATCGTTTTTTCACCGCGCGCTGCCATTACTTCAATCGGCATACAGCCTTCGAAATAAATTTCTTTTTCAAATTCTTTTAATGGAACAACTTCTGCCTCGATTAACGCTTGGCGGAAACGATCAAATTCTTCCTTTGTCATAGGACAGTTTAGATAAGCCGCTTCACCTTTGTCATAACGAGATTTTAAATAAACTTTATCCATATCAATGCTATCTTTTTCAATAATTGGTGCTGCTGCATCATAGAAATACAGATAGTCTAGACCCGTTAAACCTTGAATTTTTTCAGCTAATGCTTTTGAAGTTAGTGGACCAGTTGCAATAACCGTAATACCTTCTGGAATTTCAGTTACTTCTTCATGAATTACTTCCACTAACGGATGATTTTTCACCGCTTCTGTTACATAGCCTGCAAACTCATGGCGATCTACGGCAAGTGCTCCACCTGCTGGTACGGAGCATGCATCGGCAGCTTTTAGAATAACAGAATCTAATAAACGCATTTCTTCTTTAATAACACCAACTGCATTTGTTAGCGTATTTGCACGTAGCGAGTTTGAGCAAACAAGCTCTGCAAATTTATCAGTATGGTGGGCAGGTGTTTGCTTTACTGGACGCATTTCATAAAGTTTAACTTTTACACCACGCTTAGCAATTTGCCAAGCCGCCTCACTACCTGCAAGGCCTGCTCCAATTACATTTACAAATTGTTCAGTCATTTTCTTACCATCTTCCTATCATTGAGTTGGTGTCTCTTCATAGTCACATTTCGTACACTGAATTTGCACACCTTTTTTTAATTTTTTCTCTACTAATAATGCACTACATTTCGGACATGGTCTACTAATTGGTTTGTCCCATGAAACAAATTCGCACTCTGGATATTGATTACATCCATAAAATAAGCGCTTTGTTTTACTTTTGCGTTCCACAATTTCGCCAGTTTCGCAAGAAGGACATTTAACCCCAATTGGCTTCATAATAGCTTTTGTGTTACGGCAATCTGGGAAGTTCGAGCAAGCCATAAATTTCCCATAGCGACCAAGTTTAAATACCATTGGTGAACCACACTTCTCGCAATCCTCACCAGCTGGTTCATCTTTAATGACTACTTTCTCCATTTCAGCATCTGCATGCTTTACATGAACCTCGAAGTCTTTATAAAAATCATCGATAACTTCAACCCACTTACGAATACCTTCTTCAACTTCATCGAGATCTTGTTCCATTTTTGCTGTAAATTCGATATTTATTATATCAGGGAAAAATTCCAGCATTTGTTGGTGAACGATTTCACCAAGCTCTGTCGGCATAAATCTCTTTGTATCTAGCACAACATAGCCACGGCGTTGAATTGTATCAAGGGTCGGTGCATATGTCGATGGTCGCCCTATTCCTAGCTCTTCCATTGTTTTCACAAGACGAGCCTCTGAGTAACGTGGTGGTGGTTGTGTAAAATGTTGCTTCGGCTCGATTTCAAGTGATTTCACCTGATCGCCAATTTCCATTTCAGGTAGAAGTTTCGTCGTTTCTTCTGTTTGATCATCCGTACCTTCTATATATAGTTTCATAAATCCAGCAAATTTGACTTGTGAGCCATTTGCTCGGAATAAAACATCACCATGTTGAAGGTCTACAGCAACTGTATCTAATACAGCAGGCGCCATTTGGCTTGCAATAAAGCGCTCCCAAATTAAACGGTATAAGCGTAGTTGATCGCGACTAAGTACTGTTTTTAACTCATCTGGTGTTCTCATCGTACTTGTCGGACGAATTGCTTCATGGGCATCTTGTGCATTCGACGCCTTTTTAACCTGCTTCGTTTCTGTCGAGATATATTCTTTTCCGTACTTTGTTTCAATATAAGAAACCGCTTCAGTCTTTGCAGTTTCAGATATACGTGTTGAATCTGTACGCATATACGTGATTAAACCGACTGTACCTTCTTTTTTACCAATATCAATACCTTCATACAATTGCTGTGCAAGCATCATCGTTTTCTTCGCACGGAAATTTAGCTTCCGCGCTGCTTCTTGTTGTAAAGAAGATGTAGTAAAAGCAGGTGCAGCATTTCGTTTACGTTCTTTTTTTGTCACATTTACGACTTCAAATGCAGTACCTTTTACATTTTTTAAAATGGACTTTACTTGCTCTTCATTCGTTAATTTTATTTTATCTTTGCCGTTACCATAGTACAGTGCATCAAATGTCTTTTTACCTTTTTCAAAGGAACCTTCAATCGTCCAATACTCTTCCGGCTGGAAGTTTTTAATTTCGTTTTCACGATCAATGATCATACGTAGTGCTACAGATTGCACACGACCTGCTGATAAACCTTTTTTAACTTTTTTCCAAAGAATTGGGCTTATATTATAGCCTACAAGTCGATCTAGCATACGACGTGTTTGCTGTGCATCCACTAAGTCCATATTTATAGCACGAGGATTTTTAAAGGAATCTAAAATTGCATCCTTTGTAATTTCATTGAAAACAACTCGACAGTCTGAGTGAATATCAATATTTAATGCAGTCGCAAGGTGCCAAGCAATCGCTTCTCCCTCGCGGTCTGGATCGGCCGCTAGATAGACTTTCTTCACTTTTTTAGCCGCAGACTTAAGTTCCTGTAAAACAGGTCCTTTACCGCGAATTGTAATATATTTAGGTTCGTAATTATTTTCAGTATCAACGCCCATCTGGCTACGTGGTAAGTCACGCACATGTCCGACCGATGCTTTTACTTTGTATTTTTTTCCTAAATAACGTTCAATTGTTTTTGCTTTTGCTGGTGATTCTACAATCACTAAATAATCCGCCATCTATGTCTCCCCCTTAGCGAGGTCTATTGCTAATTTTTTAAGTTACCTGTTGCAAAATGTATAACAGATTTTAAGATAATGCAACTTTTTTTCAATTTTTGCTAGAAAAGAGCGAAAGTGTTTCAACGATTTGGTGACCATCGCATACGGGAATAGCTCCTTCTAATAGTAATTTATTCGTCCCTTTTGACTGCTCTACATTAATCGGCCCAGGTACAACAAATACATCTTTTCCTTGCTCTAATGCACATTCTGTAGTAATTAATGTCCCGCTCTTTAGTGCCGCTTCCGTTACAACTAAAGCTTGAGACAAACCACTTATTAATCGGTTACGCATAGGAAATTGCCATTTTGCCGGTTTAATATAAGGTGGGTACTCTGTAATAAGTAAATGGTTCTCAGCCATTTTACAAGCGAGCGCTCGGTTTTCTTTTGGGTATAGAAAATTAAAGCCATGTCCAAGCACTGCAATTGTGTGGCCCCCAAACTTAATAGTTGCCTCATGAGCCATTGTATCTGCACCTCGCGCAAGCCCACTCACGACCGTGTATTCGTGTTCAATGAGCGGTGGGACGATTAAGTCTATTGCAACTCTAGTATATGCTGTAGCCTTTCTAGAGCCTATTATAGCTATCCGTTTATCTCTTTCCAGCAGGTCGCGCTGACCTTTCACATACAATACAGTAGGTGGGCTAGGTATTTCAAATAATTGCGCCGGGAAATATGGGTGATTAAAAGGTATGGGGAAAATATTTGCTTGTGCGTAAACCTCTTGAATTGGCAAGTTCATAACGCGCTGGAAATTTTGAGAAATTTGCATAGCTTTTTGCCTCGTTATTTGCAATGTGCTTGCAATCTCATTAGGGTGTGCTTCTTCAAAACAACTTAATACATCCACCGGGGACAATAACTGTTGAAGTTTTTGGAGTGGTAATGGATATACATAATGCATAGCTAGTAGTCTCTGAGTATCTACTGAGAAAATCATTTAAAAACCTCCTTTATAATAGAAGAAATTAAATGACCGCAATTTTCATTTCATCACAAAAAAAGTAGAAAACGATGTGTGATACACTCATATACACACTAGAGAGTACGTCCTGTCTTGCCGCTTCACCTACTCGACTTTTATTATCGAGTTTCTAGTGTTGAACATTCCAAAAGGGAAGGAATAGACAAACACTATCATTTAAACAGAGAAAAAGAGAAAAGATGTAGCCACAATGTGCTACATCTTCCATTTTAATGGGTTTTACATTTTTCGTATAGCCCTTTTTCTTTAATTACTTTAATTAATGTTTCACCGATAACAGATGGTGTTTCAGCTACTTCAATACCCGCTTCGTTCATAGCCTTAATTTTTTCAGCAGCTGTTCCTTTACCACCAGAAATAATGGCACCTGCGTGTCCCATACGTTTTCCTGGAGGTGCAGTTTGTCCACCGATAAAGCCAACGACTGGTTTTGTCATATTTGCTTTAATCCATTCTGCTGCTTCTTCTTCAGCAGTACCGCCAATTTCCCCAATCATTACAACTGCATATGTGTCAGGGTCATTGTTGAATGCTTCTAGTGCGTCGATAAAGTTAGTCCCATTTACAGGGTCTCCTCCGATACCTACAGCAGTTGTTTGACCGATACCGGCTTGTGTCAATTGGTGAACTGCTTCATACGTTAATGTTCCAGAACGAGAAACAACTCCAACGTGACCTTTCGTATGAATATAACCAGGCATAATACCAATCTTACATTCATCTGCTGTAATAACACCTGGACAGTTTGGTCCAACTAGACGTGTTTTTTTGCCTTCCATAAAGCGTTTAACCTTTACCATATCAAGGACAGGAATATGCTCTGTAATACAAATTGTTAATTCTAGTTCAGCATCAACAGCTTCTAATATTGCATCTGCTGCAAAAGGTGCAGGTACATAAATAACTGATGTCGTCGCACCTGTTGCTGCAACTGCTTCAGCTACAGTATTGAATACAGGTACGCCTTCAATTTCAAGTCCTCCCTTTCCAGGTGTTACGCCTGCTACGATTTTTGTACCATAATCAAGCATTTGCTTTGTATGAAATAGCGCTGTTTCGCCTGTAATCCCTTGTACAATTACCTTTGTATCTTTATTAATAAATACAGCCATTGTTCTCCCTGCCTTCCTTAGCCTACTAGTTCCACAATTTTTTGTGCGCCGTCAGCCATTGAATCTGCTGCTACGATGTTTAAACCAGATGCATTTAAAATTTCTTTACCAAGCTCGACGTTCGTACCTTCTAAGCGTACTACTAACGGTACAGATAAACCGATTTCTTTGGCTGCAGTTACTACACCATCAGCGATAATGTTACATTTCATAATTCCACCGAAAATATTAACGAATATACCTTTTACATGTGGATCTGAAAGAATAATTTTGAATGCTTCTGTTACTTTTTCAGCTGTTGCGCCGCCCCCAACATCAAGGAAGTTAGCGGGACTGCCGCCGTAGTAACTAATTGTATCCATCGTTGCCATCGCTAGACCTGCACCATTTACCATACAGCCAATGTTGCCATTTAGAGAAATATAGCTAAGGTCATATTTTGACGCTTCGATTTCTTTTGGATCTTCTTCATCGAAGTCGCGTAATTCGACAATATCTTTATGGCGATACAATGCATTTGCGTCAAAATTGAATTTAGCATCTAGTGCTACTACGTCCCCTTGTCCAGTAACAACAAGTGGATTAATTTCTACGATAGAAGCATCTTTGTCGATAAATGCTTGATATAAACCTAACATTAATTTAACAGCTTTCCCTACTAGGTTTGCTGGAATATTCATATTAAACGCCATACGACGTGCTTGGAAGCTTGTAAGTCCGATTACTGGATCAACAACTTCTTTGAAGATTTTTTCAGGATTTGTTTCTGCAACTTCCTCAATATCCATGCCGCCCTCTTCTGATCCCATTACAGTTACACGAGATGTAGCGCGGTCTAAAACTAAACTTAAATAATATTCTTTTTGAATATCAGAGCCCTCTTCAATATACAAGCGCTTTACTTCTTTTCCTTCTGGACCTGTTTGATGAGTTACTAAAATTTTACCTAATAACTCTTTTGCGTACGTACGCACCTCATCAAGGTTTTTTGCGATTTTGACACCACCAGCTTTACCGCGTCCACCTGCATGAATTTGCGCCTTGACTACAGTAACATTTGAGCCAAGTTCCTTCGCTACCTTCACTGCTTCATCAGGGGAAAAAGCAACTTTTCCGTTAGGTACTGCAACACCATATTTTCTCAGAATTTCTTTCCCTTGATATTCATGGATATTCATAATACATCCTCCCATCAAACATTTGCATAAAATTGTTTTACTAACATAATCTATTCTAACGAAACATTCTGATAAAGTCTACACTTTGTCTTTCGTTCAAAAATTCTCTAAAATTATGTCGTTTTCTTCTATTTTGTGTACTAAAACAGAGAATTCTAAAAATCAGAATACTTTATTTTTTCTATATTTTTGCTATGTTCTTGGTCTAAATGATATATAAATGCAAATACTTCTGCTACAGCTTGATATAATTCTTCAGGTATTGACTCATTTAAATCTAATTGTCCAAGTAATTGGACAAGGTTCGGATCCTCATAAATAGGCACGTTATGCTCATTTGCCCGTGCCAATATGTTTTCTGCCACCTTCCCTTTACCTTTTGCGACGACAGAGGGGCTATCAAATTGTCCTAGCTTATAAGTAAGGGCAATTGCTTCTTTACGAGTCTTTTTTTCTTCACTCATATACGGAAATCCACCCCACTATTTTCCTCCTGCTGTTGTACTACAGGGGGTGTTTTTTCTAGTTGGGCTTTTTCAAATTGTTTAATAAAGACTCCCGAAAGCTGATAATTTTTTTTTGCTAGACCTATTTTTAATGCTTCCTTTAGTGAATCTGCAGGCGGAATAATATTGGATTGCTCATTAAATACAGTAACTGTTACGACACGATTTTGAACTTGCATATCAATAACGGTTTCCTTCATTGATTCCATCTGTAAATAAAATAATATTCGCGCATAGTTAGCATCAATTTTTCCATCATCCTTCATACGCCCGTTCCACTGTAGTGTCGCGTCCATTTTCTTACCGAAAAATTCGAGTGGTACTTGCATTACAAGCTGGTGTTGATGACCATTTTCTCCTGACACGAGTTGCATACCATTCATACGTGTCATTAACATTTCTGCCGCTTCCTTTAACTGCGGTGTAACCTGCGCTTCTTGAAGCAACGTATGGAGCTGAGGCTTTAGTTGATGGGCAATCGTTTGTAAATCAGCTGATTTACTACTAAGGGCTGCCTCATAGCTAATACCTAGACTTTTTAATACTGTTTTAAGCGCATGTTCCATTGCCTTACTATCCATTGAATTTCTTACATGTGCATCAGCTTCTGTCAGCATTCGCTGAATCCCTGGATGTGGTGCTTCAATACTAGTCTTCACAAGATTACGCATTAGCGCTTCATTTTGTGCAGGCAAAGTTGGTTGTTGCTTAAACAACGATAATAAATGTTCTTTTACAGAAAGCCCATTAGCATCTTGCGTAAATAATCGCTCAGGTGTATTTTGAGCAAAAGCTTTGATTAGTTGCTCCTGCATTTGCTTTGCAAAAATCTCTAATGTTTGTTTATTAGTTGGTAATTGATTAAATCTATCAATCATTTGGTTCAGTTGTAGTTTTTGCTCATTCGTCAATAAACTTTGACTTGCTGTCCAAGACTTTAGCTGGTCAATAAGCTGAGCTTTATTTTCTGGTTTTGTTGCTAAAATAGTTTGGATTACTTGGCCAGCCTGCTGCAGTTGACCTTGTTGCACAGACTTTGCATCATTTAAAGACGTCCAATTTTGTAAAGTTGCCTGTTGCGGCAAAATGCCTGCTTCCTTTAATAAATTTAAAGCTTGTAAACGTTCACTCACAGAAGCAGCATTATTCGTTAAAAGTTGAATAGATTTTGCGAGCACTAATGCCCCCGTTTCTGCTTCGAATGGCTTTGCTATCGCTGTCACTTGTTGCATTAAATTTTGCTTCATATTTTCTTGCAGTACGGTATCCTTTGCTAATAGCTGTGTAAAGGTATCCATAATAGCCGTCATACCTGATGTTTTCTGCCCACTAACAAGCGCTTGGAATACATCTTGAAGCATCGGCATTTTCAGTTCGACCATTTTTTGTAGGGCTTGCAAGGCATCCATCTTTGTCACACCTTCGGGTAATGCCTTCATCCACATCTCCGCCTGAAGAAGCTGCTCCTTAGAAATCGGTATTTGTGCCTTTATAAAATGCGCTAACACCTGCTGCATTTCCGTCGATTTTGGCAAGTTCATCGAATCTAGTAGCTGATTTATTTGCTGGCTCGAGGAAACCCCTTGTCCCATTGGCCCTGTAACAACCTTTAACTCTGTTTGCGGACTTGTACCTGTTACTTGAAAGAAATGTGCATCCCCTGCTTTAAGCGGTACTTCAAGTTTAGCAATGAGTTTTTGATTACCAACCTGAATTTCTGCCGTTTGATCTGGATATAGTTGTTTAATCGTGCCATGAAATACTTGTCCTTGCTTTAATGCAAGCGGTTGATTGGCTTGCATTAGAGCAGTTGGTTGTGTTTGTATCGGATTAAACGATGTAGCTGTCATCTAAATACTCCTTTCTTACATGGATTTTATAGGTTCAAATGACTTTCGATGATGTATTGTTGGTCCGAATGTTTCAAGTGCCTCTAAATGTTGTTTCGTACCGTAGCCAGCATGTTGTGCAAAGCCATACATAGGGAAATCTTTATCCAATTGTTCCATATAATCATCCCTAGCAGTTTTTGCTAAAATAGAAGCCGCTGCAATCGCTAAGCTTTTAGCATCTCCTTTAATAATAGATTCCTGAGGAATAGCGATTGGTAGTGTCATTGCATCAACTAATACGAAATTAGGCTTAATAGACAATGATTCCACACTTGTTTTCATCGATTGCTTTGTCGCTTCGTAGATGTTCAATTCATCAATATTTTTTGCTGATTGAAAATGAATAAAATAACTAATAGCATGCTCTTTCACCAATGATGCAAAAGCGTTACGTTTTTCCTTTGTTAATTGCTTCGAATCATTTAATCCAACAAGAGCTTCACAGTTTTTTGGCAAAATAACAGCCGCCGTTACAACTGGTCCAGCTAATGGCCCACGTCCAGCTTCATCCACACCTGCAATCAATGCGTCGTTCCCACCATAGAGATGATCGAAGTCAATTTTTGCTTGATGTTCGTCAATTAGTTGTTGTTTTCTATCTTGGCGTTTTTTCCAACTAAGCCATGCTTTCTGCACACCTGCACGTTCATCGACTGCAACTGCTGTCATCCATTCTTGCCAATCCTCAGCCATTTTTAATGCTGCTGTAATCTCTTTAATCGTTTTCATCATTTTACTCCCTTTTTCTCACTCTATATCATTTATCGGCAACAACTACTATTCCTAAAAGAAAAACTGCCATGCTCACGTTTTATTGCGTGAGCATGGCAGTTTTTTTGCACATTATTGCTGTGTAGCTTCTTTTTCAAGCTGTTCGTCAACAAAGTCAAATGTTAGCTTTCCTAAAAGTAATCCACGAATATCACGAACGATAAGCTGTGCTACTTGATCATAATCGATTTCTCCACCTGCGCCAAAAACACGACGAAGCTTGCCAATATGGTCAAATGTTTCTACTAAATCCTCATGCATAAGTTGGAAACCATATCGTTCCTCCATGCGTTTAGGATAATGCGTCGATAAAAATCGCAACCCGTAAACAGCTAGATCTTCCATATTTGTAATGGTGTCTTTAATAGCGCCTGTTAATGCCAGCTTATAGCCGACTTCTTGATCTTCAAACTTTGGCCATAAAATCCCTGGTGTATCAAGCAATTCAAGTTCCTTACCGACCTTGATCCACTGTTGAGCCTTTGTCACACCTGGCATATTGCCTGTTTTCGCAATATTTTTCTTTGCTAATCGATTAATAAGTGTTGATTTCCCAACGTTCGGAATACCAACTATCATTGCACGGATTGCTCTTGGCTTCATTCCACGAGACTTCATTCGATCAAATTTTTCTTTTAAAATTTCCTGAGCTGCCTTCGTAACGAGTTGCAACCCTTTTCCTTCAAGAGAATTGATCGCCACCGCTTTATGACCATGCTTTGCAAAATACTCTACCCATTTGCGTGTTTCATGTTCATCTGCCATATCTGATTTATTTAAAATGAGAAGACGTGGCTTTTGATTAATAACCTCATCGATCATTGGATTTCTAGAAGATAGCGGCAAACGTGCATCAATTAATTCAAAAATAATATCTACTAGCTTTAATTTTTCCGTTACTTCACGGCGGGCCTTCGCCATATGCCCTGGAAACCATTGTATAGTCATTTCTATACCTCCTAAATAAGAAAAGCGCATTCGCCCAATTAACACGTACTAAACGTGCAGTGCAAATGCTTTAAAATCGAATAAGAAAACTTATGCTCTTAGACGTTAAGAAAGGGAGGGTTCGCCTCCCTTTCAAACATTACTTCACAATTTTAATATCGCTATACGGCCAGAAAATAAGGCTCGTATTACCTATGATTTCTTTTTGATCGACAATTCCAATATGACGGCTATCCTTACTATAACGACGATTATCCCCCATGACAAAAACATAGCCCTCTGGAATTACATCATTCAGTGATACATCAATGTCATTTAACGTAAAATCTTCCGTTAATGTACCCTCTGTAATTTTAGCTTTGTAGGCATCTAAATAAGGCTCGTCTATCGGTTCACCGTTAATGTATAGCTGATCGTCTTTATATTCTAACGTTTCACCTGGTAACCCAATTACACGTTTAATGTAGTTTTTTTGTTCTGGTGCATGGAACACAACAATATCAAAGCGCTTTGGTTCGCCAATTTTATAACCGATTTTATTCACAATCATTCGGTCGCCATCTTCAAGGGTTGGCATCATGGACTCACCATCAACTGCAATTGGTGTAAATAAAAAATAACGAATAACTGCTGCAATCGCAAATGCAATTAAAAGCGCCTTTGTCCATTCCCATAATTCATTCTTTTCTTTCACTTGTTTTTCCATTATGAATTGCCCCCTTGTCTATCCTCATCCTCATTTTAGATGATTATTATTTAAGATGACAAGCAAAAAGAAAAGGAGCTTGCAATACAAGCCCCTCACTTTTAAGTCATAATTATCGAATTTCTTTAATACGAGCAGCTTTACCACGTAGGTTACGTAGGTAGTAAAGTTTAGCACGACGTACTTTACCACGACGTACAACTTCTAAGTTAGCGATTTTGGGTGTGTGTACAGGGAATGTACGCTCAACACCTACACCGTAAGAAATTTTACGAACTGTGAAAGTTTCGCTAATACCGCCACCACGACGTTTGATAACTACACCTTCGTATACTTGGACACGTTCACGTGTACCCTCTACTACTTTCACGTGTACCTTAACAGTATCACCAGGACGGAAAGCAGGTAGATCAGTACGAAGCTGAGCTTTAGTAATTTCTGTAATAATGTTTGACATTGTTTTCTCTCCTTAGACAGATGCTCTTGCACGCAATCTATGCCACAGCGGAACACCGTAATTCAGCACTTCACATAGAAGTACAGAATAGATGTTATCACATATACTGCATGCAAGCAAGTATCTTTATAGTTCTTTTTTAAGTTTTTCTAAATACAATTTTTGCTTGTCTGTTAATGGATAATGCTCGAGTAGATCTGGGCGACGCTCGAATGTTCTTTTTAACGATTGTTCTTCGCGCCATTGCTCGATTTTCGCATGATTGCCCGATAATAATACTTCAGGTACTTGCATGCCTCGAAATTCAGCAGGTCGCGTATAATGCGGGTGTTCTAGCAGACCCGTTGAAAAGGAATCTTGAATATGGGAATCCTCTTGTCCTAAAACACCAGGTAAAAGCCGTACTACACTATCAATAACCGTCATTGCGCCTAACTCTCCACCTGTTAACACAAAATCTCCAATTGAAATTTCGTCGGTTACTAGGTGTTGACGAATGCGTTCATCATAGCCTTCATAGTGTCCACATAAAAACACTAATTCGCTTTCTTGCGCTAGCTCCTCAGCTTTTTTTTGGGTGAATCGTTCACCTTGCGGACACATTAAAATGATGCGTGGCTTTCTACCTGCTGTAATTGCCTCTACAGCGCTAAACATCGGTTCCGGCTTCAATACCATCCCTGCACCGCCACCATAAGGATAATCATCTACTTGATTATGCTTGTTGCCTGAAAATGCACGAATATCGGAAACTTCTAGCTTTACAGCACCTTTTTCCTGCGCTTTTTTTAGTATCGATGCTCCAAACACGCCAGAGAACATATCAGGAAACAGGCTTAACACATGAATATTCATCATAGCAAGCCTTCCATCACATAAATGACAATTTTCTTTTCTTCCACATCAATATTTTTTACGATGTCTTCAATATATGGAATGTAGTGTTCTTTTTTTGCACCTTTCACTACCCATACATCATTGGCACCTGTTTGCAGAATATCTTTCACTTCACCAATTGTTTCGCCTTCTTCAGATACAACTGTACAGCCAATAATGTCATGGAAGAAAAATTCATTTTCTTGTAATAAATCATCGGTCATTTGATCTTTCGTGATTTTCAGCATTCCTTCTTTGAACGGTTCGACAAAGTTGATATTATCCATGCCTTCAAATGTTAATAAAATAAAGTTTTTATGGCGGCGTACCGATTGAATTGTTACCCACGTTGGCTTTTTATCGTCTTTTTTAAACGCTGCAATCTTATTTCCCACCGCAAAGCGTTCTTCTTCAAAATCTGTAGTCGATAATATACGTACTTCACCACGGATACCGTGCGTGTTGACAATACGACCTACATTAAACCATTCCATCCATTTCACCTCTATAACGTTATATATCCGTACTATATAAAAAAAGGAAGGAACCAGCAAGCTCCCCCCTCTTCTATCCAGATTTTACGCTACACATTTACTGTCCCGTTGAATTCTAGCAACGTATGTAAGCATACTTGTTAGAATTCTTCAGTGCAAAATGGCCACATGTTGCATAGTTGCTACATTGTTACCTTCTCGCGTGTAAACGAGCGTGAAAATCTTTTTATCAATCCAATATATCGACGTAAGTCTTTTTTTGATGGTGACTACCTGCCGCTGAATAAACAATTGTACGAATCGCTTTCGCTACTCGCCCTTGTTTGCCTATGACTTTCCCTCGATCCTCTGGATGAACAAAAAGTTTATAAACAATTCGATTTGCATTTTCGTCCGTCTCAATACGAACTTCTTCTGGATAATCGACTAACGGTAAAACGATTGCTTCAATCAGCTGCTTCAAAGACGTCTCCCCCGATTATTTACTGAATTTTTGGTTATGGAATTTTTCCATGATACCTTGTTCTGAGAACAAGTTACGTACTGTATCTGATGGTTTTGCACCGTCAGCTAACCATTTAAGAGCTTTCTCTTCATCAATGTTTACAGTAGCTGGTTGAGTTAGTGGGTTGTAAGTACCAACTGTTTCGATTGAACGACCGTCACGTGGTGAACGAGCGTCTGCAACTACGATACGATAGAAAGGAGATTTTTTAGCTCCCATACGTTTTAAGCGAATTTTAACTGCCATTTTAATAGCACCTCCGAATAAGTTTCACACAAGATAGTATATTATCAATGTTTATGTTGTTTGTAAAGTGTTTTTTCTTAACACCTATAAAATATTATTTAAACAATGAATCAAAGCCAGGTAATTTCATCTTTTTCTTGCCTTTACCAGTAGCCATACCTGTCATTTGTTTCATCATTTTTTTCATTTCGTCAAATTGTTTTAACAAACGATTTACCTCTTGAATAGACGTACCTGAACCTTTTGCAATGCGTTTTTTACGGTTGCCGTTAATAATTTCAGGATTTGTCTTTTCAGCCTTTGTCATAGAGTAAATAATGGCTTCTACGCGGCCCATTTGCTTATCGTCTACTTTGACATTATCTAACCCTTTAATTTTGCCTGCGCCTGGTAGCATTTTTAATATTTCATCGAGCGGGCCCATTTTCTTCACTTGTTGTAATTGCTCAACAAAATCATCGAGTGTAAAGCTTTGCGTTTTGAACTTTTCTTCTAGTTCTTTCGCTTTTGCTTCATCGACGTTTGCCTGTGCCTTCTCAATTAGTGATAAAACGTCACCCATACCTAAAATACGAGATGCCATACGCTCTGGATGGAACGGTTCAAGAGCGTCCATTTTTTCACCCATACCGACAAATTTAATCGGTTTCTGTGTTACAGAACGGATTGATAATGCCGCACCACCACGTGTATCCCCATCGAGCTTAGTTAATACAACACCTGTAATGCCGACAGCCTCATTAAAGCTGTCCGCAACGTTTACGGCGTCCTGACCTGTCATAGCATCTACTACTAGGAATACTTCATCCGGCTCTTTAAGCGCACGAATATCCTTTAATTCTTGCATTAAATCCTCATCGATATGCAAGCGACCCGCAGTATCAATAATGACTACATCATGATGCTCTTCTTTTGCTAGTTCAATTGCCTGGCGCGCGATTTCAACTGGTGATACGTCTGTGCCTAAAGCAAAAACAGGTAAAGATAATTGCTTTCCTAATGTTTGTAATTGTTGAACCGCAGCAGGTCGATAAACGTCAGCAGCAACTAATAATGGTTTACGATTATATTTTTTACGTAAAACATTTGCTAATTTCCCAGAAGTTGTTGTTTTACCAGCACCTTGCAAACCGACCATCATAATGACAGTAGGTGGCTTCGTATTAAATTTAATCGGGCTTTGTTCGCCGCCCATCAGCTCCGTTAATTCGTCTTGAACGATTTTAATTACTTGTTGACCTGGTGTTAAGCTTTGCATAACGTCTACGCCAACAGCACGTTCACTTACCTTTTTAACGAATTCTTTGACTACTTTTAAGTTAACATCCGCCTCGATTAAAGCAAATCGGACTTCACGCATCATTTCTTTTACGTCTTGTTCCGATACTTTCCCTTTACCTTTAATCTTTTGGATCGTTCCTTGGAGTCGTTCCGCTAATCCTTCAAAAGCCACTGCTTTCGCCTCCTAATCCCATTCTTTCAACTGCTCAATAAGCGCCAATTGCTCCTCAACCGGCATACTTTTTTCCGTAATCCCAGCTGTAAGTCGCGCAAGCATTTGCGTGCGTTGTTGAAATTTTTCCAGTAAACATAGTTTTTCTTCATATTCTTCAAGCATCGCTTCAGTTCGACGAATATTATCATAAACAGCTTGACGTGAAATCCCATACGATTCAGCGATTTCTCCAAGTGAGTTATCGTCTAAATAATAGAGTTCCATATAACTTCTTTGCTTATCTGTTAATAATGCTTGATAAAAGTCGAAGAGAAAGTTCATGCGTGTTGTTTTTTCAAGTAGCATCGAGTTTCTCCCCCCGTTGTTTGTCATTTGTATCATAACGAAAAGCGCCCGTCTGTGTCAAGGTAATCTCCTTGTCTAAAAGCCTTCTATTAGCTGATTTAAGTAATCTTCCATCATTAGCTAGTATTTCTCTTTTAAACAACACATTTCACCTTTTTACAGTCGAGCGCCCATTCTATCCACTACAAAATAGCTATCGTTAATCTTCGCTATTTTGTAGCTCTTTATCTAAACCTTCTGCAAACAAGCCATATACATAACGTTCTGCATCAAATGGCTGTAAATCGTCCATCTTTTCACCAAGACCTACGAATTTCACAGGAATGTGCAATTTATTTCGAATGGCTAGCACAATACCACCCTTTGCAGTACCATCAAGTTTCGTCAAGACAATACCTGTTACGTTTGTTACTTCTTTAAACGTTTGAGCCTGCACAAGCGCATTTTGACCAGTAGTCGCATCTAGTGCTAACAATACCTCATGAGGTGCATTTGGTATTTCCCGCGAAATAACACGATGTACTTTTTCAAGCTCATTCATTAAGTTCACTTTGTTTTGTAGGCGACCCGCAGTATCACAAATTAATACGTCCGCTTTACGGTTTTTCGCAGCACGTATCGCATCATACATGACCGCTGCTGGATCCGAGCCTTCAGACTGCTTAATAACTTCACAGCCAACACGGTCTCCCCAAACTTGTAATTGATCAATCGCACCTGCACGGAACGTATCACCAGCTGCTAGTACAACCGTTTTACCTTCTGATTTTAGACGATGTGCCAATTTACCAATTGTTGTTGTTTTCCCGACACCGTTTACGCCAACAAATAAAATAACAGTTAGCTCACCATTAGGTTGCATATTTAGGTCAATTAAATCTTCTTCACCTTGCTCATAAATTTCTACAAGCTTTTCAGAAATAATTGCTTGGATACCGTTTGTATCTTTAATATTTTTACGCTGAACCTCGTAGCGTAATTTATCCATAAGCTCCATCACTGTTTCAAAGCCAACGTCTGCTTGTAATAATAAATCTTCTAGTTCTTCAAAGAAATCTTCGTCTACTTTGCGGTAACGTGCAACTAAATCATTGACCTTTGAAGTAAATGAATTTCGTGTTTTTTCAAGACCAGCTTTAAACTTTTGTGTAATGGACCAAGCAGAAGGTTTTTTTTCTGGTACTTCTTGCTCTACAACGGCGATCTCCAATACTTCTTCCTGTTTTTCTTCCTCTGCTATATCAGAAGCCTCTAAAACAGGTATGTCCTCACTTGGTGATTCCTCTAGCTTTTCTTCTACTTCTACTTCTACTTCTAAGTTAGTTGTTTCAAGCAAGGCAGGCTCAGCTGTGTCTTCAAGCTGTAAATCGGCTGACTGCTCGTCACCTGTAGTTTCTACTTTTTCTTCTTCTGTCGGATTTCCAATTAACTTATCTTTTAAACGTTTAAAAAAACTCATGCTTGTTCGCTCCTTTGCTCCGCAAGTACGGGTTCATCTTCTAATTTTACTGATACAAGTTTTGATACACCTGATTCCTGCATCGTAATGCCATACAGTACGTCAGCTCCCTCCATTGTACCTTTACGATGTGTAATGACAATAAATTGGGTATTGCGACTAAACTTCTTCAAGTATTCGCTGTATCGAACAACATTTGCCTCATCTAATGCCGCTTCTACTTCATCGAGAATACAAAACGGCACAGGTCTAATATTTAAAATGGAGAATAGTAAAGCAATCGCAGTAAGTGCACGTTCACCACCAGAAAGCAAACTTAAATTTTGTAGCTTTTTACCAGGTGGTTGTGCAACAATTTCAATGCCTGTTTCAAGCATATTGTTTGGATCTAGTAATACTAAATCCGCTTGACCCCCACCAAATAATTCGCGGAATACATGTTTGAATTGCTCACGAATGGCAAAAAACGTCTCACTAAAGCGCAATGTCATTTCTTCATCCATTTCTTTAATTGCTTCGTGTAAAGTATCTTGCGCTGCAAGTAAATCCTCACGCTGCTCTGTTAAAAAAGAATGACGCTCTTGGACACGCTCAAATTCATCAATTGCACTTAAATTCACAGGACCTAATTCTTCAATGGACTTTTTCAATAGCTTGACACGACGTCGCATGTGCTCTTCATCTTCAATTGATAAGGCTACTTCCATTGCTTCTTCTAACGTTAGTTGATAGTTTTCTTCGAGCTGATTATTATAATTATTCATCTCAAATTCTACGCGGCTTCGCTTTAATTCATTCGCACGTATTGCTTCAATGAAGCCTTTATGTATACGTTGCAATTCCTTTAGCTGCTCTTCTAACGTTGTTAGCTCTAGTTGTTGGGCTGCTTTTTTATCTTTTTTCTGTGAAATTGTAACTTGTAACGTTTCTCTTCTTGCTTTCCAAGTTGTGACTTGCTCCTCAACTTCTTCATCACTCAACAGTTTTGTCGATTCATCGGATTGAAGCCATATTATTTCCTGAGAAATATTGTCGACTTTTTGTCGAGCTTTGTTTAATTGGAGAGCAAGGTCTGCCGTTGCAATTTGTACTTGGGACATTTGCTCCTGCATAACCGCTAATTGTGAACGTTTTTCTGCAGTCTGCTCACGAAGAACATCCTTTTCCGTTTCACTTTGTAATTTAACTTTACCTAGCTGCTCTACAGTTTCATTAATCGCCACTAACTCTATTGCAAGAGCTGCTAAACGCGTCGTTGCTGCTTCCTTTTGAGCAAGCAGTGCTTCTTCACGTGTCTTCACATCCTGCGTTTCATTGGAAGCATATGACACTCGGGCTGACAAGCTTTTTTCAACAACTTCTAATTCCCGAATCCGACTTGCCTGTTGCATCTCTTCTTTACGTAGCTGTTCGCCTTCTAGTTTTAATTGTTCCACTGCGTCACGCAATGTTGCCAATGTTTCCTTTTCAGTCGCTACAGCCTGTTCTGCACTATAAATGGTTGTTTCTAGCGCTTCTAGTTTAGCAATTAGACCATCTAGCTCCGCTTTTCTCGTAAATAGTGAAGATTGTTGTTTGGCAGCACCACCCGTTAAAGAACCCCCAGCATTAACAATATCTCCTTCGAGTGTTACTACACGATAGCGGAAACCACATAAGCGTGCAATTTGGCTAGCACCTTCTAAATTGGCTGCCACGATGACATTGCCAAGTAAATTTTCTACAATGGAGCGATTATCTTCATCGAACGTCACCAGTGCATCTGCCATTTGCACGAATGCTGGATGCTCAGTCGCAAGCTGTATCGATGATAAATTAATTTTGCGCGATTTCATGACCGTTTTCGGTAAAAATGTCGCTCGACCTGCTCTTTTTTGTTTTAACCATTTGATTGCCTGTTGAGCATTCTGTTCATTCGACGTCACGATATGCTGTGATGCAGCACCTAAAGCTGTTTCAATCGCTTGTGAATATTTACCGTTAACCTGAATTAATTCTGCAACCGCGCCTTCAATACCGAATAATTCACCTTTGTCACGGGCCAGTAATACTTCCTTAACTCCGTGGAAGAAGCCTGAGAAGTCTGCTTCTAATTCTGCTAATGTGTCTTTTCTAGCTTTTAATTGTTGCTGATGCTGATAAGCCTTGTATAGCATTTCTTGCTTATCGCTAAAGGAACTATTCACTTTTTTAAACTGAATTTGCAATGCTTCATATTGCTCTAGCTTTTGTTGCAGTTCAGTCGTTGTTGCAGTATATGTGCCAACAAGCGATTCTTTCTCAGTCACAACTTCAATAAGCTCTTGCCCAATTTCATCCGTTTGGTCGGTCATTCGCGCAGCCATCGCTTTTTGTTGCGATAGTTGTTGATCGATATTTTTCAATTCATTTTTTACTGTTGCTTCTTCATTTAACGAATCGATATAACGGTTTTTATGCTCTTCAATTTCTTGTTCTATCTCTGTAACAGAACGATTTAATGATTGCTCTAATTGCTTAATAATTTGCTTTAAAGTTAAAACTTCTTGTTGCTTTTCAGTAAACAACTGTTTCTTCTCAAGCTCTTGAGCGGTTAGGTCCTCTACTTCATTTTTCGCTTCTTGTAATGATGCATTTAACTGCTGTAATTGGTTCGTTGCATTTTGACGCTTTTCAGCCATTAAAGCTTTACGACCATCCCAACGCTCCATTTCCATTGTTGCATCAACAAGCTCCGATTGAGCAGCATCCAGCTCCACATCAAGCTCTTTTAAATGTTTACGAATAGCTGTAGATTGTGTTTCTAAAGCTTGAATATTACTAGCATGTTTTTGCTCTGTTTCAGATAGTTGCGTATATTCTTCTTTCAATGCATGCAAAGATTGTGCACAATTTTTTAAATCGTGCACAAGAATCGCAATATCAAAATCCTTCAGCTCCGTGGACATTTGCACATAATCTCTTGCGCTAGAAGCTTGTATTTGCAAAGGCTCCAAACGGCTATCTAACTCGTGCAAAATATCTAAAACACGGTATAAGTTTTCATCTGTTTCTACTAATTTATGCTCAGCTTTTTTCTTTCGAAGCTTGTATTTTAATACACCAGCTGCCTCTTCAAATATTGAGCGGCGGTCGTCAGGGCGGCTATTTAAAATTTCATCGACACGGCCTTGCGAAATAATTGAAAAAGCCTCTTTCCCAAGTCCTGAGTCCATAAACAAGTCCGTAATATCCTTCAGGCGACACTGCTGGTTATTTAATAAATATTCACTATCACCTGAACGGTATACGCGTCTTGTTACGCTTACCTCTGTATAAGAAAAAGCAAGCTGCTCATCAGTATTATCTAAAATTAATGTTACCTCTGCAAAGTTTAGTGGCTTTCGAGAGTCACTCCCAGCAAAAATAACATCTTCCATTTTTGCCCCACGCAACGACTTTGCCGATTGCTCCCCGAGTACCCAACGAATAGCATCAGTTACATTACTTTTCCCACTGCCGTTAGGTCCAACAACAGCTGTAACTCCTGGTACAAAATCAATACCAATGCGCTCCGCAAAAGATTTAAAGCCAATCACTTCGAGTCGTTTTAGGAACATCTATTAAGCCTCCTCTTTAGCAGAATGCTCACGCATCATACGCATAGCGCATTGTGCTGCTTGTTGTTCAGCTTCTTTTTTCGATTTTCCTCTACCGATTCCAAGCTCTTGTCCATTTAATAGCACGCTCGATACAAAGGTACGGTTATGCGCTGGGCCCTTTTCATCGATAATCTCATAATGAAGAAGACCGTTGTTTGTTTGCTGTACCATTTCTTGTAACTGGCTTTTGAAATCCATCACATGCGAAAAAGCACCGACTTCTACTTTTGGGAACACGATTCGTTCTAAAAACGTCACGACCGTTTGCAAATCCTGATCTAAATAAAGAGCACCCACAAATGATTCAAAAACATCTGCAAGTAGCGCTGGGCGTTCCCGTCCTCCTGTTAATTCTTCACCTTTTCCAAGCAATACAAAGCGACCAAAGCCTAATTCATTTGCAAAAATAACAAGTGATGGCTCACAAACAATCGATGCGCGCAGTTTTGTTAATTCGCCCTCGCTCATATGCGGGTATTTCTCAAAAAGGTATTTAGAAACAGATAGTTCAAGTACTGCGTCGCCTAAAAATTCGAGACGCTCATTATCCGTAAACAATTTACGGCGATGCTCATTCACATAAGATGAATGCGTGAATGCTTGATACAATAAATTTTTATTAATAAATGTGATATTTAATTCATGCTGTAACAGCTCGAATTGATTGCGTACCTTTTCAGGAAGTACGCCTGATTTCTGCATAGTTCCTTTTCTTCTCATAGCCATTGAACAATCTGCCTTCCTAATAGTTTCTACCGTCTTAGTGTACCTTTTTCAAGGCATTTATGCAAAAGTATTTCGGCTGAAATACAATGTTTTGGAAGTTTTAACGTAATTTTTTAACAAAAATAAAAAAAGGCACGCAAATCGTTCGAAAAACGAACCATTTCGTACCTTTAAAATACATCAAAGCATAAAATGCTTTTGCGATTATGCTTTGATGTAAGTATTACAATGTAATCAGATTTTTAATATGCAACCTCAAAAGGCTGCGTTCGAAATCTATAACATCTGCCAAGAGGCGATTAGTTAATTTTACCTTCGATGTATGAAATAGCAGAACCTACTGTTGTGATTTTTTCAGCATCTTCATCAGAAATTTCCATATCGAATTCGTCTTCAAGCTCCATAACAAGCTCAACAACGTCTAATGAGTCAGCACCTAAATCATCACGGAAAGAAGCTTCTAATGTTACTTCACTTTCTTCAACACCTAAACGGTCCACGATTACTTTTGTTACGCGTTCTAATACTGTAGTCAAAACTTTCACCTCCCCTCAAATGATTATACAAAAAATTTATATTTATGCTATAGCATAATATTACATTACCATGCCACCGTCAATATGTAGCGTTTGGCCTGTCATATAGTTTGCATCATCAGAAGCTAAAAACACAACAGCTTTCGCAATATCCTCTGGCTGCCCTAGTTTAGCAAGCGGAATTTGCGTAAGCATACCTTGTTTTAAATCTTCTGGAAGCTGTTCAGTCATTTCTGTTTCAATAAAGCCTGGTGCAATCGCATTAACTAAAATATTACGTGATGCAAGTTCCTTAGCAGTTGTTTTTGTTAAGCCAATTACGCCCGCTTTTGCCGCTACATAGTTAGCTTGCCCAGCATTGCCTGCTACTCCAACGATAGAAGAAATATTGATAATACGTCCTGCACGTTGCTTCATCATTTGACGAGTTACAGCTTTTGTACAAAGGAATACACCTTTTAAGTTTGTATTAAGAACATCGTCCCATTCTTCTTCCTTCATTCGCATTAATAAATTATCGCGTGTAATACCTGCATTATTAACTAAAATATCAAGTGAACCAAATGTTTTGACTGCTGCATCCATTAAAGCAGTTACTTCTTCTGTTTTTGAAACACTTGCCTGTACAGCAAGCGCTTCGCCACCATTTGCTTGAATTGCCGCAACAACTTCTTCTGCTTTTGCTTGTGAGCCACTATAGTTTACGATAACCTTTGCACCTTCGTCAGCAAGCTTTAACGCAATCGCACGTCCGATTCCTCGTGAAGCACCTGTTACAACTGCAACTTTACCTTCTAATTTACGCATTGATTGACCACTCCTTCGACGCTTCTAATACTGCTTCTAATGAAGCTTCATCATATACACAATACGTTGCTACTGAACGATCTATTTTCTTTACTAAGCCACTTAAAACTTTACCAGGTCCACACTCGATGAAAACATCGACGCCTTGAGCGATCATTTCACGAACTGATGCTTCCCATTGTACAGCGCTATAAACCTGTTCCACTAATTCCTGTTGAATAGCCGGTACATCTAGCAATTCTTTCGCTTTAACGTTGCCAATTACAGGAATTTGTGGTGTTGATAACGTAATATCTGCTAATGTTGCTTGTAATTGACTAGACGATGGTCGCATTAATTCTGAATGGAAAGGTCCACTTACTACTAATGGAATCGCGCGTTTAGCACCCGCTTCTTTAGCAGCGACTGAAGCCTTGTCAACGCCTTCTTTTGTTCCAGAAATAACGATTTGTCCTGGACAGTTAACGTTTGCAACTTGTACTACATCGCCATTAGCAGTTACTTTTTCAGTTACTTCATGCAATGCATCAAGCTCCATCCCAAGAATAGCAGCCATTGCACCTTGCCCTGCTGGCACCGCTTCGTTCATAAATAAACCACGTTTATGAACAATAGCAACAGCATCTTCAAACGATAAAACGCCTGCGATAACTAATGCACCATATTCTCCAAGTGAGTGCCCAGCTGCATAATTCGGTGTAATGCCTGCAGCACGTAATTTTTCAGCGACCATAACACCTGTCGTTAATAACGCTGGCTGTGCATGATATGTTAGCGTTAACTCTTCAGCAGGTCCCTCTAACATTAATTTAGACAAGTCAAACCCAAGTGTCTTGTCAGCATTTTCGTAAAAGGCTTTACTTTCTTGCGAGTTGCTTACAAATTCTTGGCCCATACCAACCGCTTGAGAGCCTTGGCCTGGAAATATAAATGCGATTTTCGTCATTTCTTATTAATCCCCTTTGTTAGTCAATTTCTAAGTGACGTACTGTATCTGTTATCGTTGAAATAACTGTATGCTCTACCATTGTATTTGCCTGACGTATTGCACTGAAGATTGCCTTTGCATTCGATGATCCATGTGCTTTAATAACAGGCGCTTGTAAACCAAACAAACCTGCACCGCCATACTCTGTGTAGTCCATTTTATTTTTTAAGTCACGTAAATTACTTTTCATAAGTACTGCTGAAATTTTTGTTTTTGTAGAAGACATAAAGGCCTCTTTTAACATCGTAAACAATGCCCCTGCTGTTCCCTCTATCGACTTCAACACCATATTGCCTGTAAATCCATCTGTTACAACAACATCAGCAACACCATCGAGTAAATCACGCGCCTCGACATTGCCGACAAAATTCAAGTCCGCTTCTTTTAGTAAATCAAAAGTTGCTTTTGTTAAGTCATTTCCTTTTTTATCTTCTGTTCCGATATTTAACAGTCCAATACGTGGCTTTTGTAGACCGCCTACTTTTTTAGCGTAAATATCACCCATAATCGCATATTGCAGTAAATGCTCTGGTCGTGCATCCGCATTTGCCCCAAGGTCTAGCATTAAAAAACCTTTACCATCAAGCGTCGGCAATGTCGTAGCTAAAGCTGGTCGTGCAATTCCTTCTATACGGCCTACCTTAAACAAACCACCTGCCATTAGTGCACCTGTATTGCCGGCTGAAAGACATGCATCAGCTGTGCCTTCTTCAACCGCATCCATCATTTTTGCCATTGATGAATCCTTTTTACGTCGTACAGCACGTGCAGGATCATCCGTCCCTTCGACCACTTCTTCACAGTGGATAACTGTTAAGCGATCGTGCATTTTTAAAAATGGGTCGAGCTTTTCTTGCTGTCCATATAATTGAATTTCCAAATTTGGAATTTGTTCTAATGCTAATAATGCACCTTCCACTACTGATTTCGGTGCATTGTCGCCACCCATTCCATCAAGTGCTAATTTCATTATTATTCACCTTTACCTTTCGTGCGGTACATATCAAATTCACCAACAAAAACAGTTTCACCATTCACAGTAGATATAATCTCTACTTTCGTACGATGGCGTTCATCATCTCTTCCGACAACAACCGCCTTAGTTATAACACGATTTCCGGCTCTTACAGGTTTCACAAAAGTAATATTGGAGTGCACTGTTAAGGCCAGCTCATCATCAATAACCGCTACAGCTAATGAGTTTGCTTGTGCAAATAAATGATGTCCACGCGCGATGCCATTGCGCTGAAAAACATGCTCTTCTTTTACATCAAATATAGATAATGCACGATTATCTAGTTCTATATCAATAATTTCACCGATTACTTCATCAATCGGTAATGATTTCACTTCATTTTCATATGTTTTCGAAGCCACATCTTTAATTCGTTCACGTAATTCTGGAATTGCTAATTCCATACGATCTAAACGAATTGTTTGAACACTTACCTGAAACTCCGACGCTAGTTGTTCATCTGTGACGAATGGATTTTCCGCAATCGTTTCAGATAATAATCGCTGTCGCTCTTTTTTCGTTCGTCTCAACGTCATTCGCCACCTTTTGAGTTGTTATTAGCACTTGGTACTAATATCAGTATATAGAGTATAAAAAAAGAATGCAAGACTTGTTTTCAAAAACAAGCTCTCGCATTCCTTGTAGTACAACATTAAATTTCACTAATCAAATCGATCACCTTGTAGAACACCAGCCTTTTCAAGCATCTCACGTAAATATTGATACGTTTCATCATGCCAAAATGCCTCTGTTTCAATCATTTCAGTAGCATCTTTTCGCGCTGTCTCAAGCGTTCTATAGTCATGTACTAAATCGGCAACTTTAAAGTCAGGCAAGCCACTTTGCTTACGTCCAAAGAAATCACCTGGTCCACGTAGCTCCAAATCTTTTTCCGCAAGTCGGAAGCCGTCATTTGTTTCAGTCATAGACTGCATTCGCTCTTTGCCTTCATCAGATTTTGGATCAGCGATTAATACACAATAGGATTGATGCTCACCACGCCCTACACGACCGCGAAGTTGATGTAGCTGCGCTAAACCAAAACGTTCTGCATCGTATACTACCATAAACGTTGCATTCGGCACATTTACCCCGACTTCAACAACTGTTGTAGATACTAATACTTGAATGTCACCTTCACTAAAATCACGCATCACAGCATCTTTTTCATCCGCTGGTAGGCGGCCATGCATTAAGCCAACTTTATAGCGACCATTAAAATACGAGGCGAGCTGCTCATAAATTTCTACTGCGTTTTGGACATCCAATTTATCCGATTCTTCAATTAGCGGACAAATAGCATATGCCTGTCTACCTGCTTGAAGCTCTAGCTCTAGTTTGGACAGTACAGAACCAAGCTGTTCTTTTTTCATCCAATGCGTTTCAATTTCTTTACGCCCCGCTGGCATTTCATCAATCAACGAAACGTCCATTTCGCCAAAGGCTGTAATCGAAAGTGTTCGCGGAATGGGCGTTGCAGTCATAAAGAGCACATCAGGGTTTTCACCTTTATCACGTAAAATTCTTCGTTGTTCTACGCCAAATCGATGCTGTTCGTCCGTTATTACAAAGCCTAGTCTATTAAATATTACATCTGGCTGTATGAGTGCATGCGTTCCTATCACAATATCTATTTCACCATCCGCAAGTGCAGCTAATAATAGACGTCGCTCCTTTGTTTTCGTTGAGCCCGACAATAACGCTACACGTACACCAAATGGCTCAAACCACTCTAATAAGTTTTCAGCATGTTGCTCAGCTAAAATTTCCGTTGGTGCCATTAGCGCTCCTTGAAATCCAGCCGTCACAGCGGCATATAAACAAATCGCGGCAACTACCGTTTTTCCCGAACCAACATCCCCTTGTAGTAAACGATTCATACGATGTGGTTCTTTTAAATCCTTGCAAATTTCATTAACAACTCGCTTTTGTGCTCCAGTTAATTCGTATGGTAATGAAGCGATAAATGCGCGTACTTTTTGCAAGTCAAATTGTATAATCGTACCACGTTCATTATCCTTACGAATTTTTCGTAACGCTTGAATACGAAGCTGAAAATTTAATAATTCCTCATAAGCAAATCGCCTTCTTGCTTGTTTAGCGTGTTCAGCATCTAGCGGAAAATGAATACCTTCAAGACCATCACGGATCGAGACAAGCTTGTAGGCCTCCTGCAAATGTAGTGGAATCGCATCTGGTAGCTCTCCACCAAAATCATCTAACACTTGCCGCATATATTTGCGAAAACGTTTTTGCGGTATCAAACCTTTGAGGCTATAAACAGGTTCAAAGTCTACTTGGTCTATTTTCGGACCAAACGTGACTGTTGTACCGTTAATCACTTGTCTGCCTCTATCCCATTTCCCCGTTACCGTCACAATAGTACCTGGTACAAGCTTCTGTTTTAAATAGTTTTGATTAAAAAATACTACCTTTACTAAATGTCGGCCAGCGAGCACTGTCACCTGCAAGCGAGATTTATTGCGCCCTAAAAACAGCACAGTCGGCTCACGCTCTACTTTACATTCAACAGTAACTCGTTCATTATGAGGTGTTTGCGCTAAATCTTTTAAGCGAAAATCCTCATGTCGATGTGGGAATGTCCACAAAAAATCATTTATCGTTTCAATACCTAATGTTTCTAAGTGTGCTGCGGTTTCTTTCCCAACTCCTTTTAATTCGGAGACAGGACTGGTTAATTCAGTCACCTTTCACTTCAGCCCCTTTGAGTAGTTCCAATACGAATACCATACCTGTTAGCGTGCACGTATTTAAACTGTCGTAAATCAAAAGAGCCTACCTCCCTTCTGTTCAAATCATCGTTAGCTCCTATAGATTGTTAGCATTTTATATTCTATTTACAGCACTTTTCTTCTTAACTGTATCACAAAATTTTTCATTCGTGTCGTCACAGTATCTACGAAATGCGTATGTACATTTGCTACGGCTAGACTTCTATCGGCCATTTCTTCGGGTGTACCGGCGATTCATGGGCTTCTACTGGCGATTTCTTCGGGTTTACCGGCGATTCATGGACTTCTATCGGCGATTTCCTCGGGTTTACCGGCGATTCACGGACTTCTACCGGCCATTCCTTCGGGTTTACCGGCGATTCATGGACCCTCAGTAAGTGCCCTCTGCTAAATTTTATCTATAACAAAAAAGTGTCAGATTGATTGTAGTCAATCTAACACTTTTTCTTTTTTGGTCCAGCCACTTTTCCATGCTTTACTCTACTGCTAAACCTGCTTTTAGTATACTTTGTAAATCACCATTATTAAGAATAGCATTGCTGATTGCTTTTCCTGTTGGCGTCGCAGCTAAGCCACCACGTGCTGTTTCTTTCAAATTCGGGCTCATAGACTGACCAATGCGATACATCGCACCAATGACTTCATCGCACGGAATACGACTCGTTACACCTGCTAACGCCATATCTGCTGCAACAAGAGAATTCGCTGCACCCATTGCATTACGTTTAACACAAGGCACCTCAACTAATCCAGCTACTGGATCACAAACAAGGCCAAGCATATTTTTTAATGTAATCGCGAATGCTTCTGAACATTGCTGTGGCGTTCCACCCGCCATCTCCACGATTGCTGCCGCAGCCATACCAGCAGCTGAACCAACTTCAGCCTGACAGCCGCCAGCAGCACCTGAAATGGAAGCATTATTTGCTACAACAAAGCCAAATGCACCAGAAGTAAATAAATAGCGAAGCATTTGTTCACGTGTTGGATTTAGCTTATTTTTCACAGCAAATAAAGTACCTGGCACAACTCCCGCTGAACCAGCTGTAGGTGTTGCACAAATGGTACCCATTGCAGCGTTCACTTCGTTTGTCGCAACTGCTTTACTAACTGCGTCTAATAATAAATCCCCTGATAACGATTTTCCTTGTGCAATATAATTTTGAATTAGTACGGCGTCTCCACCCGTTAGGCCTGTTACAGACTGTACTCCTTGCAAGCCTCGTTCTACCGCTTCTTCCATCACTGTTAAGTTCTGGTCCATCTGTTGCATAATTTCTTCTCGCGTGCGTCCGCTAATTAACATTTCCTGCTCAATCATTAGCTCAGAAATTAGCTTTTCTTCCTGTTCTGCTCGTTCTACAAGCTCACGTACATTATGAAATAACACTTCCATAGAGACACCCCCTAGTTATTAATTCTCGACACTTTCGTAATATGTGGTATTAATGAAATTTGTTGAAGTACTTTTTCCTCAATATTTTGATCAATCTCAATGACCATTAGCGCCGTTAAACCACGTTCAATACGTGAAACTTCCATATGCCCAATGTTGACATTGTGCATCGCTAAGCAATTCGCAACATTAGCAATACAACCAGCTCGATCATCGTGAACAACAAGGATGGCGGGCATCCCACCTGTTAAACGAAGTTTGAAGCCATTGACCTCACTTACTTCAATTTTTCCGCCACCAATCGAAATGCCGACAATAGACATTTCTCCATCATCATCACCGAACACTAGTCTAGCTGTGTTCGGATGCTCTGTATTCGCAGTTTCCGGTATAAATTCGTATTCCAATCCGGCTTTTTCCGCATGTTCAAAAGCCGTTTTAATACGTTCATCAAATGTATCAAAATCTAATAAACCACCAATTATTGCTACATCTGTCCCATGCCCTCTATACGTTTCAGCAAATGATCCATAGAGATGAATTTTCACCCATTTCGGTTGTCTACCAAATAAATCTCTTGCTACACGTCCAATACGCGCTGCACCTGCTGTATGAGAAGAAGATGGACCAATCATAACGGGTCCAATAATATCAAAAACTGATGTAAACTTCATACAAGCACCCCTCTATTCTATTCGTATAATAATTTTACATTTAGTTATATCATGCTTGATAGTTACTATAAAAGTAAAGCACTACATTTATCAACTTTCAGAAAATTAACACGACTATAATTTATAACTTAATTATATTATTCTTTTTTGTCCACTCTATAAATACACACTTTCCAACAAGTTGATATCCCAGTATTTTCAAAATAAGTGTCCTCTGTATAAATACATAAAACTATCTATTTTGTTCATTTCGTGTTGTTCCCTACATGTTGTATTCCTTTTACCATAAACAAAAGCAGTACACAACTTGTGCACTGCTTCGCCTACTCGTTTACTCAGTAACCATAGATTATTCTACCGAAATAATATATGGATATAATCCTTGTTTACCGTTAAATAACTCCACTTCTACATCTGGATAGTTCTCTTCGATAAATTGGATTAATTCAGAGGCATTTTCTTCAGAAGTATCTTCTCCGTAAATAACCGTAACGATTTCAGTATTCGCATCTACTAAATCTGTAATGACTTTCTCAGCAGCATCTTTTAATGCTGGTGTAGATAGTACAATTTTCCCTTCAGCAAGTGCCATAAAATCGTCTTTATGAATTTCTACGCCATCAATAGACGTATCACGCACTGCATAAGTTACTTGACCTGTTTTTACATGAGCAAATGCTTCTGTCATCGTTGATTGGTTTGTTTTAACCGTTGCTTCTGGATTGAATGAAAGAATAGCAGCCATCCCTTGAGGAATCGTTTTTGTCGCTACAACTGCCGCTTCAATATCCAATAGCTCTACAGCTTGTTCAGCTGCCATTACGATATTTTTGTTGTTCGGTAAAATAAGTACTTTTTCTGCGCCAATTTCCTGAACAGCTTTAACAATGTCTTCTGTTGAAGGATTCATCGTTTGTCCGCCTTCAATAACATAAGAAGCACCGATTGAACGTAATAAGTCAGCTACACCTTCTCCCATCGCAATCGTTACAATGGCATATGGGTGCTTTTCAGCTTTTTTCGCTGGAGCTGATGCTTTGTAATCTTCACCAACAATAGCCGAATGTTGCTCACGCATATTATCGACTTTAATTTTAATAAGGCTACCGTATTTTTGACCCATCGCTAAAACTGCGCCCGGTTGCTCTGAATGAATATGCACTTTAGCAATTTCTTCATCTGAAATAACAAGTAAAGAATCACCTAATGGATTTAATTCATTGCGGAATTGCTCCTCGCTAAATGGCTCTTTTCCTTCTTCCAAACGAACCATAATTTCCGTACAATAACCAAATTCAATATCCGCGGTATTCATAAAATCTTGTGCTCTATGATGTTCTGCATTAATTAAATCGTCTAATGTTGCATCATTTTTTTCCGGTAAAGGCTCACCCTTTAAAGAAGCTAAAAAACCTTCATAGACAAATAGCAATCCTTGACCGCCACTATCCACAACACCTACTTCTTTTAATACAGGTAAAAGGTCAGGTGTACGCTGTAGCGAAGCCTTTGCTTCTTCAGTAAATGCTTCCATCACAGCGATGATATCGTTTTCACTTTCGGCAACTTCAACACCTTTTTTTGCCGCTTCACGCGCAACAGTTAAGATTGTTCCTTCAACTGGCTTCATCACCGCTTTATAAGCAGTATCTACACCAGCTTGGAATGCACCAGCAAAAGCTTTTGCATCAATCGCTGCATCTTTTTCTACAAATTTTCCAAACCCACGGAAAAGTTGTGATAAGATAACACCCGAATTCCCACGAGCGCCCATTAGTAATCCTTTTGATAAAGCTTGCGCCGTTTTCCCAATATGTTCTGATGCTTGTAATTCTGTTTCTTTGGCACCAGATGTCATCGATAAATTCATATTTGTCCCTGTATCCCCATCTGGTACTGGAAATACATTTAAAGAATCTACATAATTTGCATTTTGATATAGGTGATGGGCACCCATTTGTACCATTTCAGCAAATTTTAATCCGTCTATAGACCGCATTCGATTTTGTTCCTCCTCTTACTCATTCGCTACACGAACGCCCTGCACAAAGATATTGACAGATTTTACGCTCATACCTAATGTTTTATCTACTGTATATTTCACTTTCGATTGTACTTGATAAGCAACTTCCGAAATTTTAGTCCCGTAACTAACAATAATGTACATATCAATATGTAAATCTTCTTCTTGTTGTCGAATTACAACACCTTTTGCAAAGTTCTCTTTACGTAAAATATCAGTTAGACCATCACGAATCTGATGTTTTGATGCCATGCCAACAATACCGTAGCATTCTATAGCAGCGCCACCAGCAATCTGTGCAAGTACATCAGTTGAAATATCAATTTGGCCGAATTCGTTATTTAATTCAATTGACATAGAAATGCCCCCTTGGCTCTTTTTGACTAAATTATATTGTACCACTTTGGGTATACATTAAGCAACCTAAGTTCCCTTGAAAGCGCCTTGTGTCAACGTTTTTAGCGTTTCATTCCAATCATCACAGTCTACGCTATTTATTGCGAACTAGTCTTTATTGAACTAGTACTAGCTTTGCCTGAAGTTATACTAACAAAACCTATTTTCATTTTTATTAATCAAACTTCCTTTCCACGCATAAAAAAGCTGATGTATTTAAACATCAGCTTCACGTATTAAGTATTTAAGTACCTGGTACTTGGTATAGGTACCTAGCATATTATCGGCTCCTAAATCGTAAAAATCCACTTCACTTTCGCGGGCACGACGTAAGCGCCACTCTTTCTTGCGCGCGTTCCCACAGTGTAAGTGGATTTTCACTTGGCCAGTCCTAAAACACATGATTAGCATGAAAATTGTTTGAGTGCCTGGCACTTTCTATAAAATTATCAATATAAGCTTTTAATAAGTGTTTCAATCATAACAGGCATTTCTTTAAACGCGCTATCAACATGTAACCGTTCTGTCTTCTGATGTGCGTCTTTGCCGAAAGGTCCAACATTTAGCACCGGGCCTTTCAAATCAGCCATCGCTTCAAATGGAATACTATACGTATCACCATAAACAGGCGTGTTTCGCTCAAATGCAGTCCAACCATTTGAGTCATCTGTATAATTGACATAACTTAAATCACAAATGCCATTGAAATAGTGAATTTGTTCAATTTCGATATCAAATGTTTTAGCTGTTTTCTTCATTAATTCAATTGATTGCTTCACTAACGGATGCTCTGATGAATTGATTGCAGGATAATATGGTGGTGCATACAACAGCACAGTTGCTGGTGTTAGCTCCTGACAACGAATCATTAATTGATCTACAATACGAATCGATTTTTCACGGTCATCCCACGATGTATTTTCTAGAACCTGCTTTTTAATGTGTTTCACTTCTTCAGCGCCAAGTTTATTTATAGCATGCTCTAAAACTGTTTCGTAACGAAGTACTCTTACTTCCCCAACACCTTGTACTTTTTCACGCTCACAAATTTTATTGTATTGCATATTACAAGCAGCCATTGCCTCCAATGCGACTTGTTCAAAAATTTCCATTACCTCTGTTGCTGTTCGCTTCAACAAAAATACATTGTAGAGCGCAGCAGCACGATATGGCGTTTGTGTCGAATACTCCATTTTTAAATCTTTTAATTGTAATGATACTGGCAATGGTGTACTTTCACCTAAATCCGTTTCACTGAACACCGGATTCCACTCCATATGCTGCGTCATATAAGATGCAATATAGTTTGCTGTCATGCCTTTTAACGGTTCACCTACATGTGTCTCTTTCCCATAAAATAAAGCAGCAGGCATAATTTTTCCTATCGTGCCCGAATAAATATATTCATTTATATCAGAAGGTCCTTGTGAGAACGATGGCTCACTATTTAAAAACAACTTATATGTTAAACCATATTGTTCACGTAGTCTTACTAGCTCAACTACTGCTGCACGCATACCAGCCGAGTTCACTTCTTCATCTGGTACCGCTGTTAAAATAAGATTGATTGGCCATTGTTCGATACTAGCTTTCTCAATTAATTGCATATGCAAAGCAAGACCCATTTTCATATCCATTGTTCCACGACCAAACAAATAATTGCCTGATTCTAAATCAATTCTTGCCGCTTCTGGTAAATCTTTTTTATACTTTGGCTCCATCAGCTTGCTCGTTAATTCTTCTGGGCGACAGGAAAAAGGTTCAAGCTCTCCATATTCCTCAGTGTGAACGGTATCAAAATGACTAATCAGCACTACTGTTTCCGTTGCAGTTGGATGCTTGTACAACGCTGTTACCGCATGGCGACCTAGTCCTGCGTCATGTAATTCGATATAGTTAGGGTTGTCTTGAAAATAAGTAAGCGTTTGCAGTGTATCTCTTAATTTATAGGCAAATTCATTTTCACCTGGTGTTAATGTTCTGCTTTCCCAACTTACAATTTCACATAATAATGCCCGAAGGTCTTCCGATGTATTCCATAAATATTTACTCATAGTTAAAATCTCCTTTATTCGATAAATGCTTTTCCTATATCAGGAGCATTCCATTATGAATTTATTTTCGCTGTCTCATCAGTATCTGAAGAAACTGTACTTACTTTACTCAATTTCAGCTTATAAAATAGCATACAAGCAATAAAGAACCCTATACCGTATAATAAGCCGATTCGTTGTGTTGGATCGAATGCTAAAAATACGAGAATGACTATACAAAAAACAATACAAAATAGTGGAATTAAAGGATATAGCGGCGTTTTAAATTTCAAATCAGCCACGTTACCTCCCCCTTTAACATAACGGTAACGGAACATTAATTGGGACATTGCAATACCCATCCAAGAAATTGTCACCGCAATGCCCGCAATGGACATAAGCAATACAAATACCGCGTCGGCTTCCATCACACTCGTTAGCAAAGATAAAAGCGAAAATAACATAGTGAAAATAAGCGCATTCAATGGCACTTTATTTTTTGTTAAACGTCCAAAATACTTTGGAGCCATTCCCTCTTTTGACATCGACCATAGTAATCGTGTTGAAGCATAAAGGCATGAGTTACCTACAGATAATATCGCTGTCAAAATAACGAAATTCATAATGCCAGCTGCATAAGGTACACCAGCAATTTTCATCAATGTTACGAAAGGACTTTCAAGAAGCCCAAGTTCAGATGACGGGAAAATCGCAGACAATACAATAATCGAAGCAATATAAAACACAATAATTCTAAAAAGGATTGTACGTATTGCCCTTGGAATGTTCTTTTCTGGATTTTCTGTTTCACCAGCAGCAATACCTACTAGCTCGGAGCCTTGATAAGAGAATATAACATTCATCATTGTTACAAAAATAATTGTAATACCCGCAGGGAATAATCCTGTCGGTGCTAAATTCGTTAAATGCGGTGCTGGACGATCCGCCAGAGGAAGCCAGCCAAATATCGCAGCCGCACCAATAATAATAAAGGCAATAACGGCAACTACTTTAATGCTCGCAAACCAGAACTCTGCCTCTGCAAAACCTTTCGTTGTTAAGGCATTTAATGTAAACAAAAGCACCATGAAGACCGCACACCAAATCCAAATAGGTACATTCGGGAACCAATGTTGCATTAATATCCCCGCTGCGGTAAACTCCACCCCTGCGGTGGCGGCAGATCCGACAAAGTACATCCACCCTAAAGAAAAACCTGCTGATGGGCTTATAAAACGTGTTGCATATGTTTGGAAAGAGCCTGTTACTGGCATGTATACTGCCAATTCTCCAAGACAGTTCATGACCATATATAAAATAAAGCCTCCAAACAAATAGCCAATTAATGCTCCACCAGGGCCTGCTTGATTAATTGTATAACCTACATTTAAAAATAACCCTGTCCCAATCACTCCACCAAGTGATAGCATCAATAAATGTCGACTCTTCATAGAGCGTTTCAATACATTATTATGCTGTTGTTCCCCTTTGCTCAAAGTGTTTCCCCATTTCCATATGTTGTCAAATTATTAAATATTCAGTTATTTAGAGGACTAAAACACCCAATCAATTTTTCCCCTACAAATTGATTGGGCATATATACATTTAATTAAAAACGAAGGGATAAGCAGCTTAAGCCGCCGTCATGTTTTCTAAACTCAGACATATCAAGTTCAATTGTTTTATAGCCTAAGTCATTTAATTTACGATTTGTATCAGGGTAGCCAGCTGGAATAATGACATAGTCATTTACTTGAATGCAGTTCGCTGAATACTCATCTTGTTGTGGAATAACAATTTTTTCATATGATGCAAAAGCAGGGTGATCGATAAACTCTCCAGCAACGACCATACGATTTTGTCCAACGTAAGCAATTCCCGTTTTTAAATGGAAGAATTCTTTTAATGGAATAATCGTAGCTTCATAGCCTTCTTTTTCAACAATTTCTTTAAATTGTCGTGCACCTTCTTCGTTTGTACGATCAGAAATACCTACATAAAATTTCTTTTCTGCTTGTAAAACATCTCCACCATCAAGTGTACCTGGCGCTTCGATGTAATATAGTTTGTCATAGAATTTTTTAACTGCTGGTTCAATATCTTCAATTTCGCGATTACGCGCTTCCGCTCCTGGATTTGAAATAATAGCAAACTCAGAAGTTAGTACTGCTGTATCTTCTACAAAAGTAGCATCAGGGAAAGCTTCATCTGCCGCTAGTTGTGTAACCTCTACACCACATTTTTTTAAAGCTTCTACATATTGTACGTGCTGCTCAAATAACTTTTCTAAAATAGGTTTTCCTAGATCACTCGTTGTTAAACCGGTTACAAAGCTATTACCTGGATTTTTTACAATGACATTTTTAAACATTTTTATTCGTCTCCTTTTTTATCCTCTGATTACAGGACAAGTTAGACATGTTGGTCCACCTGTTCCTTTTACTGTGATTTCTTCACCTTTATATTCATAAACTGTAGCGCCTGCATCCAATAACTGCTGTTTTGTAGATGGGTTACCTTCAGGAATAACACATACTCTTGGTGCAAGTGCCAAGACATTACAGCCGAGCGTGTCATATTCATCTTTAGGTACTTCAACTAACTGAATCCCTCGTTCAATAAGAAGCTGACGGAAAAATACTGGCATTAAACGAGAATGTACTACTGCCAAATCCTTGTCCACCATACTAATAAAGGACATTAGATGTAAGCATTCCGCTTCACCTAAATCATGAGGAAGCTGTACAACGATAAATTCATCGACAACATCCGCTGTCATTTCCTTAATTTGACGAATGGCTTCATCATTCGTGCGATATCCTCGGCCAACAACAAGTGTACGGTCATCAAGCCAAACAATATCCCCACCATCTGAAACAGCATCGCCTGACAGTTCCCCTATGATAGAAATGCCTTTGCTTTGTAAAAATTCCTTGTATACAGTTGCTTCAGGTTGTCTCAATTTCTTTCCAGATTTCAAAATAATCGCACCGTTTGGCGTGAATTTAACAGGATCATGCGCATAAAGCGAATCTAACCCTACATCATCTGAAGCTGGTAAATAATCAATTTGTTCAACATACTTCTCTAAAATTGCTATAAATTCAGCATATTCTGTAATGGCCTCATTATAGTTTGGTTCTGATAAATAGTTGAAAGTTTTCCATTCATCCGTTAGATGCTCTTGGCTTTTAAAAGCTTCTTTTGGATGTTTGACAATTACGTGTTTTAAAGGTGCATACATGGATGAACAATAATGCATACCTTTCACCCCTTTTCCGTGTAGTGGAAAACGTTTCCGTTAAGAGGAAAGTTTATATAAAAAATATATGCGTTTTATGTTATACTGTCAATATATTTAGAAAAATTTTAATATTAAACAATTTTAAAAGTGCTTACTCATTTGGAATGAACTAGACGTAAACAGAGAATAAAAATACAATATGATTAGAGGAGGTGGGACAAAATGCAGTTATTAGAACGAGCAATGACAATTGCTAAAGTGTTAGCTTCAGAAGCAGCAGAAGGCAGTTTGTCTATTTCAGAGCTATCCACCAAATGCGATTTACCACTAAGTACATTACATAGAATTTTAAAAGCGATGATTGCACAAGGAATGATTGAACAAGACGAGCAAACGAAACACTACCGCCTTGGAACGATATGGATGGAATTAGGCTTACAAGTGTATGATACGATGGACTATATTAGCAAAATTAGACCCGAATTAGAGCGCCTAGCAAGAGAAGTTGAGGAAAGTGTTTATTTAAGCAAGCCTGCGGGGTTAGATACTATTATTATCGAAAGAATTGATAGTGCAGCAAATCCGATTCGCATTTATGATCAACTCGGTATTCGCATCCCAATGCATATAGGAGCAGCCAATAAAGCATTGTTAGCCTCTATACCTACTGTACAAGCTAAGGAAATTATGAATCAACTAGTCCCTATCGAAGAAATGGCTGATTTAGAAGAGCAATTAGAACAAATAAGGGAACAAGGCTATGCTATAAGCCACGGTGAACGAACGGCTGGTACTTCCTCAGTCGCTGTAGCTGTTTTTAATGGGTTCGGAGAAATTATAGGTGCTGTTAGTATAGGCTTTGTTAGCTTTAACGTTAGCGACGAACATATCAACTTCCTTATAGAAAGCCTAAAAGAAACAGGAAAACGTGTTTCAACAAAGCTTGGCTACCGCGGGAAGTAATTTATTAAATATACACTGTACAATGAATCTAGTAACCATTGTACAGTGTTTTTTTCATAGCAGATTTTTGTCTGTAAAGGTTTTTTTCTTGAAAGGTTATGTGAAAACTGTTGCACTGAATGACTTCGTATGTTAAATTATTATGGTATGTGAAATACCGAACTGAAATAATAATCTTTCAGCATCAACTGTAAGGAGGGAATACAACATGCCAAAACAATGTGTAATCACTGGACGTAAAGCTCGTACTGGTAACAACCGTTCCCACGCTATGAACGCTAGTAAACGTACTTGGGGCGCTAACCTTCAAAAAGTTCGTATCCTAGTTAACGGTACACCAAAACGTGTATGGGTTTCTACTCGTGCTTTAAAATCAGGTAAAATCGAGCGCGTTTAATAACCGCTTCTAAAAAATCGATTTCGCATATAGCGTAAATCGATTTTTTTCTTTCATTATTTAAGGCAGACTACCAACCGCCTTTATATAGCTATGAAAAAAAATCCGACTGGCATCAGTCGGATTTTTTAGCTTCTTTCTTATCTTTTTTAAATAGGTTAATACACGTACGCGTAATGCTACTCACAACTTTCGGCAATTGGAACGTATATACTTTCAGGACTCTCTCCCCCTTACGCTAATCTATGCTTCTTATCATTAAACATATGCCTTGCGTAAAGGATATAGACCCTAAAGTGCCTATTATTTCATTACTTGTAAATCGACTTGAACCTAATGAAATTTCTTCATTCGTCGTTTCATATTTAACATGTCTTAATGTAACCCCTAGAATAGGTTGCTCATGCGCAAAAAAAGACAAATAGCGATAGCGATCATCCGCTTGAATTGTGTGCGTGCCTGGCACCAAAAACTGCAACATATTAGCATGATTAATAATTTTCAACACAAGTAGGGGATGTTCTATCTGTAAACGATAGATCGAACGAACAGCTGCCTCATAGTGATCCAAACGTCCACCTGTAACACCTGTCAACACAATATCGCTAGGGGCATAGGTTAATGCCTTTAATAGCGCTAAATCCGTATCCGTTTCATTCTTTTCTTCTCGGAAACGCTGAGCATCATTTGCATGCTCCATAACATATTGATATTCCTCTTGTGATAATGAGTCAAAATCACCAACAATGGCATGTGGTCTAATTCCTTGCTCAATTAAATACAGCGATCCTCGGTCTGCACCGATAAATATGACATCATTTCGCTTATTATACGGCTCAAAGGAACAAAGCTCCTCTTTCGGACCGCCCGCACAAACGACAACAGTGGTCATCCTTTAATCGCAGCCTCACCAGCAGTTAGAATCTCTTGGAGTGCCGCTGTTCGGTCTTCTTTGCTGTATATCGCTGAGCCTGCTACAAAAATTGTTGCCCCTGCTTTTGCACAAGGAACAATTGTTTCCGCATTAATACCACCATCGATTTCAATCGCAACGTCTAAGTTACGCTCTTTAATAATTGTTGATAACGCTTTAATTTTTGGCACAACAGAATGAATGAACTTTTGACCACCAAATCCAGGATTCACTGTCATAAATAACACCATATCAATATCCTCTAAAATGTGTTGAATAGATTCAATTGGTGTATGTGGATTTAAAACTACACCTGGCTTTACTCCATAAGAACGAATCAATTGAATTGTACGATGTAAATGGCAACAAGCTTCTACATGTACTGTAATATAGTCTGCTCCCGCTTTAGCAAATTGTTCAATATATTGATCTGGGTTTTCAATCATTAGATGAACATCTAACGGTAAATCAGTTAAAGGACGAATGGCATCCAACACAATTGAGCCAAATGAAATATTCGGTACAAAATGACCGTCCATCACGTCGATATGAATAAGCTTTGCACCTGCTCGTTCTACGTCTTTAACTTCTTCTCCTAGTTTTGCAAAGTTTGCTGCTAAAATTGATGGTGCTATTTGTATCATGATTAATACCTCGGCTTTCGATCCATAATTTCTTGCATAAATTGTTCGTAATGCTTGTAGCGGTACTCACGAATTTCTCCAGTTTCGACTGCTGCCTTAACTGCGCATTTAGGTTCCTTCAAATGCAAGCAGGCTCTGAATTTACAATCCTCAGCAATTCGTGTTATCTCTGGAAAACATGCACCTAACTCTTCTTTTTCAATTTCATCAAAATCAAATGAGCTAAATCCTGGTGTATCCGCCAATAAACCGTCACAAACTTCTATTAACTCAACATGACGAGTCGTATGTTTGCCTCGTCCTAAGCTTTGCGAAATAATGCCTGTTTTTAAATTTAAATCAGGGATTAACGTGTTCAGTAATGTTGATTTCCCAACACCAGATTGTCCAGCAAGCACCGAAGTTTTCCCCTTTAAAATTGGCTGAAGTCGATCAACTAGTTCTTCCTCATCTTTATACGTTTGAAGCACTGTATATCCCATGTTTTCATAATCTTCTATATAGCTCTGTAATTCCTTACGCTCATCGTCTTCTATTAAGTCCATCTTTGTAAGGCAGATGATTGGGTGTACATGAAATGACTCTAAAACGACTAGGAAACGATCGAGTAAAATTGTATTGAAGTTTGGCTCTTTTACAGAAAACACTAAAATGCCTTGATCGATATTGGCAATCGGTGGACGTACAAGTTCATTTTGACGATCCAGTATTTTTTGAATTGTACCATCTGATCCTTCTGTTTCAAGTGTATACTCAACAAAGTCACCGACTAGCGGGGATTCTCCGCGATTGCGAAATACTCCACGTCCTCGACATTGTAAGAGCTCTTCACCATTATAAACATAATAATAGCCACTTAATGCTTTACGAATTTGGCCTTGCGCCATCCAATTCCCCCTTATTTAACGTCATCATAATTAAAGCTTTCTGACTCGATAATTTCCGAGTCACGGATTATTTTATAAGCCGCTTCTTCACCTTCTACGATGACGAGTTGTATTTTGTATTGTCGGTCACTAGTAATAGTAAATTCATCAAAGGTTTTCACCATTGTATGGGTTTTATCTTGAATTTCAATGCGTATAACTTGTTCAGCGCCTTCTTCAGACGGCTCATATGGAATTAAAACATTTTTAATAAATGTCTTCACAGGTTTCTCAGCCGGTCCTTTACTTAAAACAACTGCAATTGTATCGCCTTCCATTAAGCTAGTACCTGGTTTCGGCGTTTGTGAAATGACACTGCCCGCTGCGACGGTATCATTGTAATCCTCTCGAACGGTACGCCATTTCAACCCTACTCGATTTACGTAATCATCCATTTGAGCTTTCGTGTAATTTGCAACACTATCTACTGTAATCATCTTTACGCCTTGGCTTATCGTAAATGTAATCGTTGCATCTTTAGCGATTATCTCAGCACCCTCTGCCGGATCTTGTTCAATAATTTGTCCTTCGGGCTGTTTAGAATGCACATAATTTTTTTGGATTGAAAGTTTATCTTTTAACAATGACTCAACTTGACTAATTTGTTGCCCCGTGTAGTCATCAATTTTAATCGTTTCTACACCTAAACTGACAATTAACCCTACTTCAGTTCCCTTAACTCGCTTTGCACCTTCTGCAGGGTCTGTTTCAATGACTTTGTCTTTTTCAACTTCCTCAGAATTACGCTCTTGTTTTTGTTCTGCTACAACAAAGCCTTCATCTTGTAATTTTTTTGTAGCTTCTTCTACCGTTAAATTAGCAACACTAGGCACCTCAATTTTTTTCGGGCTAAATAAATCTGTTGCAAATAAAAAGAATAGGAACATAGCAATAACGACTACTAATAGCCCCGTCACATATATTGGCCATTTTTTCTTTTGTTTAACAGGCGCCACTTTTTCAACAGGTTTCTTAGTCTTTGCTTCAACTTTCGACTGTGTGATAGGCGCCATCGCTCTTGTTTGCGTTAAATCCTCATCTTTGCGTATTGGCTGTTCCTTTATAATTGGAATGGCTCTTGTAGCGTCATTATCGATAGGAATCGTAAACTTTGGTTCATTAATACGTGTTGATGATAATACCGTATCCAAGTCCTCTTGCATTTCTTCTACGGTCGCATAACGATGGGAAGCATCTTTGGCAGTAGCCTTTAACACCACATTTTCTAGACTTTGCGGAATTGTACCATCAAATGCTCGAACCGATGGTGTCTCTGATTGCAAATGCTTAAGTGCAATAGAAACAGCAGATTCACCCGAAAACGGCAATTCCCCTGTTAGTAATTCATACAACACAATGCCAAGCGCATAAATATCTGATTTATTTGTTGCTGTTCCACCACGCGCTTGTTCTGGTGATAAATAATGCACAGTCCCTAGCACAGAATTTGTTTGGGTAAATGATGTCGCACTCAGCGTCATAGCTATTCCAAAATCCGTAATTTTCACATTACCATCCGCATCCATTAAAATATTTTGCGGCTTAATGTCACGGTGGATAATATGATTTTCATGGGCATTGGCAATCGCTGACGTTAATTGCTTCATAATATGCACACTTCTGGCAGGAGAAATTGGTGCAAATTCCTGTATGTACTGCTTTAACGTCTTTCCTTGAACATATTCCATCACTATATAATGCAGATCTCCATCATCACCTACATCATAAATACTTACAATATTTGGATGTGTAAGGCTTGTAACTGAAAGTGCCTCACGTTGAAAACGTCGATGTAATTCATCCTCATTGGTAAAATCATAGCGTAATATTTTTATTGCTACATCCCTATTTAATATCATATCATGCGCCAAGTATACATTGGACATGCCTCCGCCACCAATGAGATCTATAATTTTATAACGGTCACTAATTCGTTTTCCTACAAGCATACTTACACCTCCTCATCTTGCCTTGTGAGTAACACGAGGGAGATGTTATCTTCTCCCCCGCTTGCATTGGCTAATTCCACAAGTTTTCGTCCTTTTTCTTCAATTAAATCTGGATAGGTAATGATAGATGCCATTTCATACACTGACAGTTTATTGCTTAAACCGTCAGAGCAAATTAGTAAATACGATTCTGGCGCTAGCTCTACTTCATAAAAGTCTGGCTCAATAGTTTCCTCTGTTCCAACAGCTTTTAAAATGAAATTTTTCTTCGGATGCGTCAACGCTTCCTCTTCGCTAATTTCACCATTTTCAAGTAGAACATTAACGTAAGAATGATCTTTTGTTATTTGTTGTGCGCCATCATCAAAGAAATAATACACGCGACTATCGCCAACATGCGCAATGAAGCAATAATGTCCTTCAATTAACGCGGCAATAAACGTCGTACCCATTCCTTTACAGTCTTCGTGTGATAAAGAATAGTCGAATATATTTTTATTCAATTGCTTAACTGATTGTAGTAACCATTCTTTTTTTGATGTCATAGTTGCAAAATGATGTGTCTCTGCTTGTAAAAAAACGTTCTCCATTTGTTTCATTGCCATATCACTCGCCACATCGCCAGCATTATGTCCACCCATGCCATCCGCTACAAGTGCTAGTGCAAGTCCATCTGGTCGTTTAAAAAATGCAGCTCGATCTTCATTAATTGCTCGTTTTAAACCAATATCACTTTCGACTGTGTATTCCATTACTGGTCACCTCGTTTCTTCAGATCTCTCTTTCGCACGTAATTGTCCGCATGCCGCATCGATATCAGACCCTTGCTCTCTACGGATTGTTACGTTTATACCATTTTTCTTTAAAGTTTTTTCAAAAGCAAAAATTTTACTACGAGATGTACGGATATAATCACGTTCTGGTACGTAGTTTACAGGAATTAAGTTTACGTGGCATTTAATTCCTTTTATTAATGCAGAAAGTTCTTCTGCAACTTCAACTGAATCATTTTCACCTGACATTAAACCATACTCAAAACTTACACGTCGGCCCGTTTTTTTCGTATAGTAACGAACAGCTTCCATTAATTCATCTAATTTGTACGCACGTGCAATCGGCATAAGTTTTTGACGTGCCTCCTGGTTTGGTGCGTGCAGTGATACAGCAAAGTTAATTTGAAGCTGTTCATCAGCAAATTGATAAATTTTAGGTACAATGCCAGATGTTGATACAGTAATGTGACGTGCACCAATATTTAAACCTTTTTCATGATTAATGACTTTTAAGAAGCTCATCATGGCATCATAGTTATCGAAAGGCTCACCAATGCCCATAATAACGATATGAGACACACGTTCATTTACCTCATCTAAAGCTTGCTGTACTTTTACAACTTGCTCTACAATTTCACCTGCTAATAAATGGCGCTTCAAGCCACCTAAAGTTGATGCACAAAACGTACAACCAATTCGACAGCCTACCTGCGTAGTTACACATACTGAGTTGCCATATTCATGACGCATTAAAACTGTTTCAATAGAATATCCATCTTGTAGCTGGAATAAAAATTTAATCGTACCATCTTTTGATTCCTGTTTAATGATCGTTGACAATGTTGTTAATGCAAAGCTTGCCTCTAACTTGTCACGTAATGTTTTTGATAGGTTAGACATTTCTTCAAATGTTTTAACACGTTTATTGTATAACCAGTCAAAAATTTGTGCAGCTCGGAATGGTTTTTCCCCATTTTCTTTTAGCCATTCTTCTAATTGATGTGGTTGTAATGAATAAATTGATTCTTTTAAATTCGGTTTTTCTTTTTTCGCTCGTCGAACTGGCTTTTCTTCAGCTTCATCGACTAAGTCGTTAATGCGTTCATTAAATTGCTCTTGATCCACCATTAGTTGGATTCTCCTTTTTTACGAAAGGCTGCGACGAAGAAACCATCACTGCCGAAGTCTTGTGGGAAGACTTGAAGCATGCCATTTGCTTGCTTTTCCGCTAATTTTGTTGGTAAAGATTCTAGTTGTATAGCTTCCATTTCTGGATGCTCTCTTAAAAAGGCATCAACAGTGCCTTCGTTTTCTTGTTTATCGACTGTACATGTACTGTACACAAGCTTGCCTTCATTTTTTAGTACTTTAGTTGCTGCATCGAGTAGTGCCAACTGGATTTTTTGAAGGTTTTCTAAATCTTCTTCACGCTTCGTATATTTAATATCCGGCTTACGACGCATAACACCTAAACCACTACACGGAGCATCGACTAACACCGCGTCGAACGATTCTAGTTGTAAAAACTCTGGAGCCTTACGTCCATCAATCGGAGCTGTTTCTACAATATCAAGTCCTAGACGTTCTGTATTATGGTCGATTAAATCTAATTTATGTGGGTGCAAATCCGTTGCCAAAATGGAACCTTTATTGTCCATTTTTTCTGCCAAATGTGTCGTTTTACCACCTGGTGCTGCACACATATCTAAGACGCGCATTCCTGGAGAAGGATTCAAAACATTTGCAGGAATCATCGAGCTTTCATCCTGAATAGTGATAAGTCCTTCCTGAAATGCCTTTGTACGAGCAGGTTGGCCATTTGTCACATGTAGACATTCGGGCATTAAATCACTTAGCTGTGCAGTTAAGCCTTCAGCTTGTAAGCTTTCAATCGCTTGTTCTGTAGTCGCCACCGTCGTATTGACACGAACCGTTTGCACGGGCGGTACGTTATTTTCAAGAAGCATTGCTGTAGCTACTTCTACACCATAATTGTTTACAAAGCGTTCTACCAACCATTGTGGATGACTTGTTTCGATAGCAAGACGTTCTATAGGATTTTTTATATCCTCTAAAGATCGTACACCTTGACGCAATATAGAACGTAAAATACCATTGACCGTAGATGCAATTCCTTGGTGTCCACGGCGTTTTGCAATTTCTACCGCTTCGTTCACTGCTGCGTGAGGCGGAATACGCGTTAAATAATGTATTTGATAGAGCGACAAACGCAATAGCCAGCGCACCCAATGATCTAGTTTACCACGAACAAATGGCTCTAAATAATAGTCGAGGGTCATTTTATATTGAAGCGTACCATACGTAATTTCTGTTAAAAGCGCACGATCCTTTGATTCAATCTTATGGCGTTTAATCGTTTCGTGTAAAAGTAAATTACTATACGCTTGGTTTTTATCTACTGCTAATAGGATAGAAAGTGCGGCATCCCGTACATTGCCATCCCAAATTACTACGCTTTTTTTACTCATTTAAACTGGTCCCCGATCTGTAATTTTGAACCTGTACCTCGTAAATAATCCTCTGCCGTCATACGTTTTTTACCAGCTGGCTGAATGTCATATAATGCAAGTGCTGTGCCATTTCCAGCCGCAACTTCAAAATGGTCCTTTGCAATTGCTACGACTGTACCAGGCGTAGCATTATGTTTTGCTTGTCCTACTTGCGCCCACCAAATTTTAAAGTTTCCTTCTTCAAAAGTAGTATAAGCTACTGGCCAAGGATGAAGTCCTCGCACTTGATTGTATAAAGTCGTTGCATCCTTTGTCCAATCAATTCGTTCTTGTTCACGAGATATATTGCTCGCAAATGTCACTTGTGTTTCATCTTGTACAGTACGGCTATTTGTTCTATTTATAATAGAAGGAAGTGTTTCTTTTAATAGGTCACAGCCTACAACACTTAGTTTATCAAATAGGCGACCTGTATGGTCATCTTCTTCGATAGCTATTGCCTTTTGAGATATAATATCGCCTGCATCTAACTTTTCCGCCATATACATAATTGTTACACCCGTCTCTTTTTCACCATCAATAATTGCTTGGTGAATAGGAGCTCCACCGCGGTATTTCGGTAAAAGTGATGCATGCACATTAATACAGCCTAGTGGTGGCGCATCGAGTAATTCTTTCGGTAAAATTTGTCCAAATGCAGCTGTAATGACGATATCTGGCTGTAATTCAAGTATTTGCTGTAATTCTTCAGAGCCACGTAGCTTTTCAGGTTGAATAACAGGCAAGCCTAATTCCAATGCCGCTGCCTTTACAGGTGGCGGTGTTAGCACTCGCTTACGCCCTACTGGTCGATCTGGTTGTGTAACAACTGCTTTAATATCATAGCCTTCTTTGTGTAGCATACGCAAAATTGGCGCTGAGAAATCAGGTGTTCCCATAAAAATAATCGACGTCATGTTATTCCTCCTCTTCTGCGTACATTTCTTCTAGCTCTTCTTCTGTAAGAATACGTTTAATTTTAGAATCAAATAATATACCATCTAAATGATCAATTTCATGTAAAATTGCTCGCGCTTCAAAGCCTCCCGCCTCAAGCTCATACACACGCCCTTCACGGTCACACGCTTCAATTTTTACATAGTCAGGACGTTCAACTTCTCCATAAAGACCAGGAAAACTTAAGCAACCTTCGATATCCACTTCTGCACCGTCTGTTTTAATAACAGTAGGATTAATCATTTCTAAAATATCTCTTTCCTCGCCAAGCTCGACAATTGCCACACGTAAACCTACATCTATTTGTGGTGCTGCAATACCAACACCATCATATTCCACCATCGTGTCATATAAATCATCTAGTAATGCTATAATATCTTCATTAATTTCTGTTACTTCAGCACATGGTGTTGATAAAATTTTTGCTGGATGTTCGATCACTTTTTTAATCGCCATTTCTCGTTCCTCATTTCTAATATTTAAGACTTCTCCGCCTTTATTTTTATCTCAGGCAAATAAACTGAACTTGTATCTTATAGCATCCCTATATAGTAGACGGGTCTAAATCTACCGTCATTAATATGCCCTGTTTTATCCATTCTGCTCGATACATTGCAAGTAATCGTTGCAATACAGGTATCAGATTTGGTTCAATTTTATATTTTATCAAACATTGATAGCGATATCTATTTTGGAGACGGCTAATACTTGCAACTGTTGGGCCTATAATAGACACTTGATTTGATAAATTTCCCCGAAGCCAATCCGCGGCTCGCCCGGCATACTCCGCTGCCATCATGACATCTTCATGAGATACTTGTATAAGCGCAACGAAATAGTAAGGTGGATAGCCTGAACGACGGCGTAAAAACATTTCTCGTTCATAAAATGGCTCGTAATCTTGTACTTTAGCTAATTCAATTGCATAATGCTCAGGAGTATAAGTTTGAATGACGACCTCACCTGGTTTATCATGTCGTCCTGCCCTACCACTTACCTGTGTGAGTAACTGGAAAGTCCGTTCCGCTGCACGGTAATCTGGTAGATGCAATGATGTATCGGCACTAAGCACACCAACAAGTGTAATATTAGGAAAATCAAGTCCCTTTGCAATCATTTGCGTACCGAGTAAAATATCGGCTTGCCCCTCACCAAATGCTTGCAAAATCTCTTCATGCGCCCCCTTGTGCTTTGTTGTGTCAACATCCATTCTTAGTACCCTAGCCTCTGGGAACAGCTTATAAATTTCTTCTTCCACTTTTTGCGTTCCTGTCCCAAAATACCGTATATGCTCACTTTGACATTGCGGACAAATTTGTGGTACATGTTCTTCATAACCGCAGTAATGACACTTCAGTTTTTCAGTTGTGCGGTGATAAGTTAGCGAAATATCGCAGTTCGGACATTGTACGACAGTACCACAATCACGACATAGCACAAATGACGAATACCCTCTTCGATTTAAAAATAGCACCATCTGTTCTTGTCGTTCGAGTCGAGTACGTATCCCTTCAATGAGCAGTTCAGAAAACATAGAGCGATTTCCTTTTTGCAGTTCCTCGCGCATATCTGCAACAAATACAGTTGGCATCGCCTGATGCAGTGCACGTTGTTTTAAAGTAAGTAGTGTATAGACACCTTTTTTTGCACGAGCAAACGACTCAAGGGCAGGTGTCGCACTACCTAAAATGACAGGACATTGATAATATTGGCTACGCCAAATTGCCACATCTCTCGCATGATAGCGTGGGGAATCCTCCTGCTTGTAAGTAGATTCATGTTCCTCATCTAAAATAATGAGCCCTAAATTTGTAAAAGGTGCGAAAATTGCTGATCGCGCACCAACTACTACCCTTACTTTGCCTTGTTGAATTTTCCGCCATTCATCATACTTCTCACCTACGGATAACCCACTATGCATGACCGCAACCATTTCACCAAAGCGACTACGGAAACGTTCTGTCATTTGCGGTGTTAAGGAAATTTCAGGTACTAGCATAATCGCTTCCTTGCCCTCATGTAAAACCTTTTGAATCGCCTGTAAGTAGACTTCTGTTTTACCACTACCTGTTACACCTTGCAATAAAAAGGTTGAAGCGGAATGTGTATCAAGTGAGTGTGCAATGGCGTTTAATGCAACAGCCTGCTCGTCCGTTAATTGTAAAGATTGGGTACGCGCAACTTCGTTTGTAAAAGGATCTCGATAAACTTCTTCCTGTATAAAACGCGCAGCTCCTTTGTCAATGACCGCTTGTAATACTGCAGCAGATACATCTGTTTCATCATATATTTGCTGAGGCGTAAATATTTCTCCTAGATGCGTAGACATCCATTCAATTAAAGATCGTTGTTTCGCAGCTCTCGATGCCTCTAACATTGCATTTCTTAGCGCTTGTTCGTCTTCTGCTATTTTGACCATACGTACTTCTTTAACATTCCCTTGTTGCTTCACAACATTTTCTATCTTTACAATTTTATCTGCAATCAGTTGTTTTAATAACGGCAATAAGCCTACACGTTCAAATTCCTTAAAGTTTGCCTTTTGACGTTTTCCAAAAATCTGCTGAACTTCTATCGGCAATGTATCTTGCTCAACTTGTAATTTAACAATCTTTTCATACTTTGCCCGAAGTGCTGAAGGTAGCATTACTTGCAAAGCATCAATTTCATAACAAATCGTTTCGTTTTTTAACCACTTTGCCATCAACAGCATTTCTTCTGTGAAAACGGGCTCTATATCTAAAATTTGTGCAATTGGCTTTATTTTGTTTTCAGGGACATCTGTGTCACTTTTTAAACCTACAACAAATCCTAGTACATTTCTTGGTCCAAAAGGTACTTTCACACGACAACCTTTTTCTATAACAGCTATCCATTCTGTAGGAACAGCATAGTCAAATGTGCGATCTACATGGTATGTCGAAACATCCACTATAATCTCAGCATATAAACTCATTGCGCCTCACCTTGTAATACATGCTGCCATAAAACTTTCGCAAACTGTGTCGGGTCCGATACATCCAATACTTCACCATTTACTTTCGCAGTATGACTAAAATCAATCCACTCGTCAGATAAAACTTGTAACATCGGTTCACCATAAACTTTTTGTCCAAATGTCACTGCAGTCGTACCTTCGACAGACAGAATAGGCGCTCTTTCAATAGTTGGTATATGGGCCGCATGAAGTAAAAATGCATGTGGATATTGTTTTTTAAAGCGCTCAACTTCCGCAATATGATCATTGGCATTTGAAGCTTCTCCACCAATTAAAATCGCATGTGCTCCAAGTGCTTGTGCTTCATTCACTAACGCCTGTCCAATCCGACCATTCGCCTTTGTACTAATTACATGTTGATCATCCAAAGGGACATACCATGCACCCGCTGTCACAAGCACCTTTTTACCTGCTAATAGCTTAACCTTTGATGAAAAATAATCTTGCACAAGAGCTGTAATATTTTCTGGTTCCTCTAAACGACCTTTGCCAACATAGCCACACGCTAAAAAGCCTTCTGACGGTTCAATAAATTGATAGCCATCTGCCGCTAGCTGTGCCAAGTTGCGTTTTACTGCTGGATGATCATACATATGAACATTCATTGCTGGCGCAAGCCAGACGGGAGCAGTTGTGGCAAGTAAAGTCGTCGTGACCATATCATCAGCAATACCGTTTGCGAGTTTACCAATGACATTTGCAGTTGCAGGTGCAACTAATATTAAATCTGCCCAATCTGCTAAATCTATATGGGCAATCACATTTGAATCCTTTTCATCAAATGTATCGAAATAGACATCATTTTTTGACATGACTTGAAAGCTTAACGGATTGACAAACTGTCGCGCCGATGCTGTCATAATGACCTTTACGTTGGCACCTGCCTGAGATAGCTTACTCACTAGTGCTACAGCTTTATAAACAGCAATACCACCTGATACACAAAGTAAAATATTTTTGTTCATCTACAATGTCGTCCTTTCAAACGATAAGCTCCCAAAGGACAATTCCTCGGGAGCTCTCGGCATTCTTGTATAATCAAAAAATCACTGCAGATTTTAACATTAACTTGGCAAAAGCTTTGTTACATCAATGTTAGATTTCGTCTTCGTACACAGCTGACTCATCTTGAGATACTTTCGTAAGTACACCTGCTGCTACCTCTTCAAGTGCTTTTCCTACATATTTATAGGAAACATATTTGTGCAAGCGCTCAGTGCCTTCAATCTCTTGCATTTGACGAGCACGTTTTGACGCTAAGCTTACTAAAGAATATTTTGAATCGATCTCTTTTTTTAAGGCATCTACTGATGGGTATAACATTGGTTTATTCTCCTCTCAACATTGACAAATATCTTTTTTCAACACGTTCTCTTCGACAATGCTCGGCTTTAATAATCGCATTTATACGATCACAGGCATTTGTCACTTCATCATTTTCAACTACATAATCATATAAGCTCATCATTTCAAGCTCTTCACTTGCAGTTGCGATGCGCTTCGCAATAACATCCGCTGTCTCTGTCCCACGCCCAACTAAACGATCTTTTAATTCCGTTAAACTTGGAGGGGCTAAGAAAATAAATAAGGCATCCGGTGCTTTTTTACGAATTTGCGCTGCTCCTTGTACTTCAATCTCCAAAAACACATCACGACCAGCATCAAGTGTTTCATTTACATACGTTAACGGAGTGCCGTAGTAATTCCCTACAAATTCAGCGTGTTCTAATAAGCCACCTTGTTCAATTAACGTTTCAAACTCTTCACGCGACTTAAAAAAATAGTCTACACCATCTACTTCACCTTCGCGAGGATTTCGTGTTGTCATTGAGATGGAATACTCATAATTCGTATTCGGTTGAGAAAATAATTCTTTTCGCACTGTCCCTTTTCCTACACCAGATGGGCCAGACAGAACAATTAATAATCCACGTTCTTTTATCATTTATTCTCTATATCTCCCTTAATTTATAACAGATGCAAGCATATTATTCGATATTTTGAACTTGTTCTCGCATCTTTTCTAAAATTGTTTTTGCCTGAACTACTGCAACGGCTGCTTCTGTCGATTGATTTTTTGAACCTATTGTATTAATTTCGCGATGAATCTCCTGCATTAAAAAGTCTAATTTACGTCCGATTGAAACTGTTTCTAGTAACGTTTCTTCCAGTTGGTTAAAATGACTATCTAAACGATCTAACTCTTCTGTTATGTCCACTCGTTCAGCAAATATCGCTACTTCTGCGAGCAAACGGTCTTCTAAGAGCGCTCCATCTGCTATTTCAGCAATTCGTTCTAATAATCGCGTACGATATTTTTCAACAGCAAGTGATGAATACGAGCGAATTTGATTCACTTGTTCCATTAACTGTTCCTTATATTGTACAACAACATCTTGCAATTCTTGCCCTTCACGCTCACGCATTTGGATCAACTGTCTAGTAGCTTCTGTCACCGCATGCTCAACTGCCCCCAATAAATCCTCTGGCGTTAGTTGCGGTTTTTTCTGTACTAACGCTTGCTCTAGCGCTAATAGCTCCTGCATTGTCCATTTTTCTTCTAGGGGTACTTTACTTGCTAATTGCTCTTTTGCCTTACGATACGCTTCAATTAATGACCAATTAATTTCAATAGATTGCTCGACGTTTTCTAAATCCTTCACATCTACCATCACATCAATTTTTCCACGTGATAAAGCTTGTGAAATCAATTTCTTAGCAAAAATTTCTGCTTCAAGCCATTCTTTTGGGAACTTTGCATGAATTTCTAAAAAACGATGGTTGACCGAGCGTATTTCTACGGTTAACTGAAAGTCTCTTGTTGTTGTGACACCTCTGCCAAAACCAGTCATACTACGCACCAAGGTTCGTCACACCTTTCTTTGCATACTGGGATTATTATAACATAAGCTCTGTCATTTATGACGTCTCTCCACAAAAAATTCGCTAGTGCAAAAATTAATTCTACCACATCTGAAGCTATATTTTAATATTCACCTAAAAAATGCTATGATAAACATACAAAAAATGCATTCATACATGAGATGGCTGTTTGAACACAATTTATAATAGGAAGAATCCCATCCTATTTGTTCATATACACAGACAAATATGGCGCAAAAATTACTATTATATACGAATACACAATGATGCAATATATCGTTGGAAAGAGGAATTAAAATGGCATTCGATGGCTTATTTACTTATTCAATGACAACAGACCTGCAACAATTAGTAACAGGTCGCATTACTAAAATACATCAACCTAATGCTCAAGAAGTTGTTTTACAAGTTCGCGCAAATGGTGGCAACCACAAATTATTGTTTTCTATCCACCCTTCCTATGCACGTGTACATCTTACTGAGCAAACAATAGAAAACCCTGCGGAACCTCCTATGTTTTGTATGTTATTACGTAAACATTTAGAAGGTGGTTTTATTTCATCTATTAAACAGCACGACCTAGATCGCATTATTATAGTAGAAATCCATAGTAAAAATGAAATTGGCGATCCAATTGTACGGGAATTACACGCAGAAATTATGGGTCGCCATAGTAACCTGCTATTAATTGATAAGGAACAAAATAAAATTATCGATAGTTTAAAACATTTATCACCATCGATGAATAGTTTCCGCACAATATTACCTGGACAGCCTTATATTGCACCACCTGCCCAAAATAAATGGCAACCCCTATCGGTCTCAGATGAGCAGTTAACAGCATTTTTTACTGAGCCGAAAACAGCAAAAGAAGTTGTTTCGCAATTTGTCGGCTTTTCTCCATTACATGCCGAGGAATTATTATTCCGCTTAACAACTGCAACTAATAAAGTAGTATGCTTCAGAGACTTTATGGCAGCCTTTCGTGATGGCGGCACAGAACCAATGTATGTATTTTCCAATAACAAAACCTATTTCTCTCCTATCGCTTTAACCCATTTACAAGGAGAAAAAACTGTTTATCCAAATGTACATGAACTGCTTGACCGCGTATTTTTTGCACGTGCTGAGCGAGATCGTGTGAAACAACAAGCTGGAGATTTAGAACGCTGGCTACAAAACGAAATCGATAAATTGTCATTAAAGATAAAAAAACTGACGAAAGACTATGAGCGTGCTTCCAAACTAGATCAATTCCAATTATTTGGGGAACTGCTTATGGCCAATATATACGCTTTCGAAAAAGGTGTGAAGGAAGTAACAGTAACTAACTATTATAGTGAGTCCGCTGAAGAAATTACGATTCCTGTAAGCGAACGTAAAACACCTATTGAAAATGCGCAAAGTTATTACACAAAATACACAAAGGCTAAAAATGCCCTTATTATGGTACAAGAGCAACTTGAAAAAACAAAAGAAGAAATTACTTATTTTGAGATGCTAGCTCAACAGGTTCAACAAGCAGCTCCAGGTGATATAGAAGAAATACGTGAAGAATTAGCGGAACAAGGTTATTTAAAACTACGTCACGCTAAGAAAAAGAAAAAACAACTAAAACCTGAACCAGAACATTATATATCATCTACAGGGACACCTATTTCTGTAGGCAAAAACAATAAACAAAATGATATGCTAACATTTAAAATTGCTAAACGTACTGATATATGGCTACATACAAAGGACATACCGGGTTCACATGTAGTCATTCATGCTACTGAGCCAGATGATACGACATTGCGAGAAGCTGCGACACTTGCCGCTTACTTCTCAAAAGCGCGCGACTCTTCCTCTGTTCCAGTAGATTATACAGAAATACGTCAAGTCAAAAAGCCAAATGGAGCTAAACCTGGATTTGTTATCTATTTCGAACAAAAAACATTGTTTATCGATCCAGATGAAACTGTCATTTTACAGTTAAAAAAACAGTCTTAAAGATAGGAATACGATGCTAATTGCATCGTATTTTTCTTTCACAAAGTTCTTTCTCCGCAATGTGTACTATATATAGATAAAAATCAATGCCTTTTGTGTTTTTTACAGGCTATGTTCCCTATTACGATATTTTAAGATTTCCACAATGATTATTCTGAACTGTTTCTACCTTCTGTTATTGACTTCTAGCTTCCACGATGTCTTAATTTAACTATAAAAATTTTTATCATTTCAGAAAGGGCGTATTCACTATGTCTGTTGGCAAAAAGTTAAGCTTCGGTTTTTTCTCGATCATCTTTACCTTATTCATTTCTTTGCTTATTTTGTTTATACAATTTTCTAAAATTGAGAGTAAAGTTGAAGATGCATTAGAAAATCGCGTCTCCTTAGTTGAACTATCGGATAATATTAAAATTGAATTAGCGACGCAAGGTCTTTTTATTCGTGCAATGTTTATTGAAGATACTCCATATAATAAGGAGAGTTTCGAAAAATATTCATTAATGCTTGATAAGCATGTTGAGGAAATTACAGAAAAAGCAGATTCACCCGAAATGATTGAATACACTAAAGAGCTTAATACATATAACAATGCTTTTAACAAAGCAGCTGATACTGTTTTAGCTTTACATGATGAAGGTAATATAGAAGAAGCTTTAAAAAAAGTAAATGGTGAAGCCCAACAAGCTAACATAGGGTTATCAGAAGTCTCTGATAAAATTGTAGATTACCAAAAGAATCAACTAGAAATTATTACGAAGGAATCTAAACAGGCAGTAAAAAATTCTCAAATTATTTCGGTTATTGCCCTTACTATTGGTGTAACACTCGGCTTATTCCTTATGTTCTATGTACAACGTAAAATTACTCGCCCTTTAAAATCAGTAGTAGTTGCTGCTAACAATATTGCAAATGGTGAATTATATCATCAAGATATTGCAAATCAATCTAAAGATGAAATTGGCCAGCTAGCAGTAGCCTTTAACACGATGAAAAGTAACGTTCGTAGTTTAATGACACATATACAAGAAAACTCCGAACATTTAACAGGCGCAGCCGAAGAGTTAACTGCCTCTACTGAAGAAGTTTCTGCTACAACAGACGAGGTTACATCACGTATTAATGACACCGCTGCGTCAGCAGTAGCCGCAACAGTTGCTGCAAAGGAAAGTGCTGCGGCTATGGATGAAACTGCAACAGGGGTACAACGTATTGCAGAAGCAACACAACAGCTTCACCATAGTGCTATTGCTACATCTGAAACAGCCAACAGTGGTAACAGCATTATAGAAGAAGCACAGCAACAAATGAACGTCATCAATGATTCAACTCAACTGATTAACACGCTCGTTCAAAAACTTAGTAAACAATCAGTAGAAATTAGCAATATTACAGAAGTTATAACAACAATTACGGATCAAACAAATTTACTTGCACTTAATGCCGCTATCGAAGCCGCACGTGCTGGTGAACACGGTAAAGGCTTCGCTGTAGTAGCAGACGAGGTACGCAAGCTAGCGGAAGAATCAAAACAATCTGCCAATCAAATTGTTGCATTAACACAAGACATACAACAAGATACAAAAAATGTAGAAAAGGCAGTATTTGATGGCCTTCATTCTGTAACAGATGGTGTTAAAATGATAGGAAATGCAGGCATTGCTTTTGAATCTATCGTTACAGCAATTAATACAATGTCAGATCAAATTGAAGATATTTCTGCAACTTCTGAAGAAATATCTGCCAGTGCTGAGCAAGTAGCAGCTTCTGTTGCTGAAATTGCTTATGGTGCTTCAGCAAGTGCTGACAATACGAAAATTATCGCTGAGGCAATGAAAGAACAAGCCGCAACAATCCAACAAGTAAACTTAGTAGCGACAGATTTAAGTGAAAAGTCTTTAGATTTACAAAATCAGATACATCAATTTAAGTTATAAACCTCAAAAAATACTCTAGGTAAACGACACATTGCGTTTGCCTAGAGTATTTTTCTATGCAATACATTTATTAAAAATCGAATGAATTGACGAACTTCAGAGGAATTTTTAATAAGAAATCATTTTTATACAAAATACATATCACCATGTAGATTTATGCCGAAAAAGAGAAAAACAAACTTCGAATTTTTATCTAAACGTTAATAAATAACGCTTTTTCATATATTCAACCGCTTTCCAAAGTGTCATAGTATTATTTTAAAAAAATATTAGACTACTATCTTGTGCTTAAATGGCACTATTCTATCTACTAAACCGCATGCTATTTAATACAAATTTCTCTCCTTTTCCCTTTTTTTCTCTCTTAAAGCTAAATACTAGATAAATACAAAACAAAATTTTTATATATCATTTATAGATAGTATTATTCATATTTTTAGATTAGAAATTACAAGAAATTACCTTATTAAAAATCATATTCACTTAGTTTTACGATGATTTTCTACAAAACTATATAAATTTCTTAAGGTATAACAACTGTGACTTTTGAATCATTTTTTATTGCGTCATAATATTATCGAAAAAATAGGAATTTTCGGTATAGTAAGTCATTTTTTCGATTTTGTTTTATTTTTGATATTTTTAGCTGTTTTAAATCAAATTCTCATTATTTAAACACTTTCGTACACTGAAGTAATAGACCGAAGAAAATTATTATTCTTGTAAATGTCAGATAATACTATATAAATTTGAATCTTTTTTATTTTGTGCACAATGACTTTTTTGGTATATTAAATAGGAGCTTCACAAAAGGCTTAAAAATTGTATAAGGGGGATTCACATGAATAAGAACAAAAAGTTTTTATTACTTACAGTCCTTGCAGTATTTTCACTAGTACTTGCTGCATGTGGCTTCGGTGGAGATTCGTCTGATAAAGCAAAAGACGATAAAAAAGATTCTGGTTCATCAGAAACAGCTTCTTCTAAAGAGTTGAACGTAGTTGTAGCTTCTGAGCCGCCATCTTTACATCCACAACTTGCAACAGATACTACTTCTGGGGCAATTCTTCAAAACGTATTTGAAGGTTTAATGGTTTTAGACCTTGATGGAAAACCAGCTCCTGGTATGGCTGAAAGCTATACAGAGAGTGAAGATTTATTAACTTACACTTTCAAATTACGTGATGCAAAATGGACAAACGGAGATCCAGTAGTTGCTGGCGACTTCGAATATGCTTGGAAATGGGCTTTAAATCCTGAAAACTTATCTGAGTACGCATCTTTACTTTACCCAATTAAAGGCGCTGAAGCTTATAACTTAGGCGAAGGTTCTGCTGATGATGTTGGTGTTAAAGCTGAAGATGACAAAACTTTAGTTGTAACTTTACAACAACCAACAGCTTACTTCTTAGAGTTAGTTGCATTTAAAACATATGCTCCTTTAAATCAAAAAGTAGTTGAAGGCAATGATAACTGGTACACTGATGCTGGTGAAAACTTCGTAACGAACGGACCATTCACATTAGATACTTGGAAACACAATGATTCAGTAGTATTAAAGAAAAACCCTGAGTATTGGGATGCTTCTAGTGTAGCTCTAGATACTGTAAACATTGGTATGGTTGAAAATGAAGCAACTGCTTCAACAATGTTCAAAACTGGAGAAATCGATTATTTAGGTTCTCCTTATCAAACAGTTTCACTTGATGAAATTGATGGCTTTAAAGCAGACGGTTCATTACAAATCGCTGACTATGCTGGTGTATACTGGTACAAATTCAATACAACAGACAAAATTACTGGAAACGCTAACATCCGTAAAGCGTTAACATTAGCAATCGATCGTCAAGGCTTAATTGACAACATTACTAAAGGTGAACAAAAACCTGCTTTAGGTATGGTTCCATCTGCAATTAGCGGTTTTGAAGAAGACCGTGGTTACTTCAAAGATAACGATATCGAAGGTGCTAAAGCAGCACTTGAAGCTGGTATGAAAGAACTTGGTATTAAAGATCCAAAAGATCTTAAAATTAATGTTTCATTCAATACAAGTGAAGGACATGCTTCTATTGCTCAATTCATCCAAGAAGGCTGGAGCAAAAACCTTGGTATTACTGTAGGTCTTGATAACTCTGAATGGCAAGTGTATTTAGAAAAACTTAACGTTCTTGACTACCAAGTAGGACGTATGGGTTGGATCGCTGACTACAACGATGCTTATTCATTCCTTGAAATGTATGATACAGCAGCAAATGGTAACAACGATACAGGCTGGGAAAACCCTAAATACAAAGAATTGTTAAAACAATCTATTGCTGAAGGTGATTCTGCTAAACGTTTAGACCTATTAAAACAAGCTGAATCTATCGCAGTTTCAGAATTCCCTGTTGCGCCAATCTACTACTACACTAACCTTTCAGTAGTTGATAAAAAAGTTAAAAACATGGTTCCAGATATTTTAGGTAACATTAAACTTAAATATGTTGATGTGGAATAATTTTCACTACTGAATCTTTTATCTTTTAAGCTCTACAGCGAAGAGCTGCCTCGTGGCCACTTCGGCGCGAGTCAGCTCTTTTTAAAATACGAAGGCATTTATTTGTCAGAAAATTGACAAATAGAAGGAGGAGTTTTATGTGATTAAATATATTTTGAAAAGGCTGATGTATATACTTCTCGCGCTTTTCGTCATCGTAACGGCTACGTTTTTCTTAATGCGTCTTGCTCCAGGTAGTCCTTTTGCAAGTGAACGTAATTTCCCTCCTCAAATTGAGGAAAAGTTAAACGAAACGTATGGATTAAATAACCCTTGGTATATTCAATATAAAGATTATTTAATCGATACGGCCTCATTTAATTTCGGTGAGTCTATGAAGTATAAAGCGCGTTCTACAAATGATATGATTAATGAGAGCTTCCCAGTTTCGTTAACACTTGGGATTGAAGCTATGCTATTGGCGATTGGATTCGGTGTATTAATAGGCGTAGTTTCAGCGCTTTATCATAATAAATGGCCGGATTATTTGGCAACGACCTTTGCGGTGCTCGGTATTTCAGTACCATCATTTATTTTGGCAGGCTTAATGCAGTATTTCTTAGCCTTTAAATTAGGCTGGTTCCCTGTTAGTGGATGGAAGGGCTTCATCTATAGTGTTTTACCTGCCCTTGCTATCGCATTCTCACACATGGGTTTTATCGCAAAATTAACACGTTCAAGTATGCTTGAGCAAAATAGCAGTGATTATGTAAAAATGGCACGTGCTAAAGGAATTGGCAAATGGACAATCGTTTTCCGCCATACTTTACGAAATTCCTTACTGCCAGTTCTTACTTACCTTGGCCCATTAACAGCTGGTGTTGTAACAGGTAGTTTCATCGTTGAACAAATATTCGCAATCCCTGGTCTAGGTAAACACTTTGTACAAAGTATTACAAACCGTGATTACACAGTTATCATGGGAACGACAGTGTTCTATTCAATCATCCTTTTATTTGCGGTATTAATTGTCGATATTCTATATAGCATTGTTGATCCGCGAATTAAGTTGAAGGGAGCGAAAAAGTAATGACACAGCAACCGATTAACAAAGATATGTTTAAAATTGTCGGTGGAAATCATGAAGCAACAGATAAATTAGCTGATAAATCCGTTTCCTTCTGGAAGGAAGTATTTATTCGCTTTTCACATAATAAAATGGCAATTTTCGGTTTAATTACACTGATTATCGTTATTATAATGGCGATTACTGTTCCAATGCTTTCACAATATAAATATAGCGATCAACTTGGTGTCTACAACAGTCCCCCATCTGCTGATTTTTGGTTTGGGACAGATGATTTAGGTCGTGATATTTTCGTACGTATTTGGGCAGGTGCTCGTATTTCCCTATTTATCGGGATTACAGCGGCTGTTATTGACTTAGTGATTGGTGTTCTTTGGGGAAGTATTTCAGGTTTAGCAGGTGGTCGTGTTGATAATATTATGATGCGTATTGCCGACGTATTAACAGCTGTGCCTTACCTTTTAGTTGTAATCGTTTTATTAGTAGTTTTACAACCAGGTTTATTCCCTATGATTATCGCCCTTTCGATTACAGGCTGGATTAGCATGGCTCGTATCGTTCGTGGTGAAGTATTATCCATTAAAAATCAAGAATATGTACTTGCTGCACGTACTTTAGGTGCGAGCACAATGCATTTAATCTTAAAACATTTAATTCCAAATGCACTTGGTGCGATTTTAGTAACAATGACTCTAACAATTCCGTCTGCTATTTTCACCGAGTCATTCTTAAGTTATTTAGGACTTGGTGTTCCTGCTCCGCACGCTTCATGGGGTACAATGGCATCTGAAGGGAATAAAGCAATTACAAATGCCCCTTGGCGTTTAATTTTCCCAGCAGTATTTATCTCACTAACAATCTTTGCGTTTAACGCAGTTGGTGACGGCTTACGTGATGCATTAGATCCAAAACTACGTAAATAAGGAGGTGGCCGAAATGAGTAAAACAATTTTAGAAGTAAAAGATTTAAAAATTAACTTTAAAACATATGCAGGGCTTGTCCATGCTGTGCGTGGTGTAAACTTTGATTTAAAAGAAGGTGAAACACTAGCGATCGTTGGTGAATCTGGTTCTGGTAAGAGTGTTACGAGTAACGCCTTAATGAAATTAATTCCACAGCCACCTGGTATTTATGAGTCAGGACAAATTTTATTTAACGGCCGTGATTTAATTCCACTTACTGATAAAGAAATGTCGAAAGTACGCGGAAATGAAATTGCTATGATCTTCCAGGATCCGATGACAAGTTTGAATCCAACTATGAAGGTCGGACGTCAAATAACTGAAGTAATTTTGCAACATAAGAAAGTTTCTAAGGCTGATGCTAAAAAACGCGCAATCGAACTTTTAACGCAAGTAGGTATCCCCTTCCCTGAAAAACGTTACAATCAATATCCACATGAATTTTCAGGCGGGATGCGTCAACGTGTTGTAATCGCTATTGCACTAGCGGCTGATCCTAAGCTGTTAATCGCCGATGAGCCAACAACTGCATTGGACGTAACAATCCAAGCACAAATTTTAGAATTAATGAAAGAAATCCAAAAAAGTTCTAAAACTTCTATCATTTTCATTACGCATGACTTAGGCGTTGTAGCTAACGTTGCTGACCGCGTAGCCGTTATGTATGCTGGTCAAATCGTCGAGTATGGTACAGTAAATGATATTTTCTATAATCCAAAACATCCTTATACATGGGGATTACTTGGTTCTATGCCTGATTTAGATAGTAATGAGGACGAGCTATTACGTACGATTCCTGGTTCACCTCCAGATCTTACGAACCCTCCAAAGGGAGATGCTTTTGCTGCTCGTAATGAATTTGCAATGGCGATTGACTATGAGCAAGAGCCGCCAATGTTCCAAGTAAGCGACACTCATTTTGCAAAAACTTGGTTGTTACATCCTGATGCGCCAAAAATTCCACTTCCAGATGCGGTTGCTAAACGTATTGAGGGCTTTTTAGCGAAGGAGGCAGAATTCAATGACTAAAACAGGTGCAAAAAAAATTCTTGAAATTAAAAACGTAAAGCAATACTTTGGTTCACCAAGCAACCCTATTAAAGCTGTTGATGGTATTAGCTTTGATGTTTATGAAGGTGAAACACTTGGACTTGTTGGAGAATCAGGCTGTGGTAAATCGACGACTGGTCGCTCAATCATTCGCCTATATGATATTACAGATGGCGAAATTATTTTCGATGGTCAAAACGTGCATGGTAAAAAATCAAAAAGCGATTTAAAGACTTTTAATCGTCAAATGCAAATGATTTTCCAAGATCCATATGCTTCGTTAAACCCTCGTATGACAGCTGGGGAAATCATTGCAGAAGCTTTCGATATTCATGGCTTATATAAAGATAAGAAAGAACGTCGCGAAAAAATCAACCAATTGCTTGAAGCTGTAGGTTTAAACAAAGAGCACGCCAATCGTTACGCACATGAATTCTCAGGTGGTCAACGTCAGCGTATCGGTATCGCTCGTGCCCTTAGCTTAGATCCAAAGTTCATCATTGCCGATGAACCAATTTCTGCACTTGACGTATCGATTCAAGCGCAAGTTGTTAACTTATTAAAACAACTACAAAAAGAACGTGGCTTAACATACCTGTTCATTGCCCATGACCTTTCAATGGTTAAATACATCAGTGATCGTATCGCTGTTATGTATCGTGGTAAAATTATGGAAATTGGTAAAGCCGATGATATTTATAATCATCCTGTTCATCCTTATACAAAATCATTATTATCAGCAATCCCGCTTCCAGACCCAATGTCAGAAAAGCGTCGTCAACGTATTCCTTACAAACATACAGAAGTTGACGAAAGCGCAACATACCATGAAGTTGGCGAACAACATTATGTTTATGGTACTGCTGACCTTGTGAAAACATGGGTTGCCACTAAATAATATATGATCCATCCATTGAACTTATGCAATGGATGGATCTTTTTTTTTGAGGATTCGATTATTCATCTCTTCTATAAATTGTAAGAAATACTATATTTACCATTATACACTTATTTTATCGGTGCATCAGCTATTAGTTCAAGATCTTGTATCTCTGTACCCGTTTCCCGATCAATATTATAGCTTTTTATCCGTTTATTGATTGCTATCGTTGACGTGCGGAAATACATTGGTATTATCATTGCCTTGTCACTCATAAACTCTTGCCATGCTATTGGGATTTTCTTATTAAGAATTTCTAATAAAGTGTGGGATTATTTAGTAATCGGAATTAGTTACCAATAAATTGTTTACTAGTTAATTTTTTATATGTGTCACACGATAATAATAATTCAGCATGTTTACCTATACATTCAATTTTACCTTTATTTAAAACTAAAATCTGGTCTGCATTTATAATAGTAGAAATTCTATGAGCAATTATTATTATTGATTGTTTTGATTTTCTAGTAATTAAAGAGCGTTGAATTATATCCTCTGATATTATATCCAAGTTTGCTGTCGCTTCGTCTAATAATAAAAAAGGAGCTTCTTTTAATAAGGCTCTTGCTATTGCAAGACGTTGTTTTTGTCCTCCAGAAATATTAAAACCATTTTCACCTAAATAAGTGTAGAATTTTTCTGGTAAAGAATTAATGAAATCTAGAGCATTAACTTCTTCACATATAGACAAAAGCTCGCTTTCTTTAATATCACGTTTAATCCCATATGTGAGATTTTCTTTAATCGTACCAGGGAATATATAGAAGTCTTGTGATACATAACTAAACTTATCACGCCAATCAGAAAGACTAAATTCTTTAAAAGAAATAGAATTAAGTTTTATTTCCCCTTTAGTAGGCTTGTAGAATTGTTCTAGAAGATAAAACAAGGTGGATTTACCACTACCACTTTCACCTACAATAGCTGTAATAGTACCTGGGTGAACTAAGAATGAAATACCATTCAAAACCCAAATTTTTTCATATTTAAAGTATAGATTTTCAACTTCTAAAGTATATTTCGAATTATTTTGATAATATGACAGTCTCTTACCATTTTCTTTTTGTTCTTCTATTTCTAAATTTAAAATATCAATAATGCGTTTACTAGAGCCAGAAAAAGATTGATAGCTAGCAATAAAGTTACCTATAATACCTAATGGAACACTAATTTGATAAGCATAAAATATAAATGCTAAAAGGTCTCCTGATGAAATCTCCCCTAATTGAATTCTATAAGAACCATATGCAAGTACAATCACAATCATTGCCAATGTTAACGTATTTACGAGTGGTAAAAGAAGGGATTCTATCTTAGATTTATTTTTTGTAACAAAATAAATTTCTCTAAATTGTTTTCTTCCTTCTTTCATTTCTTTGTTTTGAGTATTCGAAGCTTTTATTAATCTAATTCCGTTTAGAACTTTATATAAATATCCCGCAACTATTGAATTATGCTCATAATATAAAAAAGAAATATTTCTTAATTTCCTACTACTTATTGAAATTAATAAAATTATTATAGGTAAAAAAAATAATAGAGCCATAGTTAAATAAATATCTAAATACATCATAAAAAAAATTGAACCAGTAATTGATAGTATACCTGTTATTAGTCTTGCAAAATCATGAGACAATAAATTCATAGCTGCTGTAGTATCTGTTAATATTCTACTAACAATTTCACTCGATTGATTTTTTGCAAAAAAGTCAATCTTTGCATTCAACAATTTTCCCCAGATATTTTTTCGAAGGTTCAAAATTATCCTATTTCCTACAATTGATAATAAGAAGGATGCCACGCTCAAACTACATAGTTGTACTATAAATAAAATTAGTATTACCATGATTAATTTATACGCAATCCCATTATTTATATCATCAATTTGCATTTTCACTAAAATTGGTAGAATTAATGAACAAAAAGAACTAACTACTCCTAAAAAAATTGCAAAAAATAAAAGTTTAAATGGTGGGCTGGCATTTCGATATAAAATAAATAGCTTCTCTTTTTTTTTAATATAGAGTACCCCCATATCTATGTAATAATAAAATTAAACTTTATGATTTAATGCTTCAAAAAAATCCAATCCATTTTTTCTTTTTCATCTAACAAAATAGATACTATCACTATATAGACACTTATAGTTCCATCTATAATCCCCTCCTTGTACTCATTATCATTTCCTTCAACAGAGCAATCCGGAAATGAATTAAATCTGTTAAAATCTGAATTATCATGTAGTATGGTTAGTAACTTTAAAATATGTTCAATAAATTTGATATTTCCGAATTCTTTATACAGTAAGAATGTTTCGTAAATTACTCCTGATATTCCATGACAAAATACGGTGGAAACATTTGATTTCTTCAAGTATAAAGAATCCAGAAAAAGGGTGTAATTATTAATATATTTTTCTTTAAGTAATTTGTCATCTATTGCCTTAGATGCTAGAATCATAGACCTAGAAATCCCTGTAAGTCCATAACACCAAGAGAAATTAATATATTTTTTATGCCTAGGTGTATTAATAAAAGGTAAACGTTCAGGAAAAGTTAGGACACCTAATGATTTGAAATTATTTTTTTCAAAAAACTCGATCAAATTTAATATTGTATGATCCAAATTTTCTACTTCAATTTCTTCGAGTTTGACTATTGATAAAATTGATAAGATGCCTGATAAACCATGTGCAGTCCCTAAATTAATAATATTATTTTTTTCAACAGGATTATTTGAAAGTTTATTCATTTCAAATTCTGCATATAATATTATCTTTTTTACTAGTTCTTTAATTAACTGATTAAAATTATTATTTTCTTTTAGAAAAAGCATATATCTAACTACACCTGTTATTCCAGTAACAACATCATATTTCGATACGTCAAACTCTATAGGGAATTTCACAAGTAATTTCTTAATTCGATATTCTAATAATTCATTTAATGATTTTAAATAATGTTGGTATCTGCCTTCTTTTGCTAAAGATAAAACTGATGCCCCAATTCCACTTATTCCTTGATATAAAGATACATCTAATAAGTTAAAGTCTATTTTTCCATTTAATAATTCTAAATACCTATGTGCATAATAATCCCACTTATTTTGTGGATACAACTTATCTAAACTTGCATAAAATATACAAAGTCCAGGAATCCCATGACTAAGCGAATAAATACTTTTATCTTGAAAATTCATTTTTAAAGTACTATTTGCAAAGTTTTTCAAATGCTCTTCAAATAATAGTGAACAATGTTTTTGAAGCTTCAATGAAGTAATATACATGCGTCTCCTCCCCAAACATCAGATTAAAAACAAAGGAAAATTATTATGCTATACGGAAAAATCTTACACTGAAATTTAAATATGCTTAAGATATTTTAATAAACTATACATTAGTTGATTTTCTTTTTCTTTATCTATAATCATTAATCTATTCACATTCATATGAATTACTGATAGAACGATATCGTATATATTAGATTCCTGCAATCGAGCAACTTCTATTTGTTTTAAAAATTTTCTAAGTGCGTATGTTCTGAATTTTGAAATCTCTTCAACTTCGAAAACAGAACCTATTCCCTTATTTTCTAAGAGTTCATCTGTTAAGCTCAATTTCATTAATCTCTTATTTAAGCTATTTAGGTCTAAATAACGTTTTATTATTTTAATTTGCTTCTCTTTTTCAAAGCCTATATCATGAAATAAACATTTTATCGAATAAATAATTATTTTCTCAGTAGTTTCCTTTATTTTTTGGTTTAGATTCAGTAGCGCTAAACAATATTGACTGTCTGCAAAAAATACGTCATGAAATTGTTTTTCTAATTGCTTTCCCCCATATCTCATATATTCTGGGTAATACGTATCTATACTTACACTATCAACAAAATTTATGTCCATCCATTTTTTCGATAAATCTGACATATATGAAACCACAAGCTTAAAATTGAAGGATTCTACTTTTATCCTCAATCTAATATGCGGTCGTAAATCGATATATCTTATATAAAAATAAGAATTGATTTTTTTCTCTTTCAATAATTTATTCATAGTAGGATAAATATAATTTATTAATAGCTCATCTTGATAATCTTCTTTAATATATAGTTTATAGAAAATCCAATCATCGCCTGGTCCGTTTTTCCTTTTATCCCCAATATCGTTATACAGTGTACTAAATTTCTTTTTTTTACTCCTTTTATTTAATATAGATACTGTTAATTCTTCTTTAAATTGAAACTCTCTTACAGATTCGATATTTATACCATAGTCTACTTCAGTAAAATTTAGCTTATTTGACTTAGAAAATTCCTTTCTTAAAATTTTCAAATGTAGGGAATTTTCCAGATTAAAATATATTGTCGAATCTACACTTTTCAATTCAACTATGTTTGGTACTTTGTATGTTTTTCTCCATTTTGAAATTGCATCTTCCCAATCTTCATAATTAAACTGCTTGTCTAACTGTAAAATATACATATCTATTCTCCATTGTTTTTTAGATAGTACTATGTTTTTATATCTAATTCTTGGAGTAAAAACAAATTTATTATAAAAGATTGGAAAGAAAGTTTGAAATGGAATCTCTCCCTCTTTGCCTACCTCTAATAAAAATTTATAAATCGTAGGGAAATACGTTACCCCATGTAACATATTCGTTGTTTTAGGAATAATAATGTTATTTGTATCAGAATTTTTTAAATATAATTCTCCAAATTCATTAACTCCGGAAAGAATAGAATCAATTTTAATGTTATTTTTATACTTAGATAACCCCGAAAAAATAGGTATTTCATGTTTCCTAAGATTTATAGTTGAACGTATATTAGAAGCTCTACCATAAACACTTTGGCAACTAACTTCGGATACCTCATAATTGTCCCCATATATATTTCTTTCAAAATCAATTAATTTTCCAATCTCCTTAGAATACTTACTACTTAACAAAAATAAAAATCTACCTATAAATTGTCCTGCATTGGCCGTAAAATTTTCATTATTAACTGTCAGATAAACTTTATTAGGCTTTTGGACTACTGAGAACAGCACATCAAATGACTCATATACTTTAGTGAAATCTATTTTTTGATATCGTTTAAACTTTCTTAATTCCGAATCAGTAATCTCCAGTTCCTCTAATCCTTGAAATAACGCATTTGTTATTAAACTTTCCACATAATTATAGATTGGATTTTCTTTCATCTCATTTAAACTATCTAGAACCTTTGTCGAATACTCATTTATTTCAAGTGAATACAGTAATTCAACTAATTTTATTTCAGTATTGTAACCATATTTCTCAATAAAAGCTTTTTTAAAAGCTTCTAAATTCCAATTTTGATTTTGATAAATTAAAAAAAGGCTTAGTATATCAATTGCTTCCTTTAAGTCTTCATTAACATTTTTTCGCAATTCGTAATTAGGTTCAAATTTTAAATCTATTTGTAGATAGTCATTACAATTATACATTTTCCCCATTTTTGATCTTATTTTATTTAACAACTCAATGCTTTCACACTCACCTAATTCAAAAACCGAATATTCAGAAATATGGCATTGGATTTCATTAAGTAATTGAAACATTGGCTCATCTGTTAAATTAAATTTTATAAAAAATTGTAATAATTCATCGAGACTATTTGCGGTTGTTAAATTTGGACGCAAATTTGAATGTAATATTTCGAGTGTTATTAATTGTTTCAAATAAGATTTAATATCATTTATATTGATATCTTCATAAAAACTTTTCAATTCAAATAATAAAATAGAAAGTGGTATAAAATCAGCTGCAATTAACCTTATTTTTTTAATTAGCTCGTTATTCCGAATTGAAAAACTACTCTTTTCACCTTGCTTCTTATACCTATCAAATTGTCCATACATAGTTCTGTATGGAAAAAATATCCTATAACCCTCAATTAAATACATATCCACAAATTTTACATTTATAAAATCCCAAAAATGTTCCTGACCTTCTATTGTTTCTATTACACCTAGTAACCACATTGAATCTACTCTTATAAATTTCTTTAATTTTTTAGCCATTTCATCATTTGTAGTGGTACATAGTATATTTTTTTGAGAAACTTCTTGAACGCCAGAAAAAAGCCCAAATGGAGTTGATTTTGTAGAAATTCTTGCAAGGTATTTATATAAAGTGGCTATAATATTTCTTTTTTTCTTCTCACTCTTGGTATTATATTTGATAATTTCATTAAAGAGATTCGGATTAGCGAAATATATTGCTTCTTTAATAACTTGATTATTCAGAACCAATTTTAAAATGTTTTCTGGATTTTCTTCTAAGGATAATTTATTTATATAAAATGAAAGCGGAAAAAGTGGTGTTCTCACAATAGATAAATCCATTAAATCCCAATCTTTTCTCATCGGCTAATCTCCTCATTCAAATATCGAATTTTAACGAAATATAATGCGGCGAAAAGAATTTCTTTTCACCGCATACCATTATGGTCTTATAGGACAAGGTGGTATAAAGGAACAATTAGTTTCTTTAGTACTCGGCAGTGGGGGATCTGGACACCAATTTGGATGCCAAGAAATTGCTAATCCTCCCCTCTCCGAAATATCTTTTGAAGCCGGTGAAATTTTTAAATCTAAATCAAAAATATCTTTTTCCATCATTAACTCACCTCCTTATTAATACAAATAATTATCATTTTAAAAAGCAATTAGATACTTACTTTATTGTGAATATCTTTAAAGGGTAAGCACCACTCAACTCTCAAAGTATAATCAATTCAAGAGTTCTATTCACAAATTTAAATAAATACAATATTCACCATTTTATTATTATTTTATCGGCGCATCAGCTATTAGTTCAAGATCTTGAATCTCCGTACCTGTTTCACGATCGATATTATAGCTTTTTATACGTTTATTGACTGCAATCGTTGATGTGCTGAATAACGTTGGGACAACCATTGCTTTGTCTGCCATATATTCTTGCCATTTACGGAAAGCCCGTGCACGATATGTTGGATCTAACGCCTCTTGTGAATCAATATCATTTAACAGCTTCGTTAAATCATCCGATACGTAGCGACTAAAGTTAAATGCTGCTCCTTTACTATATAATCCTGCTGGTGAAGGGTTCGTTCCTGTACCCCAACCTGCAAGATACATATCAATTTCAGGATCATCTGCTTCTACTTTATCGTAGAAGCTATTAGCTTCGATTAAACGACCTGTCGTTAGTTGTACATCTAAGCCAACATCTTTCCAATTTTGACGATAATACTCAACAATTGCTTCAGCCGTATCAGAGCCTGCTATCGCTGCTAAACGAATAGTAAACTTATTGCCATCTTTATCTTCACGAAGACCATCACCATCTACATCTTTAAAGCCTGCTTCATCCAGTAATTCTTTCGCTTTGTCAGGATCATATTGATACCCCTCAAGCGTTCCATCATAGTAAGTTTTAAAAGCGGGTGGGATTAAGGAATTCGCACGCACACGTAACCCTTGATAAAATCTATCTGATACCGTTTCAATATCCATCGCATAGGCAATTGCTTGCCGCAACTGGACATCATTCATTTTTGCCTTTTCATCATAAATATTTTCGCCTTTTTCTTTGTCATATTTCCCTAACTTAAAGCCTAGATAGCTGTATGATAAGTCAGGTCGTCCCAAAATCGAAATATTCGATAAATTTTTTATAGTATCATATTGAGTAGCAGGGAATGAAGAGATGTCAAATTGTCCTGCTTTCAATGCCTCACCAATAGTAGAAGTTGAAACAACTTTAATAACTACCTTATCAACTTTTGGTTTACCTTTATAGTAATTTTCATTAGCCACCAACTGCACAGATTCGCCATTAACGATATTGTCATATTTAAATGGACCGAGTGTAATTGGATTTTTTCTTACAGCATCAGAAGAAATTAAATCTTTTACAGCAATCGATTTGAGCTGATGCTTCGGTGCTGCATAGCCCCATAAACCATCACCACCTGAATAAATAGCAGGTGACACTTTCTTTAACGAAATTTCTATCGTTTTATCATCAATCTTTTTAATGCCTGAAATCTTGTCTGCTTTACCCTCATGGTATTCTTCTGCCCCTACAATATTTTTAAAGTCATCATCATAGCGCACACCTTCATAATCGGGATGACCAATAATTTCATACGGATAGATTAAATCCTCTGCCGTTAATGGTGTGCCATCCGACCATTTCACATCCTCTTGAATGGTAATTGTCACTTTGTTATTGTCCGTATCAACATCTAATTTTGCGATTCCCTCATCTGTTATTAAAAAGTCACCATCAATCTCAAAAAGACTATTTGAAGCATAGCCCATAATGGAACTATCTGTGGCATCGGTATAAAGCTCAGCAAGAAAAATGCCTTTAAATGGTGAGTCTGCAACAAGCCCAACATGTAATGTACCACCTTCAATTGCTTCCCCTTCATTTGTTACTTTCGTCGGTAGCAAATTTGTATCTACTTTGTTATCTTCTGTTTGTGCTGGCTTATCGTTGCTGCCCTCAGCTTCATTTGACTGCTCTTTATCATTGCGATTGCAGGCGGTAGCTAATAGCAATATGATTGCCAACGTAATAACATTCATCAACCACTTTTTCCTCATTGTTATTGCCTCCTCTGTTATCCTAATCTTTGTTTTGCGTCAGCGGCACGACGGAATGCTTGTCCGATATAATTAATACCGAGCATTAAAACTAAAATTAATAAAGATGCTGGTAGCCAAACCCACCATTTGTCAGCTAAGACGAGCGGATTTCTTGCATAGCTTACTAAAGTTCCTAAACTTGGCGTCGAAGGTGGTAGCCCAAATCCTAAAAATGATAGCCCTGTTTCAATCCCAATATTACCCGCAAGACTTAATGTAAACTCTACTATTAAGATCGAACTTAAATTTGGTAATAGCCCCTTAAACATAATGGCTATATCACTCGTCCCCATTGTTTTAGATTCACTTACATAATCCCGTCGCCCTTCTGATAAAGCTTTACTTCGAATTAACCGAGCAATCCCTATCCATTGAAATGCACTAATAATAATAACGAGCTCAAGAACGCCATATTCTGGAATGATAGAAACAAGGACAATAAAAATCATAAGTGTCGGTAATGTAATAATAAAATCAATTATTCGCATCATCACATTATCCACAATACCGCTGTAATAGCCCATAATAATTCCCATAGCTATGCCTATAATATTGGCTATCACCGTTACCCATAGAGCAATTAAAAGCGAATTTTTCGCCCCAATAATTAGCTGGCCAAGCACATCACGCCCTGCCTCATCCGCTCCAAGAATGTATCCATTAACACCTGGTTCGGTATAGCGTTCTAGCAAATTAATTTTCAATACTTCTTCTTGGTTGAGCATCCCTGCTGCAATAAAAATCGTTAACATAATAATCGTGACACCAAAAAAGGAAAACATCGCTACTTTATCTTTTTTAAACTCTCGTAAAACGACTTGTATACCTGTCGGCGGAGAGTTTTCCATCATATTCGTCTCGTAAGTTTGTTGCGTCATTCATATTCACCTCTTCTTACACATTATGTTAGTCGTTAGTCTATACGGATACGAGGATCCACAATGCTCATAATAATGTCCGACAGCAGACTACCTAATAATGCTAAGAAACCATAGAGCATGATGAGTGCAGTAATGACACTATAGTCGCGACTCGTTATTGAACTAATAAACAATTCCCCCATACCTGGGTAGCCATAAATAGTTTCTATGAAAATCGAGCCACCTAATAAACCTGTTATTGTAAACCCTAAAAACGCTGCAATAGGAAGAACTGAATTGCGGAAAATATGTCGCGCATATATTCTACGGATTGGAATGCCTTTACTTCGAGCTGTTTTTACATAATCTTGTGTTTTAGCATCAATAATTTCCGAGCGTAAATATTGGATAATCCCTGTAGTACCTAAAATAGCTGCCGTCATAGCAGGCAATAGCAAGTGATATATTTTATTCCAAAAATAGGCCATCGTTCCTGATTCAAGTCCAACATCAACGGTTCCACTCGTTGGGAACCACATTAAGCGATAACCAAAAACGAACAAGAAAACGAGAGATAATACAAAAGTGGGAATTGCGAAGCTAATAAAACTGTATAGGATAATCGATTTATCTAAAAATGTATCTTGCTTACGCCCTGCAAGCATTCCCAATGGTATGGCGAGCAAGTAGACAAGAATAACACTAAGTAATGAAAGCCAAAATGTATTGAGTGCACGCTCACCAATAAGAGTGGACACCGCAATTTTATATGTATAGCTTTGTCCAAAATCACCTTGAAAGGCATTTGTAATCCAGCGATAATATTGAACATACCAAGGATCATAGAAGCCTGCTTGTATTCGTAGCTCCTCAATCCTTGAAGGATCTGTCTCTGGTGTAATTAACCCTGTAAAAGGGTCACCTGGCATTTGCTTTGCCAATATAAAAATAATTAAACTCAATATAAACATTTGGGGAATCATTACAATAATGCGTCTAATAACAGTTTTCCACATTTTACAATCCCTCCTGCTCAATTTCAGACATCGCTACTTTATGGGTCTCTGAAATGGATTTTAAAGGGTATACTTTACCATTCTCATCATAATAGTGATGATGATCTTTGCGATACTTCTCTTCGACTTTTTGCCGAGCTGCTTTACGCGCCATCCTCGTTTCAGGCTCAATATGTGGGATAGCTGACAACAGGCGATTTGTGTAAATATGCTGTGGATTGATGTAAATATCCTGACGGGTACCCGTTTCAACAAAGCGCCCCTTGTACATGATTGCAATGTAATCACACATATGTTTTACGACTCCGAGGTCATGAGATATAAATAAGTAACTTAGCCCATATTCTTGCTGAATATCTTTCATAAAATTTAGTACTTGTGCTTGAACCGATAAATCAAGTGAGGATACAGGCTCGTCCGCAATAATCAATTTTGGATTAGTAGCAACTGCCCGCGCGATACCAAGACGTTGCTTTTGTCCTCCTGAAAATTCATGCGGATACTTTAACAAGACGTCCTCTGACATACCAACAATGGCAAGTAGCGCTTTAATACGCTTGCGTTCCTCCTGATCGCTGAGCTTCAAAAAATTGCGCATTGGCTCTGCTAGAATATCCAGTACACGCTTTCTTGGATTCATACTCGAGTGTGCGTCTTGGAAAATCATTTGAATATCTCTGTTATACGCAGAATTACGCTTACGTCGTTTATTAGTAACATCGTGCCCTTCATAAATGATTTGGCCAGACGTTACCTTTTCGAGGCCAATGATTGCTTTACCTGTTGTTGATTTACCAGAACCCGATTCACCGACTAAACCATATGTTTTTCCTTTTTCAAACGCCATCGTAACGCCATCAACCGCGTACACTTTATCAATGACGGTATTAAAAAAGCCACCTCGTATTGAATAATGGACGTTTAAATCTTTAATTAGCATAAATGTCATACTGTCCACCTCCTAGCTCCCCTTCAAAGCAAAAGTGTTTCCAGCAGGTGCAGCGAACAAAATGCCCAGGTGCAATTTCATGTAATTGGGGGGCACTTTCATGTGCTGATTCATCAATCCACGGTATGCGGGCTGAAAAACGACAGCCTTCACGTGGCATATGCATGAGCGAAGGCACCATGCCGTGTATTACCTCCAGTCGCTCGTTTTCCTCATGTGTTTGCGGAATGGAATTTAATAAGGAACGGGTATATGGATGTTTGGCATCATTAAACAATACTTGGACGGGCGCCTCTTCAATAACTTGTCCTGCATACATAACAGCTACACGGTCTGCAATTTCTGCCACAACACCTAAGTCATGGGTAATTAAAATAATGCCCGCTTGTGTCTCATCTTGAAGCGACTTTAATAGGTCTAAAATCTGTGCTTGAATTGTTACATCTAATGCTGTAGTCGGTTCATCTGCAATAATGATGGAAGGTTTACTGGATAGCGCTATCGCAATCATGACACGTTGGCGCATACCACCTGATAATTGATGCGGGAATTGTCTAGCAACCCGTTTAGGATGAGCAATCCCTACTTGCTCAAGCAATTCTAAAACACGTGCTTCACGTTGCTTTTTAGTTAGTGTTGTGTGATAAATAAGACCTTCCGCAATTTGTTCATGAATGCGCATTAATGGGTTTAAAGCTGAAAGAGGATCTTGAAATATAAAGCCAATATCATTGCCTCTTAATTGGTTGAATTGTACTTCACTTAACTTTGTTAAATTTTGTTGATTGTAAAGTATTTCCCCAGTCACTTTTGTATTCCCATCATTATGTAAGCCAACAATAGTTGTGGCTAACGTACTCTTCCCACAGCCCGACTCTCCTACTATCGCTAAAATCTCATTTTTTCTTAGTGAGAGCGAGACATCTTCTACTGCTGCGTGGTATGTGTCTTTAATACGAAAACTCGTTGTTAAATTGTTAATTGTTAATAAGTTATTTGTACACAAACAATCTCCCTCCAACATTCAGTTTTCTGACAAATACATTTATCTTTATTTCAAAATTATAATTCCCCTAAACTAACCCCTCCCTATTTTTTTATTTTTGCTAAAGACAAGTACATTTAGCTTGTTAATTACAAGTAAAGCAACCTGCCTTCGTATAGATAGAATTATCTGATAATTTATTATAACGCTATTTTATCTAGTATTTATATGCAAAATCAAGCGTTTTTTTCAAATTATTATCATAAAAAAGAGTATTCTCACCTACTATTCATCTAGATGAATTTCATTTTCCACCTGCCAATTTTACTTATTTGTTATATAAATAAAACAAATAAGTAAACGCTTATGAAATATTTTAAAATAATAAAATAGAGTGAAGTTTAACTTCATAAATCAACCTTTTCAATAATTAATAAAAAAATTTGCTAATAAATAAATTTTATTTGAATGCTTTTATTCAAGTACGTTTTGTTTTAAAACGCTTTGTTTTATTAATTCCTTATTACATTAAAAAAATTTTATTTTTACCATAAACTTATAATTATTTTTTTATTTTCCACACAAAAATCAAATTTTAATTTAGCAACCTTTTACATAAAAATAGTTAGTTTCTACGCTTCATATCCGACTTCCATGTACAATTTTGATATTTCTTTCTACATATTGCTAGTAGACGGGATTAGGTCCCTGCTTCGAGGGACTACCTCTCTCGCTTCGCGGAATTATCTCCTTGCTCCGCGGAATCACTACCTCACTCCGCGGGATTACTGCCTTGCTCCGCGGCATCACCTCCTTGCTCCGCGGAATCACCTCCTCGCTTCGCGGAATTACTCCCTCGCTCCGCGGAATTCTCTCCTCGCTTCGCGGCATCACTACCTCACTCCGCGGAATTCTCTCCTCGCTCCGCGGAATTATCTCCCCGCTCCGCGGAATTACACCCTTGCTCCGCGGAATCACTACCTCGCTCCGCGGAATTACACCCTCGCTCCGCGGAACCACTCCCTCGCTTCGCGGAATTATACCCTTGCTCCGCGGAATTACTCCCTCGCTCCGCGGAATCACCTCCTCACTCCGCGGAATTATCTGCCCGTTCCGCGGAATTACTCCCTCGCTTCGCGGAATTACTCCCTCACTCCGCGGAATTACCTCCTTGCTCCGCGGAATCACTACCTCACTCCGCGGAATTCTCTCCTCACTCCGCGGAATTACACCCTTGCTCCGCGGAATTACTCCCTCGCTTCGCGGAATTACTCCCTCGCTCCGCGGAATTATCTCCTTGCTCCGCGGAATTACTTCCTCGCTCCGCGGAATTACTCCCTCGCTCCGCGGAATTATCTCCTTGCTCCGCGGAATCACCTCCTCGCTCCGCGGAATCACCTCCTCGCTCCGCGGAATCACTACCTCACTCCGCGGAATTCTCTCCTCGCTCCGCGGAATTACTCCCTCACTCCGCGGAATTACTCCCTCACTCCGCGGAATTACTCCCTCACTCCGCGGAATTACTCCCTCGCTTCGCGGAATTCTCTCCTCGCTTCGCGGCATCACTACCTCACTCCGCGGAATTATCTCCCCGCTCCGCGGCATTACACCCTTGCTCCGCGGAATCACTACCTCACTCCGCGGGATTCTCTCCTCGTTCCGCGGAATTACCTCCTCACTCCGCGGCATCACCTCCCTTGCTCCGCGGAATCACCTCCTTGCTCCGCGGATTTACACCCTCACTCCGCGGAATTACCTCCTCGCTCCGCGGAATTACACCCTCGCTCCGCGGAATTACTCCCCCGCTTCGCGGAATTATATCCTTGCTCCGCGGAATCGCCCCCTCGTTCCGCGGAATTACTCCCTCGCTCCGCGGAATTACCTCCTCGCTCCGCGGAATTACACCCTTGCTTGGCGGAATTATCTCCTCGCTCCGCGGAATTATCTCCTCGCTCCGCGGAATTACTTCCTTGCTCCGCGGAATTCTCTCCCCGTTCCGTGGAATCACTACCTCGCTCCCCTGAATTACACTCTCGCTCCGCGGAATCACCTCCTCGCTCCGCGGAATTACACCCTCGCCCCGCGGAATTACTCCCCCGCTCCGCGGAATTACCTCCTCACTCCGCGGAATCACCTCCCTTGCTCCTCGGAATCACCTCCTTGCTCCGCGGAATTACCTCCTCGCTCCTCGGAATCACTACCTCACTCCGCGGAATTACCTCCTCGCTCCGCGGAATCACACCCTCGCTCCGCGGAATCACCTCCTTGCTCCGCGGAATCACACCCTCGCTCCGCTAGCAGAATCCTCCCTCGCTCCGCGGAATCACCTCCTCGTTCCGCGGAATTACACCCTTGCTCCGCGGAATTACACCCTTGCTCCGCGGAATTACACCCTCACTCCGCGGAATTATCTCCTTGCTCCGCGGAATTACTCCCTCGCTTCGCGGAATTATCTTCTTGCTCCGCGGAATCACTACCTCACTCCGCGGGATTCTCTCCTCGTTCCGCGGAATTACCTCCTCACTCCGCGGAATCACACCCTCACTCCGCGGCATCACCCCTCCACTCCGCTAGCAGATTCACCCCTCGCTCCACACCAACAGCAAATGGCACCTATCAAAGTGAAGTTCACTTTGATAGGTGCCATTTATTTACCAACATTATCTTCTTGATTTTGGATTCATCGCATCTTTTAGTCCTTCACCGATAAAATTAATCGATAAAATTACTAATGTAATTGCTGTTGCTGGTGGAATCCATATCCAAATTTTATCTCTTAACACATCTGAGTTTCTAGCCTCTGCTAGCATATTTCCCCAACTTGGCGTATCTGCTGGCACACCGAAGTTTAAGAAGCTTAACGCCGACTCTATTACAATGGTTACCGCCATTAATAAAGTAGCTTGTACAATGATTGTAGAAGCGACGTTGGGTAATAAATGTTTCATAATGATTTTCGATGATTTACAGCCGATTGACTGTGCAGCTAAAATGTACTCATTTTCTTTTTCTGCAAGAATTCGACTTCGTACAACTCGGGCAACACTACCCCAGCTTAATACGGAAATGACAATGATTAACGTCCATAGCCCCGAAACTTTACCAACTAAAATCGTATTTAACACGATAACAAAAACTAATAAAGGGAACATTAATACAAAGTCCGTGAAACGCATTAAAATTTGATCAATCTTGCCACCAAAATAACCTGAAATAGACCCTATAGTTGTCCCAATTAAAACAATGAAAAACATACAACCTATACCAACCGTTAAGGAAGATTTACCAGCATAAAGCATTCGTGTAAATACATCACGGCCATTTGTATCGGTTCCAAGCCAATTCTCACTTGAAGGTGGTTGGCTAATTTTCATAAAGTCTACACGCACAATATCTTTTGTCGTAATATATGGTGCTAAAAACGATAGAATAATAACGATTAGTAAAAAAATAAGGCTTATCATAGCTAATTTATTTTTAACGAACTTTCTTCTCGCTATCACCCATGGAGAGGGGCTTTTATTCAGTGTTTTTAATGCAGACGCTTCTTGTTTTGTAATAATCTCCACATATTTCCCCTCCCTAATCTAGTCTAATTCGCGGATCTACTATACCATACAATAAATCGGCTACTAAATTCCCAAAAAGTGTTAAGAACGAAAGTAACATAGTTATCGACATCATGACCGCATAATCTCTTCTACCAACGGAATCTAAGAACAGTGCGCCTATTCCGGGATAAGTAAAGATGGTTTCTGTTATTACTGCACCACTAATTAATGTAGCGATGTCAAAACCAAGAAAAGTAATAATCGGAATAATCGAATTTCTTAAAATATGCTTGTTGTAAATTTTTGATTCCTTTGTTCCTTTTGCTCTCGCTGTACGGACGAAATCTTTTCTGCTGTTTTCAATAATATCGTTTCGTAAAAATTGCGTATAGGAAGCCGTTCCCATTAATCCTAATACAAGTGAAGGCAATAACACATGATGAACCCTACTTAGGTAATAAGCAAACGTTCCTTCTTGAAGCCCTACGCCAACTGAGCCATTGAATGGGAACCACCCTAGTTGGAAAGAGAAAACATAAATGGCTACAATACCAGCGACAAATGATGGAATCGCTAAAGCCAAATAATTGTACGAAGCTATTAAATTATCGCCTAATGTATATGGTTTTCGCCCAGCATACATACCCATGAAAAAAGCAAAAATATACGTCAAAATTAAAGATGTTACTGCTAAAAATAATGTATTCGGAATTCGTTGTACAATTACTTCTACTGCAGGTTTTTTATAAACTGTTGATTTACCAAAATCCCCTTGTACAAAATTAGACATCCATCTTCCATATTGCACGATAATTGGATCATTATAGCCTAACTTCTCTCTCATTTCCTCGATGTATTGTGGGTTTGTATTTGATGGATCAATTTCTCCCGCAAATGGATCTCCTGGCATCATTTTTGCTAAGAAGAACACAACTAACGAAATAAGGAGTAACAATGGAATCATGCCGAGTAATCTTCGAAGTGTGTATTGAAGCATGTGACGTCCCCTTATCAATTATAATTTACTACTACCAGGCTCCTAAAAGAGCCCGATAGTAGTAGGTTTCTCAGCCTTTTTTAGGCATTAAACTTACTCGACAATATGCCATTTATAAACGTCTGTTTGGAAACCAACAGCGTTAATATGAACACCTTGTAGTCGGTTGTTAATACCATATAGATCTAGGTTTTCCCATAAAGGAAGTGCTGGTAATTGTTCGTTGAAGTATTTTTGCCAATCAACATAAACTTTTTTACGGTAGTCTTTATCAAATGCAGCTTCACTTAACGCTTCTTTTAATAATTTGTCGTTTTCCTCATCTACATAACGACCGTAGTTCCATTCTGCATCATTTGCCCATAGGCCAGATGGATCTGGATCAGAGCCCATACTCCAAGAACCGAAGAATGCCTCTAATGCAGCGTCATCATTATCTTTCATCTCGTTGTACAAGTTAAACTCAACTAAGCTACCTGTTGCTAATTCAGTTTTTACGCCAATATCATTCCAAGATTGGATGATTGCTTGTGAACGACCTTCAAATGCCGCTGGTCCTGCATAGTGTCCAAATGAAATTTTAAATGGTTGGCCTTGTGGATCTTCAACAAATCCATCGCCATCTTTATCAACATAGCCTGCTGTTTTTAACAGTTCTTTCGCTTTATCTACATTAAAGTCATATGCATTTAAATCTGAAGCATCTGCAGCAGTCCAGAAAGTAACTGGAATAACTGTATTCGCAACTTCAGCTTTTCCTTCTAAGAAAGCATCGATCATTGCTGGACGGTTAAGAGCATATAATAGTGCCTGACGTAATTCTTTTGAATTGAATTTATCAAAATCTGCTACATTTTTAAGTGTAGCTTTATCACGATGACCAAAACGAAGCCCGATATAAGAATAGCCTACACCAGTCGTTTCTTCGATACGTACATTGCTTAATGCTGAAAGCTCTTTCACAGATTGTGGTCTAATATCCATGATGTCGATTTCTCCGTTTTGGAACGCACCCGCAGCTAATGATGGGTCAATTACTTTTACAATTACACCATCAAGCGTTGGTTTCCCTTTCCAGTAATCATCAAAACGCTCTAATTCAGAATATTCGCCGTCAACAACTTTTTTCACCTTAAACGGTCCATTGCCTACAGGCGTTTCACGCACTTGCTTCGATTCACTTAAATCTTTTACTGCAATGCCTTCATAATGTTTCTTCGGCATTGGGAATTGCCAAATACTTTCTAGATTATTAATTTTTACTTCTTTAAATGTAACTTTAATCGTGTAAGGGTCAACAACTTCAATTCCTGAAATTTTATCTGCTTTACCTGCTTTTTTATCTTCTGCCCCTTTTACACCTTCAACATAATTAAAACGAGGGCCATCATAATCAGGATCTGCTAAAGTTTCTAAAGCGAATACCCAGTCTTCACCTGTTAATTCCTCACCATTATGCCATTTCACACCTTTTTCAAAGTTGAATGTATACGTTAATTTATCTTCACTAATATCCCATTTTGCAAGGTTTGGTATATATTCTAACTCATCATTTACATCATAAATACCATCCATCATGAAGCCTTGGATATAGCTATCTACAATACTTCCTGCAAAGGCAGGGTCAAATACGCCCTCTGGTGCTTGGTCTGTACCGAATGTTACAACGCCACCTGCTTTAGCATCAGTAGTTGTCGTTACTGGTTTTTCTGTATCCTTTCCTGTATCTTTGTCGTCAGTTTTCGATGAATCATTATTACATGCTGCTAGGAACAATGCCATGACGAGCATTAGTAAAAGTGACCATAATGTTTTAGTCTTTTTCATTTTTTTCCCCCCGTTAATTTTTTATTTTGAAAAGCATTTTTTCCTTTTTTTTCTTGCCATATTTAATATAAGTGGCAAGCAACTTTATGATCTGGCTTCACCTCCTTTAATACTGGTTTAGTTAAGGAACATTCCATCATAGCCTTCGGGCACCTTGGATGGAATGGGCATCCTTGCGGAGGATTAGCTGGGCTCGGTACATCGCCCTGTAAAACAATGCGATTGCTTTTTTTCCGAGGATCTGGCACGGGTATTGCTGAAATGAGTGCTTGTGTATATGGATGCAATGGCTCGTCATATATGCTTACCTTGTTTGCAATTTCAACAATATTGCCTAAATACATAACGCCAATGCGGTCACTCATATGTTTTACAACACTTAAGTCGTGCGCAATAAATAAAAAGGTTAAATCAAACTCATCTTGCAATTCTTTTAGTAGATTTAAAACTTGTGATTGCACGGAAACATCTAAGGCAGAAACGGGTTCATCGGCAATTATTAGCTTCGGTTTAAGGGCTAGTGCTCTTGCAATACCAATTCGTTGACGTTGACCACCTGAAAATTCATGGGCATATTTATAATATGCGTCCTTAGGTAACCCTACTTTTCTTAATAATTCAATGACTTCTTCTTTTAAAGAATTCAGTGATTTATTATGAAAATTCATAATAGGCTCAGCTACGATACTGCCTACCATCTGCATTGGATTTAATGATGCATAAGGATCTTGGAATACCATCTGGATATCTTTTCTTATTTCTCTTAATGATTTGCCTTGTATTTTCGTAATATCCTTTCCATCAAACACGATTTGTCCTTCTGTAGAATCTAACAATCTAATAATCGTACGGCCTGTTGTTGATTTTCCGCATCCTGACTCACCAACTAAGCCCAATGTTTCACCATTTTTGATAGAAAATGAAATATTGTCTACAGCCTTCACTTGTCCGACTGTTTTTTTAAGAAATCCACCTTTAATAGGGTAATAGGTTTTTAAGTTGTTCACTTCGAGCAAAGTTTCTTTTTGTTGTTTGATTGTCGTATCAGTCATGTTGTTACCTCACACCTTCTCTAGGATAGAACCTTCATATAGTAAGCATGAAACCTCATGGCCATCGCCGATTTGAACTAGCTGAGGAGTTACCGTACTACACTCGGGTTTCACCGACGGGCATCTATCTGCAAATCGACAGCCGACTGTCGGCATATTTTTTAAAGATGGCACAATGCCTTGAATTGTCGTTAGCTCACTAACTTCGATATCAATGCGTGGGATGGATGCCATTAATAGCTTCGTATAAGGATGCTTTGGATTATAGAATAGATTGTCCACATTCGTGCGCTCTACAATTTTCCCAGCATACATAATGATGACTTCATCACACATTTCTGCCACTACACCTAAATCATGCGTAATCAATATAATGGACATATCATTTTCCGCTTGAATTTTTTTCAGCAATTCAAGTATTTGTGCTTGTACAGTTACATCTAGTGCAGTAGTAGGTTCATCAGCAATTAAAAGCTTTGGATGACAAGCGATGGCAATCGCAATCATGACCCTTTGTCGCATCCCCCCTGATAGTTGATGTGGATATTCGTCGACAATTTTATCTGGTCTTGGTATGCCTACACTCTTTAATAATTCAATTGACTGCTGTCTTGCATCAGTTTTCGAGATTGGTAGATGGTTTAATAAAATCTCTTCAATCTGATTGCCAATTGTAAATACAGGGTTTAAAGATGTCATAGGCTCTTGAAAGATCATACTAATATCTTTTCCTCGTATTTTATTCATCTCATCACTTTTGTAGCCCTCAATACTTTTGCCTTGGAACTTTATTTCTCCGCCAGTAACTTTGCCAATCCCTTGAGGAAGTAGCTGCATGATCGACAGTGACATAACACTTTTTCCACAACCAGATTCCCCTACAATACCTACAATTTGGCCGGGCTTAACGGAAAACGAAACGTTATCCACCGCGTGATATATATCTCCGTCTATATCAAAACCAGTTTTAAGGTTTTTCACTTCAAGCATTAAATTCATTGCAATCATCACACCTTTTTGTATTTTTTCTAAATAGAAATATGTAGTAAAAACTTACGATGACAATCTTTTCTGATTCAATATTCAGAAAAAAGGATTCAAAATTGATTAAACTTATTTCAATATCATTTCTACTCAAATATTTATTAGTTTTTATATAATTCTAATTAAAAACAAATTAATTAATTTTTTACAGTAGAAACAAAAAAATCATCTAACTATATACTTATGGAATTATCTGAAAATTATTCATATTGCTATTTTATATAGAAATAACGCATTTAATCAAGAGTTTTTTTCCAACTCTCATAATGTTATATACATAATAAACCATACAACTATTACAAAAAATTATATAATTTTTCTATTCTTTTTAAACATCCATTTGCTTCCCTTCTTATTTTTTCTATTATCCATCAATTATTTATTATTTAAATATACTAATATTCTAAACTGTATTTCATGCTCTTCTCTCTTAATTCATTCTTTTATTTGGTAAACTTGAAGATTATAGGAACAATTCGATATTTCTGTTTATTTTAAATATTCAATAATTATTTTTATATAATTTTTCGGTTTAAAGTATTAACAACAAAAAGCACTTTTTGCTACAGTAAAAAACTATTTTTTTATAAATTTTTCTAAACGTACATCTTTATAAAAAAAAAACGATCACTGGCTAATTTACCCGTGATCGTTTATTATTCGTTTTTCTGATTTATTAAACTTATAATGTTCCAGCTTTAAGTTTTGCATGCCAGTCTTTTAAAAATGGAATATCTTCTTCTTTAATCGCACCTGATTCGTTTGCTGCTTCAATTAGAAAATCAAAGTTAGTTAAAGATACATATTGAATGCCCGCTTCTTCAAACGCTTGCTCAGCGCGTGGCAAATTATAAGTGTAGACACAAACAACACCTAGTACTTCACACCCCGCTGCACGCAAAGCTTCTACTGCTGTAATGGAAGAACCACCTGTTGACACAATATCTTCTACTACAACAACTTTTTGGCCTGCTGCGTATTTTCCTTCAATTTGATTTCCACGACCATGCTCTTTTGCTTTTGAACGCACGTACACCATTGGTAAGTCTAAAATATCGCTTACCCATGCAGCATGTGGAATACCTGCTGTAGCAGTACCAGCTACAATTTCTGTACCTTCGAAATTTTCCTTAATAATTTTCGCTAAGCCGTTTGCCAATTGCTTACGGATCACTGGATCTGAAATAGTTAAGCGTGTATCACAGTATATCGGCGATTGAATGCCCGATGCCCATGTGAAAAGATCTGTTGGATTTAATTCGACTGCGCCAACCTTTAGCATAGCGTGTGCGATTTCGTTTTGTAATGTCATTTTGTTGCCTCCCATAATTCACTTACGATTTTATATGCTGCTACTGGATCTTGGGCACCTGTTACGGCACGCCCTACTACGATTAATGAAGATCCATCACGTTTTGCACCATCTGGCGTAGCGATGCGTTTTTGGTCGTGTGCATCACCACCAGCTAAACGGATACCTGGTGTGACGCGTAAGAAGTTCTCACCGCACACTTCGGCGATTGCCTGTGCTTCATGAACTGAGCAGACAACACCATTTAAGCCCGCTTGTTTTGTTAAGCTAGCATAATGTAGTACAGATTCTTGTAATGTTAACGCAATTTTTTGCTCTGCTTGCATTTGCGCTTCCGTAGTAGATGTTAGTTGTGTCACAGCAATCAATGCTGCACGTTCTCGACCTGCTGGTGTACCCGCTTCTAGTCCTTCGAGTGCAGCTTCCATCATTGGACGCCCACCTGCAGCATGTACATTGACTAAATCTACTCCTAATTTTGCTAAGCCCTTCATCGCAGAGCCAACAGTATTTGGAATATCATGTAGCTTTAAATCTAGGAAAATATCGTGCCCTAAATCCTTCACTTTACGTACAATATCAGGACCTTCCTGCATATAAAGCTCCATACCAATTTTTACGAAAAGAGGCTCTTGAAAATGTGCTAAAAACTTGAAAACTTCCGCTTCACCTGGGAAATCAAGTGCTAGTATTGGTTTTGTATTCATTAACGATGGCTCCTTCCGATTATGTCCGTAATATGCTCTACGCCTAATGCGTCAAGCTTTGCTGGTAACTCCTCAATGATGTTTGGACAAACGAAATGGTCAACAAAATTGGCTGTCCCAACTGCGACTGCTGATGCACCTGCTGACATAAAGTCAATGACATCTTGCGCTTCGCTCACTCCGCCCATTCCAATAATCGGAATATTGACGGCTTTATATACCTCATATACCATACGAATGGCAACTGGTTTTACTGCAGGGCCAGATAAGCCCCCTGTACCATTTGCAATTACTGGTTTACCTGTACGTTCATGCAAACGCATGCCAATTAATGTGTTAATCATCGTAATTCCATCCGCTCCACCAGCTTCAACTGCTTGAGCGATTTCTACGATATTCGTTACATTTGGTGATAATTTCACGTAAACAGGGACTTCAGAAACAGCTTTTACTGCTGCAACGAGCTCTCGTGCTGTTGCTGGGTCAGTACCGAATTGAATGCCCCCACATTTGACGTTCGGGCAAGAAATATTCAGTTCTAGCGCTTTTACATTTGGCGCTGCAGAGATGCGACGTGCAACTTCCACGTAATCTGCAGTTTCAGTACCAGCTACATTGGCGATAATTGGCACATCATAGCGTTCTAAAAACTTTAATTCTTCATTCATTACTTTTTCAATACCAGGATTTTGTAAGCCAATGGCATTTAGCATCCCTGCTGCTGTTTCCGCTACACGTGGTGTTGGATTGCCGGGTCTTGTTTCCACTGTTGTTGCTTTAATCATAATAGCGCCAAGCTTCGATAAATCGTACAACTGAGCATATTCACGACCAAAGCCAAAGCAGCCTGAAGCTGGCATAATTGGATTTTTTAAATTTAAGCCAGGTATTTGGATATTTAAACGACTCATAATGCCACCGTACCTTTCGGGAATACTGGACCGTCAGAGCATACTTTGACATAGTCTTTTTCAATTTGATCGGTTGTCTTGCACACACATGCAAAGCACGCTCCAATGCCACAGCCCATGCGCTCTTCAAACGATAAATAGCCTTCTTTTTCCGGGTAGAAGCCTTCTAACGCTTTGAGCATCGGTAGAGGGCCACAAGAATAGAACACATCAAACTCCGGCGCACGCGTTTCTAACACGTTTGTTACAAAGCCCTTCGTTCCTTTCGATCCATCTACAGTTACGTAATGTGTTTCACCAAGTGCATTAAATTCTTCCTCATAGAAGCAAACATCTTCTGTTTGGAAGCCTAATACATGGATTGTTTTCACACCACGAGCATTAAGCTGTTTTGATAGTTCATGTAAAGGTGGTACACCGATGCCGCCACCAACTAACAATGCCGTCCCGCCCGTCTTTACAGCATCAACTGGGAAGCCATTACCAATTGGGCCAAGAACATTGACTAACTGTCCTTCACGATTTGTCGCTAACACTTGTGTTCCTCGACCTTCCGCACGATAGATCATTGTAAATTCACTATTGTCTTTATCTATGTTTGCAATACTAATAGGTCGACGTAAAAGCGGCTCCAATGAATCTGACACCTTTACATGGACAAACTGGCCAGGAGTCATATCCTGAACCAGTTCACCATGAAGTGTCAATTCGAAAATGTTTGTCGCAATTTGCTTTTGAGAGACGACCGTCATTTTCTCTTGACGAATCATATTAATGTACTACCTCCGCTTTCGGCATTTGTTCTGCTGTAAATGTCATTGATTCAATTACACGAAGCATTGCTTCTGCTGTATCTAATGACGTTAAGCAAGGTACACCATTTTCTACAGACTCACGACGAATTCGGAATCCATCACGAGCTGGTTGCTTGCCTTTTGTTAATGTGTTGACTACTAACTGAGCTTCACCATTTTGAATTAAGTCTAGTAACGTTTGTCCTTTTGCACCGATTTTACCTACTACATCTGTACGAACGCCAGCTGCTTCAAATGCTTGTGCTGTACCTTCTGTCGCTACAATGCGGTAGCCAACTGTTGAAAAACGTTTTGCAAGTGCAATTGCTTCTTCTTTATCCTTGTCAGATACAGTGAATAATACTGTGCCTTCTGTACGAATTTCCATGCCAGCTGCAACTAAGCCTTTGTAAAGGGCTTTTTCTAATGTTGCATCTTTACCCATTACTTCCCCTGTTGATTTCATTTCAGGTCCTAATGTGATGTCCACACGGCGTAATTTTGCGAATGAGAATACTGGTACTTTAACAAACACACCTTTTTGCTCTGCCGCTAAGCCAGTTGGATAGCCTTGCTCTACGATTGATTTACCAAGAATCGCTTTCGTTGCAATGTTAGCCATTGGAATGTTCGTAATTTTACTTAAGAACGGTACTGTACGAGATGAGCGAGGGTTTACCTCAATCACATACACTTCACCTTGTGAAATTACATATTGGATGTTCATTAAGCCGATGATGCCAAGTCCTTTTGCTAGACGAGTCGTGTAATCGACTAAAGTATCTTTTTGCGCTTGTGTTAATTTTTGTGGTGGGTATACAGAAATCGAGTCACCAGAGTGTACCCCTGCACGTTCGATATGCTCCATAATACCTGGGATTAATACATTTTCACCGTCACAAATCGCATCTACCTCAATTTCTTGACCCGTTAAGTAACGGTCAACTAAAACTGGGTGGTCAGGTGAAGCCTCAACAGCATTCTCCATATAATGTTGTAATTCTTCTTCGTTATAAACAATTTCCATTGCACGTCCACCAAGTACATATGAAGGGCGTACTAGCACTGGGAAGCCTAAGCGTTTACCAATCACAAGCGCTTCTTCTGTTGATACTGCTGTTTCACCTGGAGGCTGTGGAATGTCTAATGCATGTAAAGCTTGTTCAAATTTATCACGATTTTCAGCACGATCGATGTCTTCTAGCGATGTACCTAAAATTTTCACACCATTTGCAGCTATTTTATCAGCTAAGTTTATAGCTGTTTGACCGCCAAATTGTACAACTACGCCAATTGGTTGTTCTAAATCGATAATGTGCATTACGTCTTCAATCGTTAATGGCTCGAAGTATAACTTATCTGAAATCGAGAAGTCTGTTGATACTGTTTCTGGGTTTGAGTTAATAATAATTGCTTCATAGCCTGCTTCTTGGATAGCCCAAACTGAGTGCACTGTAGCGTAATCGAACTCTACCCCTTGACCGATACGGATTGGACCTGAGCCTAATACGATAACAGATGGTTTTTCAGACTTGATTGATTCATTTTCTTCCTCATAAGTGCCGTAGAAATAAGGTGTTTCTGATTCGAACTCTGCTGCACATGTGTCCACCATTTTATAGACAGGGATAATACCGTTTTCTTTACGGTATGCATAGATTGCTTCTGGCGTTGTATCCCAAAGCTCAGCAATTTTTTTATCTGCAAAGCCTAGACGTTTTGCAGTACGTAATACTTCTTTATCGTTTTTATGGTCAGCAAGTGTTTGCTCCATATCTACAATGTTTTTGAATTTATTTAAGAAGAATAAGTCGATTGCAGACCATTCATGAATTTGTTCGATTGTTACACCACGACGCAATGCTTCTCCGATGAAGAATAAGCGTTCATCGCCTGCTTTACGGATACGTTTTTCAATCCAAGAATCAGAGTTATCTTCAGCATGTTTCAACTCTAGATGAACTTGACCTGTTTCAAGAGAACGGACAGCTTTTAGCATTGCTTCCTCGAACGTACGACCAAGCGCCATAACTTCCCCAGTAGCCTTCATTTGTGTGCCTAGGTTACGTTTTGCAGATTCGAATTTATCGAATGGCCAGCGTGGAATTTTTGCTACGATATAGTCTAGTGCTGGCTCAAAGCAAGCATACGTTGAACCTGTCACTGGATTTTTTATTTCATCTAACGTTAAGCCTACTGCAATTTTTGCTGCCAGTTTCGCGATTGGGTAACCCGTTGCTTTTGATGCTAATGCAGATGAACGAGATACACGTGGGTTTACTTCGATTACATAGTAGTTGAAGCTATATGGATCAAGGGCTAACTGTACGTTACAGCCACCTTCAATTTTTAGTGCACGAATAATATCTAATGAGATATTACGTAACATTTGGTTTTCGCGGTCAGAAAGTGTTTGTGTTGGTGCTACTACGATTGAGTCACCTGTATGAATACCTACTGGATCGACATTTTCCATGTTACAAACAACGATCGCATTGTCAGCTGCATCACGCATTACTTCATATTCAATCTCTTTCAAGCCAGCGATTGATTTTTCAAGTAAACATTGTGTAACTGGCGAATATTTTAAACCTGATGTGACGATTTCCTCTAGGTCTTGGTCGTTATAACAAATACCGCCGCCTGTACCACCAAGTGTGAATGCAGGACGTACGATTACTGGGTAACCGATTTTTGCGACAAATTTTTTCGCTTCATCTAAGTTATGAATAATGTCTGATTCCGGTACTGGTGCACCTAGTTCGTACATTAAGTTCCGGAATAAATCACGGTCTTCTGCTTTATGGATAGCATCTAGTTTTGTACCAAGAATTTCGATATTTAGTTCATTTAAAATACCTGAGTTGTCTAACTCGATTGCCATATTTAAACCTGTTTGACCACCTAGTGTTGGTAGGATTGCATCTGGACGTTCTTTACGTAAAATGCGTGATACAAATTCAAGTGTGATTGGCTCAATGTAAACTTTGTCTGCAATTTCAGTATCTGTCATAATTGTTGCAGGGTTTGAGTTTATTAAAATAACGCGGTAGCCTTCTTCTTTTAATGAAAGACAAGCTTGTGTTCCTGCATAGTCAAATTCTGCTGCTTGTCCGATGACGATTGGGCCAGACCCGATTACTAAAATAGTTTCTATATCTGTACGTTTAGGCATGTTGTTTCCCCTTCCCTGCTTCTACTTCCATCATTTCAATGAATTCATCAAATAAGTGGTTTGAATCTTCTGGTCCTGGTGATGCTTCTGGGTGATATTGTACTGTGAAAATCGGATATTTCTTATGACGTACACCTTCACAAGTACCATCATTTAATGCGACATGTGTTAATTCTAAATCTGTATCTTTTAATGACTCAATATCGATTGCATAGCCATGGTTTTGAGATGTTATGTCTGTACGACCTGTGCGTAAATCTTTTACCGGGTGGTTACCTCCGCGGTGACCGAATGGTAATTTAAATGACTTCGCGCCACTCGCTAATGAGAAGATTTGATGACCTAAGCAAATACCGAACATTGGCACTTTTCCGATTAAATTGCGTACCGTTTCGATACCTTCTGCAACGTCTTCAGGATTTCCTGGGCCGTTTGACAGCATAATACCATCCGGATGCCATGCTAAAATTTCTGCTGCTGGTGTGTTGTAAGGTACGACTAGTACATCACAATCACGTTTATTTAATTCACGAAGAATACCATGCTTCATACCGTAGTCAATTAATACTACTCGTTTACCACGACCTGGTGATGGATAAGCAGCCTTTGGCGTTACTTCGCGAACATGATGCGTAATCGCTGGTGTCGCTTGTAGTTTTGCGACGATTTCTTCTACATTCACTTCTTCGTCAGCCGCAGTTAAAATCGCTTTAACAGATCCTTTGCTACGAATAATGCGTGTTAATTTACGTGTATCAATCCCTTCAATCCCTGGGATATCCTTTGATGTTAAATATTCATCAACTGTTAAATCACATCTGAAGTTTGACGGTGTTTTTGCTAGTTCGCGGACTACAAATCCACGAATTGCTGGCGTGATTGATTCGAAATCATCACGGTTAATACCGTAGTTACCGATAAGTGGGTATGTTAACGTTACGATTTGTCCGTAGAATGAAGGGTCTGAAATCGTTTCTTGATATCCTGTCATCCCTGTTGTGAATACGACCTCACCTTGTGAAGCTCGCTCGCTACCGAACGCTGTGCCTGTAAATACTGTGCCATCTTCTAAAATAAGTAAACGTTTTTTCATTACTCTGCCTCCTGGTATACGATATTGCCTTCAAAAATTGTTATTACTGGCCAACCTTTTGCGACCCAACCATTGAAAGGTGTATTGCGACCTTTTGATACAAAACCTTCTGCATCAATAGTTTGTTCTTTCTTTACATCAATTAAAACCATGTCCGCTGATGCACCAACTTGTAACGTTCCATATGGTAAGTCGAAAATTTGTGCTGCTTTCACAGTCATCCAATCTATCAATTGCTTTAAAGTCCATTTCCCTGTCTCAACAAATTGTGTATACAACAGTGGGAATGCTGTTTCAAAGCCGACGATGCCGAACGGTGCGCCAACCATACCACAACATTTTTCTTCTATTGTATGTGGTGCATGATCTGTTGCGATGCAGTCGATTGTGCCATCAAGTAGTGCTGCGTGTAGAGAATCTTTATCGTCTGCGCCGCGTAATGGTGGGTTCATTTTCCAGTTAGCATCATCGGATGGAATGTCCATCTCTTCAAGTAATAAGTGGTGTGGACAAACTTCAGCAGTGACACGAATACCTGCAGCTTTTGCATCACGTACTGCACGCACTGATTCTTTTGTTGATACGTGGCACACATGGTAGCGTGCGCCCGCAGCTTCTGCAAGAAGAACATCGCGCGCAATTTGAACAGATTCACAAATGGATGGAATACCCGGTAGTCCTAGTTCTTTATTGCGCTTGCCTTCATGCATGACACCATCATAAATTAATGAATTATCTTCACAGTGTGCTACAACAACCACGTTATGCTTTGCCGCATCCTGCATTTGTTCATACATCGTTGATGCTAATTGGATTCCTACTCCATCGTCTGAAAATGCTACAGCACCATGAGCTTTTAATTCCTCGATATCCGTACGAACTTCACCTGAAATGTCTTGTGTTAACGAGCCATATGGTAGTACGCGAATCACTGCGCTTTCTTGAATAAGACCGTTAATTAGTTGCATGTTTTCTACAGTGTCAGGCACTGGTTTCGTATTTGGCATTGCACAAATCGTTGTAAAACCACCTTTTGCTGCAGATGCAGAGCCTGTGGCAATTGTTTCTTTATGTTCAAAGCCTGGCTCACGCAAATGTGTGTGCACATCTACAAAGCCTGGAGCAACAACTAAACCGTTTCCTTCGATAATTTCCGCACCAGCTACATTGACATCTTGTCCAATGGCAGTAATTTTGCCATCTACCATGGCGATATTCACCGTATGCAGTTCACCTTGTTCATTTAACATTTGCACATTTTGAAGTACTTTTGTCATGTTATTCTCTCCCTTGTAAAATCGTTTCAATAATTGCCATGCGCGTATATACACCATTGCGAACTTGATCAAAAATTCGAGAACGTTCGCTTTCGACTAGCTCTGATGCAATTTCTACATCACGGTTAACTGGCGCTGGATGCATAATAATTGCCTTTTCCTTCATTTTCTTCTCACGTTCCACTGTCAATCCGTACTCTTCATGATAGCTTTCTTTTGAGAAGCTTTTATTTACTTTATGACGTTCATGTTGTACACGAAGTAACATAATGACATCGCTTATTTCGATTAAATCGTCCCAAGAATGATGTGCTTTAAAATCCCCTGCCCAATCTTCCGGGCAAAGAAAATGCACATTTGCTCCTAGTCGTTGTAACGCCGAAGCATTTGATTTCGCAACGCGACTATGAGATATATCCCCAGCGATTGTGATATTTAACCCTTCAAAAGAACCAAACTCTTTTTTTATCGTGTACAAATCCAGCAATGATTGTGATGGATGTTGACCAGCGCCATCTCCTGCGTTTATAACTGCAACATTAATGCCTTCTAGTAGCTCGTTATAATATTCATCTTCTTGTGCTCGGATAACGACCGCATCTATGCCAATCATTTCTAATGTTTTGACTGTATCGTACATTGTTTCTCCCTTTGTCACACTTGAAAAGCTTGCGTCGAACGGGATTACAGTACAGCCAACTTTCCGCTCTGCCATCTCAAAACTTGTTTTCGTTCGAGTACTCGGTTCAAAAAATAAGTTTGCAACGTTGTAAGCACGAGATAACGATGATGTTTCGCCATTTTCAAAAGCCTGCGCACGATGTAAAATGCTGCTAATCTCTTCAGTTGTTAAATGTTCCATTGATAATAAGTTCTTCATCATGTACCTCCATTAGATTGTGTGTCATGAACGTCTATGTATGACGTTCTTCATTATTTAAGTGTCTAAATAATGTAAAAGCCCCGCTGATGTCATCAGCGAGGCATAAGGAGGCGTGACAAACTATAGTAAGCTCTATGCCTACTTATCGCTTGTCCACTACTTCCCTTTTTTTGCCTCTCTGGACAATTCATTAAAAGGTACTACTATGAATTATTATTTTGATTGTAAGGTACTGGTAGATCGGCTTCTTTTTTACCAGGTAAAACCGCATTTAGCACAACTCCGATAATCGCTGCTAATGCCATACCTTCTAAACTTAGTGATTCTGTGACGATAAATTTCGCACCGCCGATACCTATTACTAGAATAACAGAGGCAATCACTAGGTTGCGGCTGTTGCCAAAGTCGACATGATTGTCTACTAACATACGAAGACCGCTTGAAGCGATGATACCGAACAGCAGAATGGAAACTCCGCCAAGAACAGCTGTTGGAATTGTTGCAATCACTGCCATTGCTTTCCCGAAGAATGACAGGAAAATCGCTACTACTGCCGCTCCTGCTATTACATACACACTGTAAACTCGTGTGATAGCAAGAACACCGATGTTTTCACCGTACGTTGTTTTTGGTGGACCACCAATGAATGCACTAACTAATGTCCCAAAGCCATCACCTAGTAATGAACGATGTAAGCCTGGTTCTTTAATATAATCGCGATTCACTACTTTTCCTAGCACGAGCTGGTGACCGATATGCTCTGAAATTGTTACAATGACAATCGGTACCATCGCTAGTAAAATCGTTGATGTAATCGTAAAGTCATAATCTACACCAGGAATGATGAAATGTGGTACTGCAAACATCTTTGCCTCTTTAATCGGTTCGAAGTTGACGATACCGATTAAAATGGAGTAAACATAGCCAACGATCAGGCCGATTAATATCGGCATTGTACTTAAAATCCCCTTAAAGAAGATTGTAAAAATAATTGCTGTAAATAGTGTGACAAGTGCTGCTGAGAAATGCAGTAAGTTATATTCTCCATCAACATTCATTGCCATGCCCACCGCTGTTCCTGATAAGCCAAGGCCGATAACCATAATAACAGGGCCTACTACGATTGGAGGAAGGATTTTCATAATCCATTTATAGCCGCTCTTCCAAATGATGAGTGACACAATGCCGTAGGTTACACCGACGGCCATTGCCCCTATCATGGCGTTACCTGGGTTGACACTTAAGCCATTGTCATCTAAACCGCCTGCGGCAAGTAAAATTGGTGCGATAAAGGCAAACGATGAGCCTAAATATGCTGGTACTTGAAACTTCGTTATTAATAGGAAGAACAATGTTGCAATTCCGCTTGTTAAAAGGGCAATTGCAGGGCTAAGGCCTACAAGCTGTGGTACTAAAATCGTTGACCCAAACATGGCAAACATATGTTGGAAACTTAATGTCACCAATTGGACTGGGGTCGGTTTGTCATTTACATCTAATACTGCCTTTGACATAACATTTCCTCACTTTATAGTTAGTCTTCTTTATAAATAATGACGCAATCTTCACCATCGACTTCAGTTAAATTGACAACGATGCGCTCTGTGCCAGATGTCGGAACATTTTTTCCAACATAGTCAGCTCGAATTGGTAGCTCTCGGTGTCCTCGATCAATCAACACTGCCAGTTGAATTTGTGCTGGTCTTCCTAAGTCCATTATGGCATCTAATGCAGCACGGACTGTTCGGCCTGTATATAGTACATCATCGACTAAAATAATTTTTTGGTTGGCAACTACATAATTGATATCCACTTGCTCGACATGAGCTTGCTCATTTTCATGCTTTGTCGATAAATCATCTCGGTAAAGAGTAATGTCAAGCTCCCCTGTACGAATGGCTTTACCTTCTATTTTTTCGATACGCTCCGCTAAGCGTCTCGCTAGAAAGGCACCGCGCGTTTTTATACCAACTAAAATACATTCATCAATGCCTTTATTACGTTCAATAATTTCATGTGCAATACGTGTTAATGCTCTTGTCATAGATGGCCCATCTAATAGCTCATTTTTTGACATCTTTTGTCCTCCTCTCTTGTATCTATTTTCAGTGTTGTCCATTATGCGCAACTTTTATTAGAGTATTACCTCTGGAAAGCTGTTTAGCACAATCGAATTGTTACGGGATGCTTCCTAAGTGGTAAAGCATCATTACAACGGCATAAAAAAACCTCTCGAGGCGAATAGCCTGAGAGGGTTGAGTACGTGTTTAAATAGCATGTTGGAAAAATTTGCAGCACAAATTTTAGCAACACGTTCACATGTACCTTCTCAGCCTCTCTGGACTGCCATTAAAGGTGAATATTAAGTTAAAGTCATTCATTCACTTTCGTTAGTATAGACCTTCTTTAAATATTCGTCAATCCTTATTTCGTAATTCATCTAATAATTGTACATAATCAACAGGAAGTGGTGCTTCAAACTCCATATATTCGCCTGTTGTAGGATGATTGAATCCTAAAACTCCTGCATGTAATACTTGTCCACCAAAATCAATTGTCTTTCTCGGTCCATATTTTGGATCACCAACAAGAGGGAATCCAATATAATTCATATGCACACGAATTTGGTGTGTACGGCCCGTTTCAAGACGACATTCTACTAGTGTGTATTCACCGAGACGTTCAATAACTTGGAAGTGTGTTACTGCATGTTTACCTTTATCAACAACTGCTTGTTTTTGACGATCCTTTTGGTCACGACCAATCGGTGCGTCAATTGTCCCTTTATCATGTGCAATATGTCCATGAACAAGAGCTGTATATTTACGCGTTACTGTTTTTTTAACAAGTTGATCGACTAATGATTCATGCGCAACATCATTTTTTGCTACCATCAGTAAACCGGATGTATCTTTATCGATACGGTGTACAATACCAGGGCGTAAAATACCATTAATGCCCGATAAATCTTTACAGTGATACATTAAACCATTTACAAGTGTACCTGCCATATGACCAGGTGCTGGATGGACAACCATACCCTTTGGTTTGTTAACAACGAGCACATCTGCGTCCTCATAAACAATTTCAAGTGCTAGGTTTTCAGCAATTACATCTAATGGCTCTGCTTCTGGCACGATGATTTCTACAACATCGCCTGCTTTTACCTTATATTTCGCTTTAACTGTCTCACTATTTACTTTGACAATTCCTTCTGTAATCCAATTGCTAATTTGTGTACGAGACCACTCTGTCTGTATACTTGAAATCGCTTTGTCAATGCGCTCTCCTTGCTGTTGTTCTTCGATTGTATATAATACTTGCGTCATTGTTTCACCTGTTTCTTTTCTTTTTTATCTTCGGCGATTAAACCAATCATTAATACGACAACGGCAATTGTTAATGCTGCATCCGCAATATTAAAAATTGGGAAATCGTAATTCATAATAGGGATTAATACGTCGACAAAATCTACTACTTCTCCTCTAAATAAACGGTCAATAAAGTTACCAATGGCGCCGCCCAATAAAAGCATTAAACCCACTTGAAAAAGAGGCTTGCCCTTTGCTTCTTTGTGATAAAAGTAAATGATGGCACAAATAACGCCTATTGTTACAATAGAAAACAACCACATTTGCCCCTCAAGCATTCCCCATGCTGCCCCTCTATTACGATGAGATAAAATGCCAAACCATGGATCCCATACGGAAATGCGCTCACCAAACTCCATATTTTTCACAATTAGCCATTTTGTCCATTGATCTAAAATAATCACAAAAGCGGCCAATCCATAATATTTATACACAGCTATTCCTCCGATCACTCAACATCTAACCTATTCTACCATAAGAGCTTATATAGCAATAACTAATATAACATGAAAATATGACGGAAACACAAGGCTGCGGTCCAAAAGTAATAATCGGAGTGCTTAATCAATCGTTCAGTCAATAAAATCACATAAACGCCATGCCTTGTCCAAAAAAAGTTCAATAAGTTGTCCCCTATTTTAGACGTCTTCTACGCAAAATAGGAAGCCGTTGATTTCCGTTCTAGACGCTCCCTTTTCGCAGGCACGGCTCCAACTAATTTTTGCGGCTTCTGCCGCAAAAATGGATTTTCCGCTCGTGCTGTTCCTGCAGGAGTGTCGCGCCTTCCAGTCTAGTATCGCCTGCTAATAAAATATACTGCTCCTAAAAAATACATGAGGTGATGATAACTCTTTTTGCGTTTCCTCACAAAAGTATCTGTGTTGGGACTTGCCTCGTGAAAAATATCCAACTTTGCATAGTCCAATAGACAATTGCGGACACATTACTTTAAAAGAAGCATTAATTGATTGACTCAAAATAAAAAGACAGTAGACCAACTCAAACTTCTTTGAGTTAATCTACCGTCTAAGTTGTTACAATCTATTACTAAATAGTGAAAGTTGTATCAGGACTTATGCAGTTTCAGATTCTTTCGAGTGTACGCGCTTCATAAAATCATTTACATCAGCAGGTACTTTACGATCTAACAATGACACAATAATGACAGAAAGGAAACCTACTGGTACTGTTACAATACCTGGGATTTTAAATTGTAGGAAACTCGGCAGTGTTCCTGGTAAGAAAATCATCCACATGGACACAACAAGGCCAATCACCAATCCAGCAATAGCTCCTTTTTCTGTCATACCTCTCCACCAAATACCTAATATAAAAATCGGTGTAAATGTACTCGCAGCAACCGTAAATGCTAAAGCGACTAAATGACCGATCGATGCATCCTTAACGAGTAAACCTAGTCCACCATAAAGAATACCTAAAATAACAATGGCTACTTTTCCGGCAACTACTCGCTGTTTTTGCGTAATATCTTTTTTCATAAAGCTAGCGTATAAATCATGTGCTAATGCGCCCGAGCTTGTAATGAATAGTCCTGATAAATTAGAGAAGATTGCAGCGAATGCCCCTGCAATAACAAGACCGAGAAGCCAATCGCCTCCTAAGGCAAGCGCAGTTGTTGGAATAACCATGTTATTGCCACCAAGTACTAAATCTCTCATCACTTCTTCACTTGCACTACCTGAAATGAAAATAGCACGGCCAACAACGCCTAAAAATACTGCTAACAAGAAGAACGTACTGGCAATTCCGATGGCCATCAAAGCGGATTTACGGGCAGCCTTAGCACTTGGATTCGTATAAAAACGCAATAAAATATGCGGTAATCCAATAGTACCTAGCGCTAAACCGATTGTCATACTTATCGTTTGCCAAAACGTCGGGAAATAAAAGCCTGTCCCTGTCCATGCCGCACCATCAAAATTGATATCACTACCATCCAATGCATAAGGTGATGTACCTGTAATCGGACCATTAAAGGAATTGATGGCTGCTAAAATTTTATCGTAATGCAAGCCCCCATACATTGCTGCAACTAGCATTACAATGAATGCTCCTAGACGAATCCAAAGCTCTAATGCTTGGTTAATTGTCGTCCCTTTCATTCCGCCTATTCCTACGTAGAAAATCATCACTACACATGTAAAGATAATACCGAATTCATAGGATGTACCAAAAAACATACTTAATATTTGTGCTGCTCCTAACAGCTGTGGTGCCGCATAGAAGCCTGAAATCGCTAAAACAACAATTACTGCAGCTAAACGAGCTCGTCTACTATGGAAGCGATAGGCTAAAAAGTCTGCCACAGTAAATGCTCCAAAACGTCTTAATGGCCCCGCAACAAAAATGGCTAATAGCGTCAAGCCAATTGAGAAGCAAAATGCATAATAGGCACCATCATAGCCTAGCTGAAATGTTAAACCAGCAATCCCTAAAAATGTAGCTGCACTTAAGTAGTCTCCCCCAATAGCTGATCCATTCGTAAACCATCCAAAGCTCCGTCCCCCAACGAAGAAATCAGATGCCGTTGTATTTTTTTTCGTTAAATACGTAATGTACACAATGGTTCCCATTAGTGCAATTGTCAACAACATTTTAGGTTCTAAAATCGTCTCAATCATTCAACCTACCCCCTGTAGTGAACTACTTATTTGACATTTCATATTTTTTCAAGCGCTTTTCATACAAAGTCGTATGGACATATGCAATAACAAATGCCATCACCATCATGACAATTGTTGTGACAAACCAAGTTACAGTCATGCCTCCCCATACTTTCTTAAATGCAATTTCAGGAGCAAACCAATTCATTACTGGGATACTAAAAATTAAAATAAAATAAAATACCGTTAAGCTAAAGCCTGTAGTAAACTCATCCTTCATAATTTTATGCGTCGTCGGATCTAACGGTGGCAACTCTCTGACATCCACAGTTCCAGCTTCCACATACTCATAATCATGACTCCCCGCCATATTACTAACCCCCTTTAGTCTAGGTGAATAATTATCTGAAATTTCAAATTATTATTCACTACAACTATTCTATTCTATTTTTCTAATAATATAGGTACAATATTTTGCTGTATTAGTACAAAATATTGCTATTTTAAGTTAAAATACTTTTATCAATCTTCTTTTTATTTTTTGATTTTAGAAAGGGGCTGTTTAGCATTTTAAGCGTCGTATGGTACGTTGAGAATTCAATTGAAAAACAGCAAATGATAGGATGGCTAGAAGAGTTTCTCCCAAATACATTTACTGAATGTACACAACCGAGTACACAAGAGGTGGCAATTTTCGTCTATGAAATTAACCATTTATTTGATTGGGTTAAGGTCAAACGATTAAAGAAAAATTATCCTAATAGTATTATTGTCCCTATTGTTGCAGTACACTTAACCTATTCAGCAGGTATTGCCATTGAATTAAATTTACTAGCACTTCTTATTAAACCTTTGCAAAAACAAAAATTTTTACGAATTGTAAAAAAGCTTTATACATCCTATAAAGATCAGCAAGCAAGTACCGTTACGATGCTTGAGCTATCACAACAAATCCCACACAATCATACGTCACCATTTCGCGAAGCTTTTTTGAGACGACTCATACGGGGTGAAATTAATAACGAACAGGAAATTGTCCAAGCTTCTTCATTTTTATCAACTGACTGTATTCCAAATATCGTTTTTTTAATCCAAGGCTATGTAGATGCTCAGCAAAACCGACCGATACTGTACGATGCAAGTAGTGTAATTACCAAAGTCTTTCGTCAGCATTTTTCGGACAAAGCACCCCTGTCCTTTTTAAATTTCGAGCGTTACTTATTATTGCTGATGCGAATTCCCCATACGTATACATCATTTAAACATTGGTCAGATGGTGTCACCACTTTATTGACCGTTATCGAGCTTTTAAAAAGAGATTATAATATCCACCTTTTTATAGGAATTGGTGGTGTGTTTTTGCAATCTTTGCAAGTTAAAGAATCCTACAGTCAGGCTAGAAAAGCACGTAGAAAGCCACCTGTAGATAATATTCATATACGATTTTATGAGGACTTAACGAAGCATGAACAGCTACAAAAGGCTATTCAATATATTGAGGACCATTATGATGAGCAACTAATTATTAGTGATGTCGCCAAATCAATTAATTTTAGTCCTACTCATTTTAGTCGCTTATTTAAAAAAGAGACTGGTCGTAATTTTGTTGATTATGTAGCGTATACTCGCATAATTAAAACACTCCCTTATTTACGGAAATTTGACTACACTATTGAAAAAATTTCAGCAAGTTCTGGCTTTAATACACCCAATTATTACAGTCTTACATTTAAAAAATATGTAGGGATTTCTCCAACTGACTACCGCAATACAATCGAAATATTGTTTAAGTAAATATACTGAATGCTCGGTTTTCAAAACAGCTTCGTGCAGACACCCTCGCTTACTTCCTATTCAACGTTACTTTCCACTATCGTACTTAACTTTAGATCGGTATGTTCACAGCTATCCATTCATATAAAAAATGAGCAGTCGATTTCATCATCGACTACTCATTTTTATTTCATGAAATTTTATACGTAATACTTTTCAACAACTTCTGCACAACGAGCACATACTGTTGGTTGCGCTTCATTTGTTCCAACTGTTGCAGAAATTGACCAACAACGCTCACATTTCTCACCTGTTGCTTTTTCAACAACAATTGATACATGTTCTAAAGCTAGCGCTTCAGCAGGAGCTGATTCAATTGGTGCTACCTCAAAAGCAGAAACGATTGAAAGCTGAGCAAAATCAATGTTTGCATCATTCAATAATGCTAATACTTCTGGTTTTGCATAAACTGTTACTTTCGCTTCAAGAGACTTACCGATTGTTTTAGCATTTCGAGCTTCTTCTAATGCTTTTAAAATATCATCACGTACATCGATAATTGTTTCCCATTTTTCACGTAACTCATCGAAGTTTGCTTGCTCAACTACAGATGGGAAATCCGTTAATTGAACTGATACCTCTTCGACAACACCTTGTGCGTGTAAATAAGACCAAACTTCATCTGTTGTATGTGGAATGATTGGTGTCATGATTTTTACTAATGTCATTAATGTATCGTAAATAACCGTTTGCATTGCACGACGATCGTGATTGTCATGACCTTCAATATAAACAACGTCTTTTGCGATGTCTAAGTAGAATGAAGATAGTTCTACAGCAACAAAGTTATTAACTGCATGGTAGACAGCAGCAAAATCATAACGATCATAAGCGCTACGAACTGTTTTTAATACATCTTGTAGACGCATGTAAATGTATTGATCCATTTCACGTAAATCCGCATATGGTACACGGTCTTTCAATGGATTGAAATCAGCTACATTGCCGTGTAAGAAACGGAATGTATTACGGATTTTACGGTAAACTTCAGATACTTGCTTTAACATATCCATTGAAATACGAACATCGGCAGTATAATCTACAGAAGCTACCCATAGGCGTAAAATATCAGCACCGTATTGATCCATTACCTTTTGTGGAATAATTACATTTCCTAGTGATTTACTCATTTTGCGACCATCGCCATCTAGAACGAAACCATGCGTTAATAGACCTTTATATGGTGCATAGCCATTAATCGCCACAGACGTAATTAACGACGAGTTAAACCAACCACGATGTTGGTCAGATCCTTCTAAGTAAAGATCAGCTGGATATTTCATACCACGTTCAACTAGCACACCTTGGTGAGATGATCCTGAGTCAAACCATACGTCCATAATGTCGTTTTCTTTCGTGAATTCACCATTTGGACTACCTGGATGTGTAAAGCCTTCTGGTAATAATTCTTTAGCCGTCATTTGGAACCAAATATTTGATCCATGCTCACGGAATAATGTAGAAATACGTGCAATTGTTTCTGGCGTAATAATCGGCTCACCATTTTCAGCATAAAAAATTGGAATTGGTACACCCCATGCACGTTGACGAGAAATAACCCAGTCTCCACGATCACGAATCATATTATAAAGACGTGTTTCGCCCCAAGAAGGTGTGAATGTTGTCGATTTTACCGCTTCTAATAATTCATCACGGAAAGCATCGATTGACGCAAACCATTGTGGTGTAGCACGATAAATTACTGGTTTTTTTGTACGCCAGTCATGTGGATAAGAGTGCGTAAAGAAGTTTAGTTTTTCTAATGCGCCAACTTCTTCTAATTTAGCAGTAACCATTTTGTTTGCATCATTGTAGAAAACACCTTCAAAGCCTGGTGCTTCGTCAGTATAACAACCACTGTTATCCACTGGACTTAGAATTGGTAAACCGTATAACTTACCAATTTGATAGTCATCTTCACCGTGTCCTGGAGCAGTATGAACACAGCCAGTACCCGCCTCAGCAGTAACGTGTTCACCGACCATTACAAGGGACTCACGGTCGTAGAATGGATGTTGTGCTACGATGCGATCTAATGCTTCTCCTTTTACTTCTTGGATAACTTCATAAGTTTCCCAATCAAGCTCTTTTGCAACTGTTTCAAGCAATTCTTTCGCAATAATGAATTTTTTATCCGCTACTGCAACAACAACATAAATGAATTCCGGATTTAAAGAAATCCCTAAGTTCGCTGGTAATGTCCAAGGTGTAGTAGTCCAAATAATAAATTTCGCATCAGCTGGGACAACACCTTTTGCATCTTTAATCGCAAAGCTAACATAAATAGAAGCTGATTTTACATCTTTATATTCAATTTCAGCCTCTGCTAATGCAGATTCTGAAGATGGTGACCAATACACGGGTTTTAAGCCTTTATAAATATAGCCTTTTTCAGCCATTTTACCGAACACTTCAATTTGTCGTGCTTCAAATTCTGGTTTTAACGTAATATATGGGTTTTCCCAATCACCACGAATACCTAAACGACGGAATTGCTCACGCTGATTGTCGATTTGTTCATATGCATATTTTTCGCAAAGCTCGCGGAATTCAGCAATAGACATTTCTTTACGTTTTACACCTTTGTTCGTTAAAGCTTGCTCGATTGGTAAACCATGTGTATCCCATCCAGGAATATAGTTGACATGGAAACCTGTCATTGAGCGATGACGTGTGATCATATCTTTCAGCACTTTATTTAAGGCGTGACCAATATGGATATCACCATTTGCATATGGAGGGCCATCATGTAGAACATATTCAGGGCGACCTGCTGTACGCTCCATTTGTAGTTTATTGATGTCCATCTCATTCCATTTTTCTTGCATTTTTGGTTCATTCGCTGGTAAATTTCCGCGCATTGGAAAATCTGTTTTCGGCATTAGTAACGTTTCTTTATATTCAACCATTTGTTAATTCCTCCTTTATTTTTTTGCAAACAGAGAACAATTGCTAAGCATTTGATTACATTCGACAGATTTTTGTAAGTCCCAAGCAAAGGTAAACAGAACACAACTTGTGCCAATCATTTAAATTACGCCTTTTTGCTATACTTTCCTAGTGACACGCAAAACAATCCATTAACAACAAAAAAAGCCCCTCAATCCCTGTAAGGGACGAGAAGCTTGAACTCGCGGTACCACCCTAGTTGTAGTACATAATTGTACTACCGCTTGAAAGCACGTTAACGTTGTGCGCTCCGAAATAACTTACTAAACGTTCAGTTATTTAGCTCAGAAGTGATTTTCTTTGTTATTTGCTTGTCTGGGCTCACACTATCCCCAAATCGCTTTACTACACCTAACAAATACTGTCTTCGTCTCTGCCTATATGCATATCTGTTCTTATTTAATTACTATTACAATAGTATATGGAAATCCATGTATGGCGTCAAGTCATATTCATTACATGACTACGTCACTTTTTCAATGGACTATTTAGATTTCTTCTGATTCTTGGGCTTCCTCAACAGAAGACTGAATTTCTGTTAAATCAATATCATATTGCAATAAATGATCCCAATCGTCTGCATTAAGTAAATCCAATTGTGCTTCTACAAGCATTTTAAATCGATTGCGGAAAACTTTTGACTGCTTTTTCAGCTCATCTATTTCTATAGTTACTTTACGTGCTTTCGTTAATGCCTCATTAACAATGCGATCAGCATTTTTTTCGGCTTCTTTCACAATAAGCTTTGCTTCTTTTTGTGAGTTTCTTCGTACCTCATCTGCTGCCTCTTGAGCGACAACAATTGATTTTTGTAATGTTTCCTCTAAAGAATTAAAATGTCTCGCTTGCTCTAAAGCCATTTCCAGTTGCTTATCGACATCTTTTTTTTCACGGAGTAATTTTTCATAATCTTTAATAATTTGATCTAAAAATTCATTTACTTCATCTTCAGCATATCCCCTGAAAGATTTTGTAAACTCCTTATTATGTATATCAATAGGTGATAATGGCATACGATCCTTCTCTCCTTTACATGTACATTCGTAATTCCTATTATACAATTGTTCTAACAACTTAGCAGTAAAAATAAATAGAAATTACATGTTTTTTACCCTTTTTGGGTCAAACGACCGATTTGCAAACGAATTTTATCTTTCTTTGTTCGGCCTTCTGTCATTATTATTTTCACACGACCACTACCTCGTACTGATAAAATATCACCTTCTTGACATTCAAAAGCAACACTATCTCGCTCAGTCCAGTTTACACGCACTTTTTTTCCGCTAATAAGAGCTTGCGCTTTTTGACGAGACACTTTTAATACCGTTGCAATAATGACATCCAAACGCATAGAAGTAACGGTATGAGATTCTTCCTGCCAGTCATCTTCATTTTCAATAAGCGCTTGTGACTCTTTAATAGATTCTACATGCACTTTAACCTTCCCAATCCCTGTTAAATGAAGGCGTACATAATCTGCGACCTCTTCAGCGACTACAAACTGCACTTGCTGCTCATTCACCCGAATATCTCCGAATTTAGCTCTGTCTAAGCCTAATGATAATAGGGCACCGAGCACATCTGGGTGGCGCAATTGGACAAATCTTGCAGGATAGTGAATTGTAAATACTGTAAGCTGATAATCGTCCTCTTGCGGTTCGAAATACGTTGGGAAAATAAGCATACGTTGACGTTCTGCCTCATGAAACAAGCCATCGCTTGTCGTTTGAAGCATATTATTTTGCGCAATGATAGACATCACAATAAAACGCTGCCTTGGATCTAAAAAATCTGTAAGTTTCGGAGCATAGCGGTCTTCCACCTCACGTTGCCAACTTACTACCTGCTCAATAAAAGGCTGCTCGTCCTTCCTAAAATGTTGTATTAAATGCTCCATCTATCGTTCACCCCATCTACCTCATCCATTTGAAACTACTAGTTTATGTATGTCTAGTATTCCCTTTTTACACAAAAAATCCCCACTAATTGTGAGGATTCTGACTAAAACATAAAGAATATTTTTTGAATCACAATAAAAAGCCCATTTTTAATAAAATTCAACATGAATATTGCCACAATCGGAGAAATATCAATCATGCCAATAGGAGGAATGATTTTTCTGAAAAGCCCTAAGTATGGATCACACATTCTTTCAAGAAAACGGCCAATTGCTGAACTTTGAGCAGCTGGTACCCAAGACATTAAAACATATGCTACTAGCATAAATGAGTACACAGTAAATGCTAAATCCAAATAATGCAAAATTATATAAAAAGTCATATAAACTACAATCCTCGCTATTAATTATCGTCTAAAATAAAATTTGAAATTTCGCCAGACACTTCTACATTATCTGGTGTGCATAAGAATATATCTTTGCCTATACGTTGAATGTCTCCACCTAGCGCATAGACTGTACCGCTTAAAAAATCGATAATTCGTATACCTTGCTCTCTTTCAATACGTTGCAGATTAACAATTGTTGCTCTTTTGTTTTTTAAGTTTTCTGCGATATCCTGAGCCTCTGCATAAACTCTAGGTTCTACCAATACAACCTTTGCACCTTTTGTATTCATAGCTGCTTGTAAACTAACAATATTATTATTAGCATTTGTACTTTGCGGTACAATTTCATGAATTTGTGCCTTACGTTCTTTGATAACCTTTTTAGATGGTTTAGCTGCATGAATCGGTTGTTGTTGCACGGGTTGTTGCTGAATAGGAGCTTGCGTGATTTCTTCTTCTAGGTCTTCTTCAAGATAAAAGAAGTTTTTAATTTTATTTTTCATGCTCATCCTGTTCCCCTCTTTCATTTCCAACAAGAGCCGTTCCGACTCGAACGAATGTAGCTCCTTCCTCTACCGCTATTTCAAAGTCATTAGACATGCCCATTGATAACTCGGTACAAGGTGCGTGTGCGAATCCTCGTTCGGCTATTTGCTGTTGACATTGTTTTAATTGCTTAAAAACAGAGCGAATAATTGTTTCGTCCTCTGTATTTGGTGCCATTGTCATTAAACCTACAACTTGAATTTTCGTGAAGTCTTGTAAAGATTCAATAAAAGTTACTGCGTCTTCTGCTGTTAAACCATGTTTTGATTCTTCACCTGACACATTAACTTGTACAAAACATTTTACCGTTTTTGTTGCTCTTTTTTCAATTTCTTCAGCTAAGCTTAGACGATCCAAGGAATGTAAGTAATCAATTTCGTTAATAACTTGTTTTACTTTTCGAGTTTGTAATGATCCAATATAATGCCAGTGTACATTTGCTTGAATGGCTTCAATTTTTTGTTTTAAGCCTTCAGGACGATTTTCGCCTAAATGTATAAGCCCTGCATCAATTGCTTCTTGTGTTCTCTCAACGGAGACCTCTTTCGTAACAGCAATAATTTGAACATTAGTTGCCTCACGATTTGAACGATGTTGTGCTGCTTGTATTTGATTATTAATTTTGTCTAAATTTGTTAAGATTTTCGTCACTGTTTTTCCCAACTTTACAACTTAGTTTCCTTTATTGTAACAAGCAACTGTTCATTTATCAATGAATAGCCTGACCTATAAAAATGCTGATACATTTACGCTGCTCACGCGCAATGAGGGGCTACAGTCTTACTGTTCGAAAAATATGAGCGAGCAGCACAAATGCTATGATTCTACGATAATGCCTTTACTAGAATGACATCCTTTCCGACTACAAGAACATCTTTCATATACACTTTTCTTATTGATTCTTCTCCTCTAAAAAACCCTAAATATTTTCGTGGCTCTGCAATCATAAATGCCGTTACATAGCCCGTTTCTTTTGATACTTCTGCATCTACAACAAAGCCTAAAAAACGTCCATTCCCTGCTTCTATTACTTCTTTTTGCTGTAACATCGAGAAACGCATCTGTATCCCTCCTACTAAATCAATTACCATTGTGTTTTATGTTGAGCTAAAACAATTACAATGCTTATTGATTAATTGCTGTATAGCTAAAAATCTATGACCGCTATCTTCATGTTCGCACTAACGCAATGAAGATAAAATGCGCACCGAAGTTTCGGGTGCGCATTGTCTACTTACTTATAATCTTTCTGCATTGTTTCAATGGCATTTTTTTCTAGACGTGAAATTTGCGCTTGGGAAATCCCTAATTCTTTTGCAATTTCAGTTTGTGTCTCACCATAATAAAAACGCTTCGCTACAATCATCTGCTGACGTACATCTAACTTTTGTAAGCTTTCCTTCACTGACACGTAGGCAACCCATTGATCTTCTGATACATCATCATCACGTAATTGGTCCATCATATAAACAGCGTCTCCACCGTCTGCATAAATGGGTTCTTGTAATGAAACTGGGTCTTGAATGGCATCTAAAGCAAATAATACATCTTCCTTTTTCATGTCAATCATTTCTGCGATTTCTTCAATCGTTGGTTCTCGCAAATTATCGGTTATCCATTGTTCTTTTGCCTGCATCGCCTTATACGCAATATCTCTAAGAGAACGAGAAACACGTAGTGCATGATGATCACGCAGATGGCGACGAATTTCACCAATGATCATTGGTACAGCATATGTTGAAAATCGTACATTATGCTTCAAATCGAAATGATCAATGGCTTTCATGAGGCCAATACAGCCTACCTGAAATAAATCATCTGCCTGTTCACCCCTGTAGGCAAATCGTCCGACAATACTTAGCACTAACCTTAAATTACACATTACAAGCTCTTCCCGAATCTCTGTTTCTCCTGCTTGTAATCGAATGAAGAGTTCCTTCATTTCTTCGTGCTTTAAAATTGGCAAAGTCGATGTATCTAAGCCGCAAAGATCTACTTTTGTTCGCATATTCGATTCCTCCGGATGTTATTCTCTGACTAAACCGTTACATCAGTTTGTCCGACAGAATCGAGAATATGCAGAAAAAATGTGACCAATTTTAGGTAGGATAAATTTCCCTATCTAAGATATTGGCTGATTCAAATTTTCTCGTAAATCTTGTATAATTTTCTTTTCTAACCTTGAAATATATGATTGCGAAATTCCTAAATGATCTGCTACTTCTTTTTGCGTCATTTCAATTTTACCGTTTAATCCGAAACGACATTCCATAATGTATCGTTCACGTGCACCTAATAAATTAATGGCATGGAACATATGCTGACGTTCGATTTTCTTTTCAACATTATCTAGAATAATATGTTCCTCTGTCCCTAAAATATCAGACAATAGTAACTCATTTCCATCTGCATCAGAATTTAGTGGTTCATCTAGTGAAACTTCACCCTTCATGCGACTTGTTTTACGTAAATGCATCAAAATTTCATTTTCAATACAACGTGATGCATACGTTGCAAGTTTAATATTTTTATCGGTATTGAACGTTTCAATCGCCTTTATTAAGCCAATTGAACCAATACTAATTAAATCTTCAATCGGCGTACCCGTATTATCAAAACGTCTAGCAATATAAACAACAAGACGTAAATTACGTTCAATAAGTGTATCTCTAGCTCGTAAATCTCCGTTCATAAAGGATGCAATGACTGTGACTTCTTCTTCTCGACTTAGTGGCACTGGCAATGAATCATTTCCCCCTATATAGTACGTTTCACGACTCCGAAACTTACCCCATAATTTTTTCAAGCTAGCAAGTAGCCTAAGAAGCAATAGTTCTCCCCCTCTATGAGTTATTTGAAAGCGCTGAAAAATGTAAAATTGCTGCTGTGCTATGCGGAAAATTTTTAGCTTTTTTTGTTAAAACGATATATTCATTTGTTTTTACTTGTGATGACTCTCCTTTAATATGCAATTCATCAAAGCGAAAGCCTAAGACAACAGTTTGTTGTTGCACAGTATTGACATGAATAAATCGAATAAGACGCTGATAATCTACTGAAAACATTGATACATCGTAAGGATCTGTTTCTTGCCATTGCGATAGTGCATCTCGAATTGTTGCTGGTAAATAAGGTCGTAGCGCTGAATACGAAACGAAATGAACAGGTTTTCCCGACAGTGGCTCAATACATTGATTTCCTGTATCAACAAATGCCGAAAGTGGGATAACTTCATCAAAAACCTTTAAGGTCGTTTGAAATACAAACTGTCCACTTACACGCTCCAGCTTTACAAATCCCCATTGCTTATAAAATATAAGGAGATTACCAAATGCCAGCAATAAGCAAAGTACAATAAAGTGAATGACAGAAAGACTCTTTAAATACGGTTGTAATGCTGTTAACAGTCCGCCAATAACAATCGTTGCGGTCAGTACAATAGGACCTTGCTTTTGAAAGCTTCGAAGTTTAAAGCGAAAAGCTAGACCAATTAGTACAATAAAGCTTAGCACAATCGTAAGCAGCATTTGACCACCGATTACAGCTATTAAACTACTAATAATTGAACTCATTAATAATCTCGTATTCTTTACATAAACGCCTGTAACTTTTGCTGTAAACGTCAATATTGCTAGATTATAAAGCGTATTAATGAGCACCAGCCATTCTCCATACATAACAGCCGCCTCCTACTTACAAAGTTAGCACGCCAGCGGCACAAATATTGTCAAACAATCGCATGATTTCCTTAAAATGTTTTGACAAAAAACTTCGTTTCCTTACACAAAAAGTGCCTGACACGCAAACAATTCAGAATTGTTTGCGTGTCAGGCACTTAAAAAAACTCGTATTTTACATATGTAAAATACGAGTTTTTATTATCCGCGATTTTTACGGTTACGTAAAAATGCAGGTACTTCTAACATGTCATCTTGTCCATAATTTTGCTGACTTTGGCGCTGTGGTTGTTCTTGCTGAACATGTACCTCTTGACGCTGCTCACGAATAGGTGCTTGTTGTTGAGGAGCAGCTTGTCGATTATTATTAATGCTGTTAATGCCTGGACGCGTATTTCCTCGGTGTTGTTGTAACGACTCTTCTGTGAAACCAGTCGCAATAACAGTTACAATGATCTCATCTTTTAAATTTTCGTTAATAACCGAACCGAAAATCATGTTAACTTCTTCATCCGAAGCCGATGCAACGATATCTGCCGCTTCTTGTACTTCAAATAAACTTAGGTTAGAGCCGCCTGTAATGTTCATCAAGACACCTTTAGCACCATCAATTGATGATTCAAGTAATGGGCTTGAAATTGCTTTTTTAGCAGCTTCTGCTGCACGATTTTCGCCTGTCGCAATACCGATACCCATTAATGCAGAACCTTTGTTAGACATAATTGTTTTTACGTCAGCAAAGTCTAGGTTAATCAGACCTGGTGTTGCGATTAAATCCGAAATACCTTGTACACCTTGACGTAAAACGTTATCCGCTTCACGGAAAGCTTCTAGCATCGGAGTCGATTTGTCGACAATTTGTAATAGCTTGTCGTTCGGAATAACGATTAATGTATCGACAGCTTCTTTCATGCCACCAATACCACCAATTGCCTGTGTTTGTCGCTTTCGCCCTTCAAAAGTAAAAGGTCGTGTTACAACACCAACTGTTAGTGAGCCTAAATCACGTGCAATTTGGGCGATAACCGGTGCAGCACCAGTACCTGTGCCTCCACCCATTCCAGCTGTTACGAATACCATATCCGCACCGCGTAATACTTCTTCTAATTGTTCACGACTTTCTTCAGCCGCTTTTTTCCCTACTTCTGGATTAGCTCCTGCTCCTAAACCACGCGTAAGTTTTGTACCGATTTGTAGCTTAATTTCTGCTTTCGATAAATTCAAAGCCTGTGAATCTGTGTTTACTGCGATAAAATCAACACCTTGTACACCATGCTCTATCATTCGGTTAACAGCGTTGTTACCGCCACCACCCACACCAATGACTTTTATAACTGCAAGTTGATCAACACTTGTATCAAATTCTAACATTCTTTTTTCCTCCCACGGTAACTCGACTCTGTATCATTCATTACGCATTCAAGTTAATCAAAAAATTTATCAAATAATTTTTTTGCTCTACCGATTACGCTTCCTTTTGATTCTGAAGGTGTAGCATATTCTTGCTTTTTAGATGCTGGTGCTTGAGCACCGACAACCGCATACTCAATAGGCTGCGTATTCGTACCTTTTCCATAAAAATCATCTTCTAGATAGGCGTAACGAATCAGTCCAACTGCCGTCGTAAATGAAGGCTCTCTAACGCCAATATAATCTGGAGTATATATTCTAACACGCGTTTGCAGTATCTGGCGTGCTAATTGAGCTATACCATCTAGCTTTGCAACACCACCTGTTAAAACAACACCACCTGGCAAATCTCGAACGCCTAGACGTGCTAACTCATCAATTACTAGTTCAAATAATTCTTCTAATCTAGCACCAATAATTTCTGAAATAAAGCGTTGGCTGTACTGATCCCTTGAATCTGTACCTACAACTGGCACTTCAAAAAGTTCCTCGTCTGAAGCATCATCGTAAAAGGCATGTCCAAATTGGTGTTTAATTTGCTCCGCTTGATCTGTCGGTGTTTTTAAAACAATTGAAATATCTTTTGTAATATGATCCCCACCTACTGGAATGACACCAGTATGTGTAAGTAGCCCCTCTTCAAATACCGCAATAGTTGTTGAGCCGCCACCTAATTCAATAAAGGCTGTACCTTGGTTTTTTTCATCTTCCGTTAATGCAAAATAACCAGCCGCCAGTGGTTGTAAATAAATCTCTCTAATGCTTAATCCCGCTTTCTCTACGCAACGAAGTACATTGTGTAACAACGTTTTAGAGGTCGTAATCATTGTCGCATCCATTTCGAGACGAATACCAATCATACCGCGTGGGTCTTTAATTTCGTCTAAATTATCTACTATAAACTGTCTTGGAATGATGTTGACTAATTCACGTTCAGGAGGTATTGACATGACTTGTGCAGATTCTACCACTCTGTCTAAATCATCATCTGTAATTTCTCTATTTTCACTATTTACAGCGACAACACCTTTAACTAGTTGTAACATCGTCTGATTAGCTGGAACGCCTAAAACGACTTCATCGATTTGATAACCTGTCATTCGTTCTGCTTGTTCTACTGCTTTTCGAATAGATTGAACTGTTGCATCAATATCAACAATTGCACCTTTTCGAACCCCATTCGATTTTACATTACCGACCCCAATTACATGTAATTGTCCGTCGCTCATTTCACCTATTAATACTTTGATAGAGGAAGATCCTATATCGAGTGATATATATAATTCTTGATGATTCAAATTCGCTGCACCTCCTTGAAAATGCTCTTAATTTCATTCTATTGTAAATCTTGCCTAATGTCTAAGCAAATCGAGTATTTTGGTCAATTTTTCTCTCATTCTATGGAAGTTTTTTTCTTATTGTGACGTTTTTCATCTAACCGAGTTAGTAAAATACGCCTAATTATTGCAATATTTTGGAACAAGCGTACTCCAAAGGCGAAAATGGCAGCTAAATACAAGTCCACCCCTAAATTCACACCTATGAACGCCAATCCCGCCGCAAGAACTATATTAAAAAAGAAACCTGATACAAATACTTTATCGTCATATACTTGTTGTAATTGAGCTCGAATACCTCCAAATAACGTATCTAATGCAGCCAGCACTGCTATTGACAAATAATTTTCATAGATAGAGGGAATTTGGATATTTGTTAACAAGCCAAGCGCTAGTCCAAATACCAAACCTAAAAATGGTAGCCACATATATTAATCTCCTTTTTTGACCTCTGTTAAATAATCATTCGTCAATGGTTGATCGAATGCCGGTATGGTTAACTGTGCAGTAGGCTCCTCTATCACTAATTTAAAATTATCTAAATAAAATGAATCGATAAATGTTGAAGCTTGAATAGAATTATACATTTTTTGTGCTGCTTTATATGTGCTTGTCCCAACATAGATTTCGAAAGGTGGTGATGAAAGTGCTACACTATTCACCGTCGTTTTTCCATTTATGTCTCTGATGGCTGATGTATGAACAATACGATTCCCATCAATGGCAACACTAGCAGCATCATATTTAAATAATTCATTCAGTAATTGGGTAAGTAAATCCGGAGAGATCTCTTTCATTTCATACCCCATTGCAACTAATTCCGGAGCTGGCTCTACTCGGAGTACTACCCCTGGACCTGTAGTATCCGTTAAGCCTGCCTGTTGTTTTAATTGATTGACTGTGTCATTTAAAACAGCTTGTAAATTAGCTTTTTCAGATTGCTCATAGCGACCCATTACCTCATTAAGTGAGCGAATATCTGCTAATAATGTGGAATGCCTTTGCTTTTCTTCTGCTAATTCCTCTCGTATGGCCCAAATATCTCGTGTATCTCGCTCAGCTGGTTTTTGAATGGTATTGTATTGTACCGCTATCATCAAACCGATAATAAATAGCACGATCGTTATTCGGGTGTACATATTTTTTTTCAAAATAGCCCCTCCTAGACGTATCGCAAACAATTACTCCTTGATATCGTTAAATTTAGATGTTGAATTGTAATATGAACAATTTTTATCTAGGACATCCGTGGGAGGCTTTACCTAATTTTTACCCCATGTTTATTCATGGAATAATAGTCGTTAACTTTCTACTTTTACATTTGGCATTGTTAACTTTTGATTTTCTTCTAATGACACTACAATATTGTCATTTAACAACTGATCTACTACACCACCACTTAAGTTCAGTGAAGCACGAAGTGTTGTAGAATCCCCTATCGCCTCAATTACAAAGGGGGCAGGGTGTTGCTTGCCGTCAATTGTAATAACAGGTCCATTACATCTTATATAAGAATTAGCCAAGACCCGTTGCCCATTAATGGCAATTGCCTGTGCTCCAGAAATTTTTAATTCATTCAATAATTTAAACACATGGCTTTCGTGGACGATATAATCATTAGGGTTTACAGATTTAGGATCGTAATCGCCATCTTGAAGCGTTATACGTATACCCTTTCCTTCCGAACTTAAATCACCTAATAGTAAACGTAAGTCTTCTGCTTCTTGAACTAATTGTTTAGAATCCTTTTCATTCGAAGCGAATTCTTTTTCATAGTTCCGAATCTTTTCTTGTAACTTGTTCGCTTCTTCTGTGAGTTCTTTATTGCGCTCCTGCTGTTCAATCAACTCCTCACGATACGTATCTTCTTGTTCAAATAGCTCAGATTTAATCGAGCTTGTTTGCCGATTGTCCTTTGCTTGGTTGTAAGAATAGCCGATGATAAACCCAGTAGTTATACAAACGATGAGGAGCTCAAATTGTTTCCTCGTAAAGAAATTCCCTTTGCTATTCTGTTTCTTGTTGTTCATCTTCATTCACTTCCTGGTTGGCGGCATTTTCATCAGGGTTGTCCGCTTTTTCATCAGGGTTGTCTGTCATATCAATGCTGACTTTATTGTACTCATCATTAAAGGGACGGTAATATGAGCCAACCTCGATGTCAATAACACCCTTTTCTAAATTTGCTATTTGCGCAACAATTGAAGGATAATAATTTAGCTTGTCAGCTAATGTTGGAATAACTGCACGTACTTCATAGCCATCATTCATATAAAGTTTGACCGCATTAGGATTAGCCTCATTACTGTTAGTATTGACTTGGGAGATTAAAGCTAATACTTCTGGTTTTAAACGTGCTAATTGCTCTACAAGCTTGTTAATTGTTTTTTCCCCTGTAATGCCAATAAAAACAGGTGCATCAATAGGGATATTGTCGCCCGCTTGTTCAAACTTCTTACCGTTCTCTAACAATGGGTAGTAAGTTCCGTCACCAGCTAAGTACGCAACTTTTTTCCATTCCTTAATATCAATCGTTACGCCCCGCAGCCATTTGCGTTGGACATGTGCCTCTTGTACCCATTTGTCCTTTAGCAATGCCTGCTCTACATCTTTCACCGTAAAACCCCACATCGACTTTCCTGGTGCAAGTGTACTAGCCTCTAAATAATATTGTTCGTCAGCTAGTTGGGCACCATTAACCGTAATGCTTTTAATATCACTGTAAGGAGATTGAAAATAAAGGAGTACAGCTAGCACTAAAAAGAAAAGTAATATTAGGACAATGAATTTACGATTTGTACGCTTTTTTCGTCGCTGCTTAAGCGTAGGGATGCGATCTTCTATATCAATTACTTTCTCCATAAAAAGTACTCCTCCTTTATATTTATTTCGCTAATTGATAAATAATACCTATTATCAACCACATTGTTACTAAAGATGTTCCACCATAGCTTATAAATGGTAATGTGACACCGGTTACAGGAACCAAACCGATAACTACAGCTATATTTAAAAACGCCTGTACAGTTAACATTGTCACAAGACCAATAATCGCATAATAGGATGTTCGTGTTTTAGCCTGTACTGCAAATTTATAACCAGCGTATATTGTCAGTATAAATAGTGCTAAAATAACGAGCCCACCCACCAAACCAATTTCTTCTAAAATAATCGCGTAAATAAAATCATTTTGCGGTTCAGGTAAATATAAGAATTTTTGTCTACTTTGTCCAAATCCATGTCCGAAAATCCCTGCTGGGCCAATTGCCATTAAAGATTGAACCGCTTGGAATCCACTTACCAATGGATCTGCCCAAGGGTCAAGAAACGCTTCAATACGTTTAAGTCGATATGGTGCTGTGGCAATCAAGCCTACTAATCCAGCAACTCCTGCTACCATTATCATCGCGTAAAGCTTTAACGGATACCCTGCCACAAATAACAATAAAAAAACAGATACTACAAGTATAAAAACAGATCCAAAATCAGGCTGAAGCATAATTAACACAACGGGTAACACCACGATAACAGCATGTCGCCAATTAACGATTGGCGTACCAGTTTTGTGCTGCGCTAATATATGACTGATATACACTAGCACTGTAATTTTCGTTATCTCAGCAGGTTGTATCGTTAATGGTCCTACACCAATCCAGCTTTGAGACCCATTTCGTTCAAGTCCAATACCTGGTATTAGTACAAGGACTAGTAAAACCAACGAAAATATATAAGCCATCTTCCAAAAGGATTGCTCTTTTAATATGTTTAATCGAATGGTAATTAAAAACACTACAATGCCTACCACAAAATACAAACTTTGTTTCATATAAAACGGCATTTTCCCACTATAATGAACGGCACTCCAATAGGTGCCTGCAGAATAGACGAAAATAATGCCGATTATTGATAGCATCAAAGTTGTGACGAGCAATAAATAGCTTTCTTTCCCTCTCAGTAATGCCATCCTTCCACATCAAGTATATTCTAAAATAGTTACAGGCTCATTACAGCTTCATTACAGCATCAATAAAAACGTCACCACGAATTTCAAAGCTGTCATATTGATCCCAACTTGCACAAGCTGGTGATAGTAGAATAATATCTCCTTCTGCAGACATCGGCGCGGCATAATGAACAGCATCCTCTACATTTTGAGCAATAACCGTTTGCGATACACCACAAGACTTAGCAAATTCTACAAAACGTAAGCCCGTTTCACCGAACGCCACAACGCCTTTCACATGCCCCATACAAGGTCTTAACTCTTCAAAAGAATGCCCGCGGTCTAAACCACCCGCAAGCAAAATAATAGGTGCTTTGAATGCATCTAATGCACTTTTTGTTGCTAAGCAATTGGTTGCTTTAGAGTCATTGTAAATTTTTCGACCATTCCACTCACGGACAAATTGTGTACGGTGACGGACGCCTCCAAATTCAGCTAATACCTCTTCCATTTTAGCTTTGTCACAGCCAATCAATATACAAGCTGCTACAGCGGCTAGAATATTTTCTAGATTGTGTTTACCAGGCAGAGCAATATTCGCTCGGTCCATAAACGGCTCACCTTGCCAATAAATTGTCGTATCATCAGCGCTAATTCCTTGTTCAGTACGTCCTTTAGAAGAAAAAGGTACTTTTTTTGCATTTGATTTTGCAGCATAGCCAACAACAATTGGCTGATCCGCGTTGTAAATGAAATAATCATTTTCATCCTGATTGCGAGTTACACCAAACTTTGCCTCAGCATAGTTATCAAACGTACCATGATAATCAAGATGGGCATCATAAAGATTTGTTAAAATAGAAATTTTTGGTTTAAATGTTTTGATACCCATAAGCTGAAACGATGATAGCTCCGTAACGATGACGTTATCCTCTTGTGCTTCTCTTGCTACACCGCATGCAACTGTGCCGATATTCCCTGCAATTAACGGTTTTTTCGCACCATTTTCCAACATCTCAAAAATTAATGTCGTCGTTGTCGTTTTACCATTAGAACCTGTAATACCAATAAATGGTGCATCACTAATTAAATAAGCTAGCTCTATTTCTGTCCATACAGGTATATCGCGACTAATTGCATCTGCTACAATTTTATTGCTATACGGGATACCAGGGTTTTTTACAACGAGCTCAAATCCTTCGTCAAGTAAATCCTCTGGATGACGACCACAAATAACTGTGATGCCTTTTTGCAGTAGACCTTGCGCATCTGGGCTTTCATCAAACGGCTTTGAATCATTGACTGTTACAAAGGCGCCAAGCTCATGTAAAATCTCCGCTGCTGCCACACCACTTTTAGCTAGGCCTAAAACAAGGACTTTTTTATGTTGTAAATCTGTATATTCTCTCATAAGAACGCCTCCGATAAGACTGCAATCAATGCTACTGCTAAAGCAGTTGACCAAAATACAAGTACAACTTTCCATTCTGACCAACCTGATAATTCAAAATGATGGTGGATAGGACTCATTTTAAATATTCGTTTTTTACGAATTTTAAAGCTACCCACCTGTAAAATAACAGATAGTGTTTCAATAACAAACACTAATCCAACTAATAAAAGTAAAAACTCTTCTTTCACTAGTACCGATACCATAGCTAGTGCTCCACCTAGAGCAAGTGAGCCAGTATCTCCCATAAATACTTTTGCAGGGTTTGCATTGAATAGTAAAAATCCTAATAATGCTCCTGTTACCGCAAATGTAAATAACGCGATATCTGCTTGGCTTTGGAATAGTGCAATAACACCAAATGCCGCAAATGCAATCGATGCTGTACCTGCCACAAGACCGTCAAGACCATCTGTTAGGTTGACAGCATTAGAAAACCCAACTAACCAGAAAATCATAAAGGCTACATAAAACACACCAAAATCAATTGTCCAGTCTGTAAATGGAATGGCTAATGATGTATCAAAAGAACTAACGTGCAATAGGAAGTATGCAAGAATCGCAATAACGATTTGCCCTATTAACTTTTGAATCGATGTTAACCCTAAATTACGTTTGAAAATGACCTTTAAGCCATCATCTAAAAAGCCAATTAATCCGAAACCTGCTAGTACAAGTAAAAGGACCACAGTTTGTGTTGTTAATAAATCTAAAAAGCTGCCAATTGCTACCGTTGTAATGATGATGGCCATTAAAAAGATAATGCCTCCCATTGTCGGTGTGCCTGCTTTTTTCATGTGTGATTTCGGTCCTTCTTCTCGAATACTTTGCCCAAACTTCAATCGACGAAGAAGTGGAATACTAATTGGTGCCAAGATAACTGTTACTATAAAAGCAATAGCTAAAATGGTAAGCGTTGTTGCGAGTTTCATTGAAAAATCTCCTTTAAATCTTGTTTCACTTTCTTCTTCACGAAAAAAGCACAAACTCTCATATATTTATTACTACCCTTCATAATAATAGTGGTTCTTTCCCTTTTTTTAAAGGTAAAGTTACGTTAGTTCACTAAATATAAATGAATGGTGCCATCTTGTTTGATAACACTATCCACTTCAGGTAATTGACTACCAATTTTAGTACCTTCTCCATGCCATTCAATGCGGAATGGATAATGTTGCTTGGCAATATCATCCTTCGTTTGCCCTATGAAACTTGGTACTTTCACCGTAAGTGGGTCACCCCAACGATAATCTTTTTCAAGCTGTTCTTTCGATTTTTCAATGCCAACAAATGGTGCTGCATCTTCAATAATTTGGCCAACAATCGGAGCTGCTACAACACCACCAAATTGTGTTGTTTTCTTTGGATTATCCACTGCTACATACACGACGATTTGTGGATTGTCAGCAGGTGCAAATCCTATAAAAGATACGATATATTCGCCATCTTTATACCGCCCATTTTCAACTTTTTGTGCTGTACCTGTTTTGCCTCCGATACGTAGACCATCTCGATATGCTTGTCGACCTGAACCTTTCGCAACAACAGACTCTAATGCCTCACGTACTTTTGCAGACGTTTCCTCACGAATTACTTGCCTTTTAATAACTGGTTCTGTTTCATTGATGGTTTCGCCAGTATCTGGATTAAAAATCTTTTTCACAACATATGGCGTATAGAGCTTGCCCCCATTGACGGCAGCAGCTACTGCTTGCACTTGTTGGATCGGTGTAACTGCAACACCTTGACCAAATGAGGTTGTCGCTTGCTCTACAGGACCAAATGCTTCTTTAGAAAATAATATCCCTGAAGCTTCACCAGCAATATTGGATCCTGTTTTTTCTCCAAAACCAAAGTCTTTAATATACTGTAATAACTTTTCACCGCCCAAGCGTTGACCTAATTCAATAAAGCCTGGGTTACAAGAATTTTGTACTACTTCTAAAAACGTTTCATGTCCATGACCTTCACGCTTCCAACAGCGCAAT